>CAYNCU010000123.1:0-12935 GCA_964395765.1 uncultured Roseivirgaceae bacterium | reverse complement strand
CTACCGATCCTCTTTGACAACATTGAGGATTCGACCGATAATTTCACGCGTTTCTTGATCATCAGCCGGAACTTTAAAAACCAACCGGGAGGCAATGATAAAACCAGTATCCTGACCATGCTTCCCGATGAACCCGGAAGCCTGGTGACTTTCCTTCAGGATTTTTATCATTCGAAAATTAACCTGACCAAGATCGAGAGCCGGCCTGCGAAATCGGGAAAGAAATTCAAATACTGGTTCTTTATAGATTTCGATGGCCATATTGACGATAAGAAGGTGAAAAAAATCATGGCTAAATATAAGAAGAATACGAAGTGGCTGGGCAGTTACGTCAAGCTCTGCTGATCATTCTATCACGGACAGCCGTTTAAAGGGCTTCGTTTCATCGAATAACTTCCTGTAGGTAGCATGTGTTTTGGTGACCTTACCGCCTACCTGTTCAACCATGTGGATCATCTTGGGATTAAAATCACCGATCCAGTTCATCTCCAATTCATCATACCTTAGATACTTTTCCTGGAGTAAATCCCTTGCCGCCATAATAATGGCTCCTTCCAGACCCTTTCCCTGGTGTTCCGGGATTATGCCGAATACAAGTCCGAGCATTTTCCGGCAGGATTTACGGTATCGGTGCCAGACAAATTTTGCTTTGCCTACCATGTCAAGTTTACCGTTCACATGTTTGAAGATCTGGTTGACCTCCGGGATCATGATATAAAAGCCGACCGGCTCTCTATCATAGAAGGCAAAGAACATGATGTTGGGGTCGATCAGTGGTTTAAGCTGTTTCATCATGTTCTTGGCCTGTATGTCCGTAAGTTGGGGAACTCCTTTGTGTTTCGACCAGGCCTTATTATAGATATCCCTGAAATAATCTGTATAAAGTCCCAATTTTTTAAGCTCAAGCGTCGAAAATGTATACTTGGGGTTTTGCCTTATCCGGTTCGCTTTATCATAAACCTTTTCAACCAGGGTATCCATTACTTTACGGCCATAGGTGAGTTGCTTAAAATAGATCCGGAAACCATAGGACTCGAATAAATCCTTATAATAGGGCGGGTTATAATTACAACGGTAGTTGGGTTCCAGATCATAGCCGTCAATCAGCAATCCCCACCATTCACTTCTTTCGCCAAAATTGATGGGGCCATCCATGGCTTCCATACCCTTTTCATTAAGCCATTTTTTGCAAGTGTTAAATAACATAAATGCGGCTTCCTGATCATTGATGCATTCGAAAAATCCCATGGCCCCGGTAGGCTGGTCATTATCCTTGTTCACTGTTTTGTTATTGATAAATGCGGCTACTCTTCCAATGGTCTTGCCGGTATCATCGACCAGTATCCAGCGGATTGCCTCTCCATGCCGGAAAAACTTGTTTTTCCGGGGATCGAATACATCGGCAATATCCTTATCCAGTGGACGGATCCATTGGGGGATATCCTTGTATATTTTTAAGGGGAACCTGATGAATTCTTTTTGCGATGCCGGGTCATTGACCGTGATAATCTTCATAACGGGAAAATTTTGTGATCCGAAATTAATTGAAATTGAAAGAACATAGTTAATTAAAAATCATTTTTATATATTTATTACTATATTGAAACAATATTTTTTCACCGGCATGTACGGCAAATCTGAATGTTGAATTTTTAATTTAATTTTTTTGACTATGGAAAGTAATCAGAGAAGAGAATTTTTAAAAAAAAGCCTGGCATTGACAGCCGGGATTTCCATTTTTTCGCGTCTGCCGGAATTAAAGGCGATGGTACGACCTGCGGATAACCTGTTTTTTAAAATTTCATTGGCGGAATGGTCCTTCAACAAGGAACTTTTTGCCAAAAAAATGGATAACCTTGATTTTCCATCACGCGCCAAAAATGAATTCGGCATCGATGGCGTCGAATTTGTAAATCAATTCTTCAAAGATAAAGCTAAAGACATGGACTATCTTAAAGAATTGAAAACGCGCTGTGATGACCTGGGGGTTACCTGCGTATTGATCATGATCGATAACGAAGGCAACCTGGCCTCACCGGATGAATCGGAAAGAAAACAGGGGGTGGAAAATCATTATAAATGGGTGGATGCTGCCAAGTACCTTGGCTGTCATGCCATCCGGGTCAATGCCCGCGGAAAAGGCACGGATCAGGAAATGCAGGATGCGATGACTAACAGCCTGATGACCCTTTCGGATTACGGCGCGAAAAACAAACTGGAAATTATCGTGGAAAACCACGGGGGGTCTTCCTCCGATGCGGAATGGCTTACACAGATCATGAAAAATGTTAACAGCCCCTATTGCGGCGTTTTGCCTGACCTTGGCAATTTCTGTATCAAAGGTAAATATGAAAACGGCAAAATGATTTGTGAAGAGGAATATGACCGGTATAAAGGAGTGGAATTGATGATGCCCTTCGCAAAAGGGGTAAGCGCAAAAACCCATGAATTTGACAGTAATGGGAATGAAACCGTTATTGATTATAGCCGGATGTTAAAAATTATAAAAGCGGCAGGCTTTACCGGCCGTATCGGGATAGAATATGAAGGCTCCGGTTTATCGGAAGAAGATGGAGTCAGGACAACGAAGACCTTGCTGGAAAGAATCGGCAAGGAAATGTCCTGATCAAAGAATGAATCTCCCTATTCTGAAAAGGGACTTAGAAAGAATAGGTTTTTAAGAGGGAAGCCCGTATTGATTGCGGGCTTTTCCATTTTGTAAGTCAGTGTCTGAGTTCAGAAATCACAGATCAAAATCGAAATAACTACAGACACTCAAATATTCCTGCCACGCCCTGCCCGCCGCCGACACAGGCTGTTACCATTCCGTAACGTTGATGCCGTCTGCGCAGTTCATGAAGGATCTGAACCGTGAGTTTGGCTCCTGTGCATCCCAGCGGATGTCCCAGGGCTATGGCGCCACCATTTACGTTCAATGTATTTATATCCAGATCCAGTTTCTTTATGACGGCCAGCGACTGAGCGGCAAAGGCTTCGTTAAGTTCCACCAGGTTAATATTATTAAGATTCAGCCCTGCCTTTTTCAGAGCTTTCGGGATAGCTTCTACCGGCCCTATACCCATGATTTTCGGATCTACGCCGGCCACGGCATAGGAGAGAAGCCTGGCCAGCGGTTTGCAATTGAACTGTTTCAGGAAATTTTCAGAAAACAGAAGTACAAAGGCGGCACCATCAGAAGTCTGTGATGAATTACCTGCCGTTACGCTTCCGTTTTTTGCAAAAACCGGTTTTAATTTTGAAAGAGCTTCAAGGCTGGTATCATGCCGGGGGCCTTCATCGGTATCGACAATAAATTCTCGTGTTTGTTTTTTCTCCGCTTCATCGAGATAAGTTTCTTTAACGCAAACGGGCAGAATTTCTTCCCTGAAAAACCCTTTATCAATGGCATTTACTGCTTTTTTATGGGAAGAAAGAGCGAATTCATCCTGTTCTTCCCTTGTTATATTCATCTGTGCGGCGAGGATTTCTGCGGTCAGTCCCATGCTGGTATAATAATCGGGATGGTTACTGGCGATGTCGTAATTCAGGGCTGTCTTCCAGCCAAGCATCGGAACAAGAGACATGCTCTCGGTGCCGCCGGCGATGATACAATCGGCCATACCGGCATGAATCCTTGAAGCGGCAATATTGATCGCTTCAAGTCCGCTTCCACAATAGCGGTTAACGGTCATTCCGGGAATATCCCGGGAAAGAGAAAGCAGTGAGATCATCCTGCCGATCTGCATTCCCTGCTCCGCTTCAGGTACGGCGTTGCCCACGATAAGATCGTCGACAAGTTTTTTATCGAAACCGGGGATAGATCTGACCAGGTGTTTTATCACTTCTGCTGCAAGGTCATCAGGGCGGGTAAACCGGAACCCACCTTTTTTAGCCTTTGTTACCGCCGTCCTGAAACCTGAGACTATGTAAGCGTTCATCTTATCCGTATTTTAATTCCGTAAAGGTTTTCTGCCCTGGAGGATTGCCTCTATTCTTTCCAGGGTTTTTCTTTCACCGCATAATGACATAAAGGCTTCCCGCTCAAGGTCGAGCAGGTACTGCTCTGACACCTCTGTTGGCGCTGACAAATCTCCTCCGCACATGATCCATGCAATTTTCTCCGCAATTTTAACATCATGGTCAGTAATAAAATTCCCGGTTCGCATACCCTGGATCCCTGCCTTGAATAAGGCCAGGGCAGATCTTCCCAAAACCCGGATTTTCCGGGTTGGATCCGGCATGGAATACCCCGCATTGGCGAGGCGTATGGCTTCGGATTTGGCGTCTGAAATTAACCGGTCCGGGTTGATGCTGATACCATCACTTTCCCTGAGATATTTCATATCCACAGCTTCCAGGGCAGATGTGGCTACTTTACCGGTACCGATGTTCATGAAAATATTCTGAAGGATATTAAACTCGATGTCACCCGGTTCAAAATGTTCGGAAACTCTCTTTGTCATTTCCTTGGTGCCGCCGCCGCTGGGAACCAATCCCACACCCACTTCGACCAGGCCTATATAAGTTTCAGCCGCTGCCTGAACATGATCGGAGTGAAGCGACATTTCACAGCCTCCACCTAAACTCAGGCCATGGGGGGCAACTACAACAGGGATGCCGGAATATCTTATTCTCCTCATGGTGTTCTGGAAAGTCTGAATCGCCAGATTAAGCCCTATATAATCCTGTTCAATGGCAAGCATAAACAATATGCCGAGATTGGCACCCGCCGTAAAGTTTTGCCCGTCATTCCCGATCACAACACCCCGGAAATCCTTTTCGGCCAATTCAATACCCTTGTTTATTCCTTCAATCACTTCAGCGCCCATCGTATTCATCTTGGTGTGAAATTCAATATTCAGGATCCCATCGCCAAGGTCAATGACAGAGCAGCCTGAATTTCCCCAAAGCAGGTGATTTTCATGAAGATGATCCAGTACGATAGCCCCTTGTTTCCCGGGAACCGGCAGGTAATTTCCGGAGGCAACGTCATAATATTTTTTTATTCCATTTTCAGTAATATAAAAATTCCTCAGTCCTTGTGACAGCATTTCAGAAACCCAGCGAGCCGATTCGGATCCTGTTGATTTTAATCCTTCTGTTATTTCTCCCACACCGATGATATCGCAGGTCTCAAAAGGTCCGTATTCCCAGCCGAAACCGGCCTTGGTGGCCTCATCAATTTTATAGATTGCCTCCGAAACCCCGGGAACACATTGACTAGCATACCTGAATAATTCATTCAACGTACGACGATAAAATTCACCAGCTTTATCACGGCCATGATAAAGAACCGGTAGTCTTTCCTTTAAAGTATCTATACTCCTGGCAGTTCCCAGGGTCTGGAATCTTACCTTATTTCGGGGCTTGTATTCAAAATCATTTAAGTCAAGGGTCAATATTTCCGATGCTCCTTTTTTGTTTTTTACCTTTTTATAAAAACCCTGTCCTGTTTTGTCCCCCAGCCAATTCCTTTTTTCAAGCTCAATAATTAGTTCCGGGAGTTTGAAGGCTTCCTGTTCCGGATCATCGGGCAATGATGCATAAAGATTTGTAGTTACCCGGATAAAGGTATCAAGCCCGACGATATCGGATGTCCTGAAGGTGGCTGATTTAGGTCTGCCGGCAATGGTTCCGGTTAGTTTATCAATTTCATCAATTCCCAACCGAAGGTCCTTCATTACTTTTAGTGTGTGTATCACGCCGAAAACCCCGATCCGGTTGGCAATAAAACCGGGTGTATCCTTACACACTACGGTACGTTTTCCCAGGTACAGATCACCGTAATGGTTGAGAAAATCAATCACAGCCGGTAATGTGTCCGGGGCAGGAATTATTTCGAGAAGACGGAGGTACCGGGGAGGATTGAAGAAATGAGTGCCGCAAAAATTTTCACGGAAATCGCGTGACCTCCCTTCGGCCAATAAACGGCCGGGAATCCCGGAGGTGTTGGTCGTAATCAGGGTACCCGGTTTACGGAAGTCGTCAACCTTTGAAAGAATTTCCTTTTTAATTTCAATGTTCTCAACTACCGCTTCCATGATCCAGTCATAATCCGCGATCCGGTGAAAATCGGCTTCGAAATTTCCTGTTTTAATATGAATGGCAAGGTCCTTTCTAAAAATAGGGGACGGTTCCGATTTGATCGCTTCAGCAAGAGCGCTTTGAACATTCCTGTTCATGACTTCAGGATTGTTTTCACCTCTGGCCTTTTGTTTGTCTTCCTCCGTCAGTGCGTGGTTGGCCAGGTCAAGCAACAAAACCTCTGTCCCGATATTGGCAAAAACACACGCTAATCGAGATCCCATGATCCCTGCACCGAGCACGGCAACTTTCCTGATCATTCGGTCCATAAACTGTTCAATTAAGCTAAAAAATTATTTTCTGTTCCCGACCTGTTAACAGGCCCCGGTCTTCCCGGCATTTCAATTTACACAAGATACCGGAGAATGTTGAAGATCATTCAGAGGTGAAAATTAATTCATTGTACATATATTTACATGCAGGCCGTCGATTTTTAAGATCCTGGCCTTAGCTGTGATTTATTTTTATAAGTTTTAATATGGATGAGAGCCTGAATAAAGATGAGATAATTGCCAGACTTACCGAGGAAAAAAATAACCTTCTTAAGATTATTTCCCATGATATCCGCTCGCCATTTGCACAGTTATTCGCTTTGATACAAATGTTCGAAATGGAAGCCGCCCAGATTCCTGCACGTCAAAAAGAATATATCGACAAAATGTATATGGCTGTGCTGGGAGGAACGGAAATGATTAAAAACCTTCATGATTCCAGAAGCCTGGATAACGGAAATATTACGCTGAACCCCGAAAAATTTTCCATTCAAAAAGCCATACAACGCGCCATCAGAAATTTTACGATACAATCGGTAATTAAAAAGATAACGGTTATTTATGAAGGCCGTGAGCCGGATTCGGAGATTTTTGCCGATAAAATAATTTTTTTAAAAGTGATGGATATCGTGCTTTCCAATGCCATCAAGTATTCAGTCCCCGGATCGCAGGTTGAAGTCGGGCAGGGGCTTGAAGAGGGGAAAAATATTATTACCGTGACCGATCATGGTCCGGGAATTCCGGAAGAGGAATTGCGCTTGATCTTCAAGAAATTTCAAAAACTAAGCACAAAGCCCACGTTGGGTGAATCAACTACCGGGCTGGGAATGTACCTGGCTTCAGAATTTATGAAAATGATAGAGGGTAAAATTTTTGCCAGGAACGAAGAAAGCGGAGGGATTACGGTAACGGTAATTATCTGAGCACCTCCAATTAATTCAGGAAGAATAGATATCGATCAGCTTATCGGGGTTTTCATCAAAGATCGACTGTAGGGAATCCATAACATTTTCATCTTTTACCACGTAATTCCTGACCCCTTGTTTTACGAGATCGACAACCAGGGAGCCGTCGGTATTGGAGCTGAGAATTACCATCATAGCTTTTACCTTTTGCTGACGCAATTTTTTATAAAGCTCTATCCCGCTCATGCCAGGAAGAAAATAGTCAATAATTATGTAGTTAGGATCGATTTCACTATCAAGCGCTTTCAGGCATTTTTCGGCATTCTGAAACACCTGAACAGTAAAAGTTTTGCCCCTTTCAAGGGATTTTTTAAGAAACTCCGCATAGACCGGATCGTCCTCAATTAAAAAAATTCTTTGCATAACACTTTTAAGTCCCTTTCAAAGATGCAAAAAATATGGTTTAAATTCAAAATAGGAAAAGTTAAATAACCATTAATAATTTCATTTGATCGTTTTTTAGCATATTAGGCCGTTTTTTAGTTTAATTCAGAAAAATAAGAAAGGATGTTAAAAAAAATTTTAGTCAGCGTTTCCTGCCTGCTACTGACGATCTGCAAGGCAATGCCTCAACCACCTTCGCCGGAACAATTCCTGGGGTATGAAGCCGGAAGCCGCTACACGCATTACCACGAAATATTAAGTTACTTCAAACGGCTGGATTCGACCAGTGATAATTTAGTATTAATTCAATATGGTACCACCTGCGAGCACAGGGCCCAGGTGATTGCCGTCATATCTTCAGCGGGGAATATTAGTAATCTTGATTTATTAAGAAGGGAAAACCTATCGCTGGCAGGTATGGACGAGAGTCCGGCGAACACCTCTCCCAAAGTAATTGTGTGGCTAAGCTATAATATTCACGGAAATGAGCCGAGCTCCAGTGAGGCAGCGATGGAAACCGCCTGGCAACTGGTAAATCATAAGGATAAAGACCATGACAACTGGCTGAATAATGCCATCATTATAATAGATCCATGTCTCAACCCTGACGGAAGGGAGCGTTATGTCAGCTGGTTCGAGCAGCAGTCGGGTGAAGAACCGGACCCGGGGATCCAATCCGAGGAACATCATGAACCCTGGCCGGGAGGAAGAGTAAATCATTATTATTTCGATCTGAACCGTGACTGGGCATGGGTTACCCAAAAAGAAACTGAAAACCGGGTAAAAATATTTAACGAGTGGCTTCCCCAGATCCACGTTGATTTCCACGAACAGGAAATAAACAATCCTTATTATTTTGCCCCGGCAGCCAAACCCTACCACGAAATGATCACCCCATGGCAAAGAAATTTTCAACAGGTCATCGGTGAAAATAATGCGAAACATTTTGACGCTCATGGCTGGCGGTATTTTACCCAACAAGTCTATGATCTTTATTATCCCGGTTATGGAGATACCTATCCGATGTTCAGCGGGTCCGTCGGTATGACCTATGAGGTGGCCGGAGGAGAAAGGGCAGGATTGCAGGTGATCCTCGAAACCGGCGATACCTTAACCCTGAAAGACAGGATTATGCAGCATACAACATCCGGGCTTTCCACGATAGAAACAGCAGTCAATAATGAGCAAGCATTACTGGACAATTTCCGGAATTATTATGATTTCAAAAACAATGGATTTAAGCCAAAATACCGGGATTATATTATTCCCGTTTCCAATCCTACCTATAAAATCAATAAAATAAAACGCCTGCTGGAATTTCATAAAATTAAATACGGATACGCTGAGGAAACCAAAAATTATAATGCGTATGACTACAACGCGAATAAAATTGTACCGGTTAATATTCACATTGGTGATCTTGTCATCCCGGGCCTGCAACCCAAAGAGAAATTGACTGAAGTTCTTTTCGAACCTCAATCCAGGCTTGAAGATTCCCTGACGTATGATATAACCGCCTGGTCGGTGCCTTATGCCTATGGTATCAATGCCTATGGCATGAACGAGGATATAAAATATACAACTATCCCTCCTGTAGAAAAAAATATACATGAAACCTCATCAGGGAATATGTATGCATTTGCTATTCCCGGGGAAGGTCTGGATGCTATTCGGCTGATGGCGGTTTTATTGCAATCGGGATTAAAGATCCGCACTAATATTTTACCGGTTCAGTTTAAGAACATCCGGTTTGCCAGGGGAAGTTTCTTCGTCATGGAAGCAGATAACCGAAACCAGGGAGAAACGATTAACCAATTATATAACCGTTTTAACCGGATCTATCCCGGGCAATTGGTTGCTTTAATCTCCGGTATGTCGACGGAAGGAGATGATATGGGATCGAAAGACTTCCGCTATATTAAAAAACCCTATATCGCATTGCTGACCGGAGATGATGTCTATTCCGGAGAATGCGGCGAAATATGGTATTTTATGGATCATGAAATCGACTTTCCCGTCCACAGGATCAATACTTCTTATCTCAAACAATCCGACCTGTCACGGGTGGATGTCCTCATCATCCCTTCCGGAAATTATAATAAGTACTTTGACGATGATTACCTGAAATCGCTGAATGAATGGGTTGCCAAAGGCGGGAGGCTTATCCTGGAAGGAGATGCGCTTGAATCATTTGCCGATAAGGAGAAATTCGGTCTGAAAACCTATTTAAACGACTCCGAAAAAGTAATGATTCAAAAAATGACCCTTGAAAATTCACCATGGGTAACTTTTGAAAACAAGGAACGCAATGACCTGAAGGATGTAATTTCGGGTGGAATTTTCAGGGTAAGCCTTGATAACTCACATCCACTTGCATTTGGATACCCTTCATTCTACTATTCCTTAAAACAATCCAATGACCGCTATGCCATGCTTGCCAAAGGTTTTAATGTCGGAGTGATAAAAAATTCAAAAAGCAGAGTGGAAGGCTATGCCGGAAGTAATACGAAATCCAAACTTGTAAATGCGCTTGAATTCGGAGTCGAAAATAATAACCGGGGCTCCGTAGTTTATATGGTTGACGATCCTTTGTTCAGGGATTTCTGGGAAGAAGGAAAAATGCTGTTCGCCAATGCTTTGTTTATGCCCTGGTAAAATAAAAATTGAGCATTGTATATTGATTACTGAGTATTTCATTTTTACTCTCAATAGGCAATGCTCAATTATCATTAAGCAATGATCCCGGCTCGATTTTTAAAATCGGTCTACATATTTATGACAATAGGGCGTACCGCCTTCCTTATCGTAATATAACTGGTGATAATCCTCCGCGCGCCAGAAAGTAGTGGCCGGTTCAACTCTTGTGGCAACATCATATCCTTTTGTCTTGAGTTCACTGATCAGGTTTTCGGCTATCATTTTCTGGTCCTTATTCAGATAGAAAACTTCCGAACGGTAATTTTCGCCTATGTCGGGGCCCTGCCGGTTAACCTGCGTAGGATCATGAATGTCAAAGAAATATTTGGCCAGTTTTTCATAAGAGGTTTGCGACGGATCGTAAATTACTCTTACCGATTCGGCATAATTGGTGGTATGACTGCATACCAGCATATAACTTGGGTTTTTAACCTTGCCACCGCAATAACCGACTTCGGAAGAAACAACCCCGGGGGCTTTTTCAAGGAAATACTGTACACCCCAGAAACATCCACCGGCGAAGATGGCTGTATCCAGCCTGGCTTCGGCAGTGGAATCGGGAATAAATACCAGGGAAATTGAATTCACGCAATTCCTTACATCCTTGCTGGTAAATCCTTCCCCGAAAAATACATGACCGAGGTGGGCGCCGCATCTTGCGCATTCGATTTCTGTCCGGATACCATCCGGATCGGGTACTCTTTTTATTGCTCCCGGAATGGCGTCGTCAAAACTCGGCCAGCCGCAATTGGATTTGAATTTATCGTTTGAACGGAATAAGGGTGCGCCGCATCGTTTGCAGACGTATACTCCCTTGCCGAAAAAGTTATCGTATTTCCCGGTAAACGGCGCTTCAGTTCCTTTGTCAATAATCACTGCTTTCTCAGCAGGGGTCAGCTTCCTGTAATGAACACTGGTGTCGGATGGAGTTGTCGCCGGATCATTGTTTTCAGCCATTTTATCCGTTTTTCCCTGTGAACAGGCCGTTAATACCGGCAGAAGTATAAGCAGGGTATAAAGTGCTGATTTAATCTTGAAGATCATTGTTGTTTGATTTTTATATTAATACTAACCAGATTTTAAAATTGTTTATTAATTATTTATTGACCTTCACCTTTATTGCTGAACGGATACAATGGGACAATTGACTATTACTGCGCCTTCGGCAAGAATATTGGCACCGGTGGCCGTAGCCAGGTTGCTTACCATTCCGAAATCGGCATTGTCATAAATGTTTACATCCCACAAAGGTGAATAACCCGGATCGCCGGGCAATGTTTCGGGTACATTATGGGTTTGTCCCGTGGCCATGCCATCTTCAGTCTTGAATCCCGACGCCGGACCGCCACCTTCCTGGTCCGGATTTATATTAAAGGATACATAAATATCCGAAACAGGCACCAAACCGGCTGTTGTCATCAGGTCCGCTTCCTTAAAGGTAAAATAATAAACCACTTTATCCTTGTACCAACCCCGCGTAAGCTGGTTGCTTTCCCCGGAAGAATAACGAAGACTGGCTGTGGAGCCTTTGGGAACGATCGGACAGTTGACAACCATCGTGGTTGGTTGGATAGAATATCCTTTTTTTATGATTTCATCATAACTGGTAACGGTGTTGGCCACATAATCCGAAGGTACCGTTACCTTGTTAACCAGCCAAAAATCATTGTAGCCCGCGTCGCCGGGAATAACATTCACTATATTCAACTGGCCGTCAACTGGTGTCGTGGAACCTTCCTTGAATAATACCCAGATATCGGCAGGACTTGGGCTTTGTACGTCGAAATTGTAATACGTGGTCATTTCACCCTTCGGTCCCAGACCGTGAGTGATAAAGGCAGGAATATTGTCGAAATCAATAGGGTCATTGGGCCCGGGGAAATTGTTATCTGAATTCCTTACAAACAGGTGCGCGGCGTCACTGCTGAAACGGTCAATCGAAACATCCCCAGCGGTATCCGGATCCAATGGCGTGACCGTAACTTTGTCCTTATTACAAGCCTGGAAAAAGGCAAAGAGAAGAAGTAAAGGCAATACGTATTTAGTTTTCATGAGGATGAATTTTTTGTTACACCCTCAAAGCTCCCGAATAAGTATCACAGGAAAGTCACGAAAAATTAAAGGATTTATAATAATTTAAACGGCCGTGGCAACAGGCAGGTGAAAGGTAAAGATGGTTCCCTTCCCGGGCCGACTATTTACCCGGATGTCGGTTTTATGCAGTTCGATTATTTTTTTCACAATGGCCAGACCCAGCCCGGTGCTTCCTCCGTGCCTTTCACCTTTGTAGTACCGCTCGAAAATATACGGTAATTCGTCTTTGTCGATACCGGCCCCGGAATCGGCGATGGAAATTTTTACTTTTCCCGGTTCATCAAGGTTCAGTTCGATATTTATGAAATCACCTTCCTTGCAAAAACGCATGGCATTATCGATGAGATTTTGCAAGACACGATCAATCAATGAAATATCGGCATTAACCACAGGAATATCCTTTGAAATAAAGGTATTAATACTGATGCCTCTTTTTTGC
>CAYNCU010000122.1:0-12953 GCA_964395765.1 uncultured Roseivirgaceae bacterium | reverse complement strand
CAGTCATATTGTAAATCAGATTGGATGAAGCGTCTGTCAAATCCACGACCCTGCTTAAGTATTGATTATTCATTTTTAAAGATTTTTTCAGCCGGTGTAAATTTAATTAAAAAGAAAATGATTAATGAGTTTTCATCGATTTAGTCTATCCAATAAAAACTAAGGGGTCAATGGGTCAATGAGTCGCAGCAGCAAGAGGAATTGAAATTCTTTAAAAATTTTTTTGTTTATCAAAAAGTATTCTCCAAATGAATCACGAATCCATTCATTCAAACCTCGTCCTTCGTGGTGTTTTGTTCTTACTCGACTTCGAACTATATTATTTAATTCCACTTCCTTCTTTTATTACCAGGTACCGGTCTGCTTTTACATTTTCAAAGCTTTCTTTTTTCCCATTAGGCCAGTTGATTATTATCTTTTCTGCTATCGGGTTACTTCCCAGTCCGACATGCAACCTTGGATCGTTATAGGACAGGTACGACGTAGCCCATTGATTAACAAAAACCTGTGTTTTATTGCCCGCCGTTATCGTTACCCTTGCTCCTATCGCCGATGCCGGTCCGTCGTCGCCTTTAAGAGTAAGACCCATCCAGTGATTCCGGTTACCTCCGTCATTTCGAAGCAGCACGGCATTGCCTTCCAGGTCAACATGGGAGATGATAAGATCCATATCTCCGTCATTGTCATAATCCACAGCGGCAACTGTTCTTCCCGATCTCTTATGGTTGAAATAATCACAAACCTCTTTACCGATATCGGTAAAATGCCCTTTGCCGTCATTTATCATGAACAGCGGATATTGCAATATCAATGCTTCGCCGTTTCCGTTGGCCGCAAACAGGTCGGGATCCATATCATTATCATAATCAAAGAGTTCAGCCCCCCACTGTCCTTTTCCTGAAAAAGCAGATGCTATTCCGCTGGAGGCTGTAATATCTTCGAAGAAACCATTGCCTGTATTTCTGTACATGGCACCGTACTGAAGGTCGGTAACCAGCAGGTCAATTTTTCCGTCTCCATCCACATCGGCCGGGGTGCCGTGCATGGAGCCGGTCGGTAAGCCTTTTGAATTGGCAGCAACTCCTATTTGCTCAGCGACCTGCGTGAATTTCCCGTTCCCGTCATTCCGGAACATGAAATTCATCTGGTGGTCATTGCCCTGGAATAAATCAAGGTCGCCGTCATCGTCATAATCATATACCGTCAATCCCATGCATTTGGAATCAGGGTAGTAAAAGCCCATTTGTTTTGTAACATCGGTAAAGGTGCCGTCCTTTTCCTGCCGGTATAACAAAGAAGCCTGGCCTTTGTATTCTGACGGCTCAGGCATCATATCCGGGTTGTTGGGAGAAACATAAGCCGGATCGAAAGCAAGAAAATTTCCTACCATAATATCGGTTCTGCCGTCATGATTATAATCCCAGAAAGCGGCGTCAACGCTCCACTTGGTGAAACCATTGAGTTTATCAGGGCCACGAAGATGAAGTTGATCGGTTACATCCGTGAAAGTGCCATCCCCGTTATTCCTGTAAAATACATTGGGGCCGTAATTCAAAAGATAAACGTCCACGTCACCATCGCCATCATAGTCAAAAGCGGCAGCAGCCATGCTCCAGTGACGGTCATCCAGTCCGGCTTGTTCCGCGACTTCCGTAAATGTGCCGTCTCCGTTATTCCTGTATAATTCATTGGGAGTATTTTTATTAACGACGCCGGAAGGATCGCTTATTCCCGGCAGGTAGGTGCCGTTAAGCAGGTAAATATCCATTAAGCCGTCATTGTTATAATCAAAAACAGTAACCCCCGACCCGCTGCTTTCCAGTATATTGTCGTAAATGGTGTCGCCGAAAGTATATTTAAAATGAATCCCGGACTGTTTTGTAACGTCTGTGAATACAACTCTTTTATTCTGCGCTGTACCCATCAACGATATCACGAATAGAAACAAAAAAAAGATCGGCTTAATTAATTTCCCGGCAATTGTCTGAATCATATATTATAAAATATTCATGCAAATCTGCGCCATTATAGGGAGCCCGGCAATTCATTGCCGAAAATAAAACCTAAAGGAAATAGTCTGATGACATTTCGTTAATCTTATTTAATCCGCCTTCGCGTTCCGTTATGGGCAGAAGAAAAGGTGGTGGTATAATTTCACGGAGCTCTGCTCTGTAAATTTAGGTCCGGGTCTCTTCCCCGGGGTTAAATACCATTTATTCATCAAGGCCCCATTCATGAGATTGAAGGTGAAAAATAGTAAAATTTCAATGGAATAAGGTTCGCCAATTGATATGATTTCCTCAATAATTATTGCTTAACATCAGCGACTACTCTTTTGAAAGCTTCATCGTTTACCTCCCGCGTGTTATAGGTTTTTAAATAATTAAGATGGGCGGCATCGTCAGGGTAGTGTTCATCCTTGCCGTAAGGATATTCCTTCATGCCATGAAATGGAAGCGGGTAAACGGTATTTCCCGTCGCCGTATTGAGGTCCCCATCCTTCACCCAACCCACACTGTAAATAAGGTAGTCCCGTTTTTCATCTTTCTTAAGTTCGGGAAGCCGGCTGTTATCGAAGGTCAGGGAAACCTCATCCCCGGCATTGCTGATGATATATTTATCGTCCGGTTTTTCCAGCAATGGCAGTACATTCCCGTATCGGGTATAATTCCCGCTAAGGTCCCTGTACTTGGGGAAACTTGTTACCTTATTATAATCAAAGCTGTGAGGACCGTACCGGCCGCCTTTTCTGTACATGGCGGAAAATCCCCTGTAATGTAAATCGGCAGATTCCGGATCCAGCCAGGTCACTTTAACAGGTTCGTGCGATAATCCGGCAAAGAAGGCGCAATCCCAGTAGATCTGCATGTTGGTCAATATTCTTACACGATGATCAGCAGATAAATATTTTCCTGTAAGATCGACGACGACGGTTTTATTTTTCCCGGAAGGAAATCCGATGTTGTCGATGACGGTTACCCATTGGCCCTTTTTATTTTTTACCTGCAGGTAGGGCGGAATGGATTTCAATTTACCATTTTGTGACAAGGCAAAATTAATCGATGCATCGGTGGGGAATATCCATCCCTGAAGGAAAAGGAAACTGCTGTCTTTGGTTTGAAACGTTCCCGGATCCAGTACCAGGGAAGATGGTTCGGTAACCCCCTGGTATTGATCAGGCATCATAGTCGCCACATATTTATCATCACGCTTTAATAAAAGCGGGAGCACATTATTTCCGAATCCATCGGTTGCCGTAACCGGAAAATGTTTTTCCCTGACTTTAAAGATCCTTAAAGGGGCAAACGGCGGTGGAGAAAACTTTTCATCGACATAAATATCCATATCAGAAGGATGATCCACGGCAATCAGATTTAACTGATCGGTATAAATAGCTTCCCACAACTCTGAAGTGAACTTCAATTGAAGTTTATTATTTTCAGATTTAAGCAGTTGACCCGGGAGCCGGATATATTCAACCGAGGCATTCGGGAAGGCGTAAGCGGTGTTTCCCCCCATGATGCCCATGGGCATACCCAAAGCACTCTTCCATAACATGTCTTTCACAAAGACGAATTCTTTTCCGTTCCATGCATACAGGAAAGGACATGACCCTTTCAACTCCTGTTGCTCGACAAGGTCCTGGTTACTGGCCGGAGAAAAAATATTCTGCGATACTCCGTTGGTCCATTGAATTCTGACCACATCGGCACGGGCATGGTTACCTATTCCGACCAGCACATCGGGGTCGGTAATTTCCTTCATCTGGTATAAGGCCCCTGCCCTGACTTCCAGCTTGGATCCGATGCCGTAATAATTATTTTTACTCGAACCAGTTCTCAGGCCTACCAGTTTGATCTTCAGGTAATGATTGGCATTCCCTCCATCATTGCGGAGAAGGTGAAAGTCGCCGTCCGGACCGACTAAATATATATCAAAGTCGCCGTCCTCGTTGAAATCAGCCAGGTAGAAATTTTTAGCATTAAGAATATTGGCTGGTAAAAGACTGCTTTTATCCTCAAATTTTCCCCATCCGTCGTTATGGAAAAGATAAAGCCCTCTTTTGGATTTATCCGGGTTTTCTCCGGCTACCAGGAGATCCATGGATCCGTCATTATCAAAATCAAAAAATTCGGCTTTGTCGCATTTAATTCCATTGAGATCCTTCAGCCATTCATCGGCATTTTTATCATCCATGAACGTACCGTCCTTTTTATTCTGAAGTAAACGGCAAGGCGCAGCTCCGGAAGATCCGATAAATAAATCCAGGTAGCCGTCATTGTTGTAATCTCCCACCGCAACGGCTGTCGATCCCTTCTGGTCACCGATGCCACTGGTAGAAGAAATATTCTTGAATTTCCCCTCCCTAAGATTGGTATAAAGAATGTCCGGATCATTATTATTCGCAAGGATGAGGTCGATATCTCCGTCATCATCAAAATCCCCAAAGGCGGCCGTCCGGGTATCAAGCCCTGTTTCAATTATCCCGGCATTTTTTGAATCTTCCAGGAATGTCCCATCTGAATTATTCCTGTATAGTTTATTGGATTTAGCATTGCCGGTAAGAATATCGAGATCCCCGTCGTGATCTTCATCCACGAAAAGCTCGAAGTTCTCACTGGTCTTGCCATCAATTCCCGAACCTGCCGTTACATCCTTAAACTTTCCCTGACCGGTATTATGAAGTAAATAGGTCCCGGTTTCCGTGGTCACAAAAAGATCCACATACCCGTCATTATCATAATCTGAAAAATCGGCTGTTATCCCATTGCCCGGAATGTCAATTCCTGCTTCTTTAGTCACATCCGTATAAGTTCCCATATCATCCCGGAAAAGCATTCCGGCCTGCCCGCTTTTTCCAGTAATGCAAAGGAAAACATCATGATCGCCGTCATTATCGTAATCCCCTACCGTTACGTAATTAACCTTTATACCGGATGATTTTCCCGTATTCAGTCCGGCTAGATCCGTGATATCCGTAAACTTCAGGGCATCGAGGATGGACTCACCCTGTGGAATATATCCGCTGGTGGTTTCTCCCATGGTAATCACGGGAAATCCGATCAGGTCTCCCCGCGGGCCTTTCAGGTCCTGAACACCGGATTGGTAGGCAGGGGTAAGCTTCAGAAAATTATGAAATATTTTTACCGGAGTTACCGCTTCCTGTCCTTTACCTGCTTTTAGCAACGCAACGGCTTTATGGAAAAAATTTCCCGATTCGCCGGGGAATTCCGGGAACTCCTTGTTCAGGTCTTCCAGTTGTACCAGGGCTGAATCGTATTCCTGGTTATCCATCAGGCTTTCCGTCAGGTACAGCCTGCCTACAAGATTCCTGGGGGCGTACTTGACAATTCCTTTCAGATATCCTTCCCGTTTGGCGGAAGCACCTTCCTCGTTTTTCTTACTGTAAATGTCGGAAAGCATAAACAAGGCCTTCACATAACCCGGATTCTTTTTTAATATAGCCTGTAACTCGCTTACTGCATCATCTTCCCGGTTACTCATATCGTATACGGTCGCCAGAATAAGCATGATATCTGCATTATCGGGATCAAGATCGAGGCCTTGTTGAATTTGCTTTTCGGCTTCCTCCATCTTTCCCATTCTCAAATAAACAACACCAAGGTTGGCATACCCCATGGATTCCTTAGGATCCAGGTCAATCAGTTTTTTAAATTCTGCTTCCGCTTCCGGAAGTTTGTTATCTTCCAGATAGGCAAGGCCGAGGTTCCTGCTGGAAAGAATCGCGCTAGCCCGTTCCTTATCCGTCATCTTTTTGCCCCCGCAGTTGAATAAGGTAACGGAAAGTGCGACGATTAATAAAAATGTGATCTTTGTATTTATCCCCTTAACCATTAGAATATTTTTATATTTCTCTTTATCAAAACCGGAAACCGGGTTGAAATCATACCCGAAGATATAACAGCATAGCTTAAAAAATTAATTCCCATGTCGATTTATTACATAGAAATAAATTAAATCCATTGCTAAACCTCTTTACGTAAGACCTCCAGCGGAGAGCGGTTCAGCACCGAACGGGAATTCAACCAACCTACAAAGACTGTCAGGAAAATTACGATGCCGGCAATTCCCAATACCGGTAACCAAACCAGCTTGAATTTAATTTCAAAAAAATACCGGGCAAGCCCCCAGGAAGATAAAATGGAAAGTGATGTTCCTACCGCCACGGAAAAAATCCCCAATAATATATATTCCACGAAAGTCATTTTTACAATCTGTTTTCTAAGCGCGCCGATGGTCCTTAACAGTACATTTTCGTGTAAACGTGCATATTTGCTGTTGGCTACCGCTCCCGATAAAACAAAAAGCCCGGTCAGGACACTGAAGATGGCCATAAAGCGGATCACCAATTGTACTTTGTCAAAGATCTGGTCAAGGGTTTCAAGGATCAAAGTGAGGTCAATCACGGAAATATTGGGAAATTTTTCCACCAGCGATCGTTGAAAATCGGCGGACTTGGTTTTTGAATTTATCCGCGTGATCAATACAAAAAACTGTGGAGCCTGCTCCAGGACTCCCGTTGGAAAAACGACCATAAAATTAGTTTGTATCCGTTGCCAGTCAACTTTCCTGATACTTCCCACATAGGTCGTCATCGGGACGCCTTGAACATTGAATTCCAGAGGGTCTCCTATTTTCAGTTTCAGGTTTTCGGCCAGGTTATCGGAAACAGAAACATAAAGGGAATCGTTTCCCACAGGCGCAGGATATAACTTCCCTTTGATTAACGATTCGGAACCAATCAGTGAGTCCCTGTAAGTAACCCGGTATTCATGCCCGAGCGCCCAGTGTGAAATATCGGCTGTGGAATCTTTCCTCCATTCTTCGACTGATTTTCCTTTCAATGATTTAAGCCGCATGGTCACGATCGGAACCAATTGCATGACCGGTATATGCTGAGACTCGGTATATTTCACCAACTGATCCTTCTGGCCGGGTTGAATATCAAAAATAATGGTATTGGGCCGTTGCCCGGATCCCGCAAATTCAACCTGTCCCAGTAAACTGTTTTGAACCAGGTTCATGGTAACCAGGATAAATGTACCCAGGCCGATTACAATTATAAGAATAATAGTCTGGTTTCCGGGCCTGAATAAATTCGCCAATCCCTGGTGCATCGCAAAACCGGATCTCCGGGGAAGTAATCGAACCGATAGCCAAAGTAGTAATTTTCCCACCAACCACAGGCAAATAAAGATCAATATGAGGGCAAGTGTAAAAACAGTTCCGTATATCCAGCTCCGGGTCTGCAGGACGGCAAACAACCAGGGAAAAAGGAACAATAATAAAAGGATGAGATAACGGAATTTTGAAAATTTCCGGATCGGTTCAATCGTCGATCTGAAAATTTGCATAGGCGATACCAGGCGGATATCCGAAAGCGGCAGGGCTGCGAATAAAACGGACATGATTAATCCTACAAAAAACCCTTCCGCAATCGCTCCGTAAGAAAGGCCGAAGGTTACCGATACCGGGAGGAAATCGCTGACAATGAACGGGAGAAAATACTGGACCAGAATTCCGCATAGAATTCCGAAAATCGTTCCGAGAAAGCCCAGTATATTGATCTGTATAAAAAATACATAAAAGAGCTGCCATCCCGTGGACCCGAGACATCGCAACACGGCGGCACTGTTTCTTTTTTCTTTCAGGTAAATATGGACGGAACTGGAAACCCCGATACTTCCGAGAATCAGGGCTATAAATGCAAGAAGGTTGAAAAATCGGTATAGGTTCGTGAAGCTTCTTCCCAGATCCTGTTTGCGAGAGTTAACCGTATCAATCCGGTAATGATATTTTTGCGCTTCAGGTCGGATTATTTTTTCGGTTTTATCCGGATCGACACCTGATAGATACAAATATTTCCGGTAACTGACCCGGCTCCCGTATTGGATGAGGCCCGTTTTATTGAGGCAGTGATAGGGAATATATACAGAAGGGGCAAAAGTTGTACTGATACTGGAATTGCCCGGAAATTGACGGACTATAGCATAAATGTAAAATGTTTCTTTCCCCAGCTTAAGGGAATCGCCTTTTTTAATACCGTATTGAATGGCGAGGCTTTCATCGATCATGGAGGAATTACCGTCATAAAAATTATTGATGTCGGTATTATCGGTTAACTGGATCTTTCCATAAAACGGATACCGCCCTTTAATCGCTTTCACTTCAATAAGCCGGTTACCTCCGTTTTTCGGAAAGTAAACCATAGAAGCAAATCGTGCATCTGAAGCCATTTTAAAATGCAGTGAATCCAGGAAAAGCAGAAAAGTGGAATCAAATGGCTGGTTCCCGCTAGACACCGAAATATCCGCTCCGAGCAATTCTTTCGCCTGCCGGTCAATGTCCTTCTGAAGGTTTACATTAAATGAATTAATAGCCACAAGGGCGGCAATGCCGATAATTATGGAAGATATAAAGAGGATCAGCCGGTTCCGGTTATGCATGGCATCCTTCCATGCCAGTTTCCATATCCACCGCGAAAAAAAGGAACGGCTGTTTTTCCTAATTAATTTGATTTTATAATCCAAGTCCCTTAATCAGTTTTATGATCCAGTTCAAGCTTTCCTCTTCTGATCGTCAGTACCCTCCCTGTATTTTCCGCCAGCACCTGGTTATGGGTGACCAGGATCAGCGTTGTACCCTGTTCACGGTTCATAGTGAACAATAATTCGGTGATCGTCGTTGCCGTTTCCTCATCCAGGTTACCGGTCGGCTCATCCACGAAAACGATTTTGGGAGACGATACAAATGCTCTTGCGATGGCCACCCTTTGTTGTTCCCCTCCTGAAAGCTGGGAAGGATAATGGGTGATCCTGTCGGTAAGACCAACCCTGTCCAGCAGGTCCATGGCAGATTTATTGCCGTTTTTTTCTCCTCTTATTTCAAGGGGAATAAGAACGTTTTCGAAGGTGGTTAAGGTGGGAATCAACTGAAAATTCTGAAAAACAAATCCCACATGTTGATTCCGGAGGTAAGCGCGGTCATCTTCACTCATCCGGTTCAACTGAAGGTCCATGAGCGTAACGGTTCCAGACGTGGGACTGTCAAGTCCTGCACATAATCCCAATAAAGTAGTTTTCCCGCTGCCGGATGGCCCGATAATTGATATACCTTCCCCATTGCCAACCTGGAAATTAATATCATTTAAAACGGTTATTTCTTCTTTGCCGGAGTGAAATTTTTTTACCAGGTGTTCAACTTTTAGTATTGTCTCCATTGATATATTAATGACCTATAAACAATTTTATAAATGCATATTATTAAATGTAAATTAAAATAGCTTTGTTTAATACATGAACGGTTTATATTATAATTGATCTGCCAATGCAATTTCGTTTTTCCATCTTTATCGTCGCCCTGTTTCTAATCCATCCGGCAATGGGCATTCATTCTACGCCAACTGGTCACAAAAGTAACGATTCAAAAAGAATAGTATGTTTCGGCAACAGTATCACGGCAGGATATGGGGTCGAACCTTCACAGGCCTACCCCGCTATCCTGCAGGAATTGATCAATAAGGCCGGTAAAAATGATGTGGTGATCAATGCAGGCCTTAGCGGCGATACTTCCGCTGACGGCTTAAGCCGGATTGACTGGATTCTCCGTCAGCCTGTTGATATTTTCATCCTTGAACTCGGGGGGAACGACGGGCTAAGGGGCTTGTCCCTCGATCAGACGAAATTAAATCTGCAGGCCATCATCGATAGAGTAAAAGCCAGGTATCCGAAGGCGAAAATTGTGATTGCCGGGATGAAAATTCCGCCGAATATGGGAGAACAATACACGACTGAATTTTCAGGAATTTTTCCTGTACTGGCAAAAAAAAATCATGCGATGCTTATTCCTTTTTTATTGGAAGGCGTCGGTGGAGACCCGGAACTTAACCAGGCAGATGGAATTCATCCCACTGCGAAAGGACATAAGATCGTGGCAGAAAATGTATATAAAGTTATCAAAGGAATTCTCTGAGATGTTAATTATTATTGAAAATAGGGGAACCTGTCCGGCATTTATACAAAAATCAAACTGTAAAAACTATATATGCCAGGCAAAGATCAAAAAAAATATATAAATTGATATCATATAAATTAACCGAATCAGATTTTTATAAATATAATTAACCTAATAAAGTTGAAATGAAATCAAGAAGAGAATTTCTGAAAGCGGCCGGAGCCCTGGCGGCTTCCGGATTATTGGCAAGCCCGTTGGCGTACGGCGCAATTAAAAAAACCGGATCTTCAGGTTTATTGAAATCGCTGACCTCCAGCGATGTAAAAAAAATAGGTCTGCAGTTATATACCGTCAGGACTGACATTCAGAAAGAAGGAGTTGAATCCGTTTTGAAAAAGGTTGCCTCCATTGGTTATAAATGGGTGGAAGGTTTCGGGTATGATAACGGAAAAATTCTCGGGAAAACGCCCGTGGAATTCAAAAGCCTGGTGGAAAGCCTGGGTATGACCATGCCAAGCTGCCATACCCTTTCTTCCTTATCTACCGAGGGCGGAAATGATGCGGTCATGGACCGGATGAAAAAAATGGCGGATGACATTAAATCTTCCGGAGCTCACTACTTGGTATGGGCTTATCTGAATGAATCGGATCGTAAAACCCTGGATGATTTCAAACACAATATCGATATCTGGAATAAGTTCGGGAAGGTATGTAAGGATACGGGACTTCAGTTCGCTTACCACAATCATTGGTTTGAATTTGACAAGCTCGACGGTCAGCTCCCCTATGACCTGATCATCGAACAGGCCGATCCCGATCTTGTGAAACTGGAAATGGACCTCTACTGGGTCACCTTTGCAGGAGCCGATCCGATCGCCTATTTCCATAAGGCCCCCGGCCGTTTTCCGATGTGGCATGTGAAGGACATGGATAATACGCCGAAAAAAGATTTCACCGAGGTGGGTAATGGCGTCATTGATTTTGCAAAGATTTTTGCTCAAAGGAATTTGGCAGGAATGAAATATTTCTTTGTTGAACAGGATGAAACACATAAAACACCTTTTGAAAGCATAGAGATAAGCTTTAAATACCTGCAAAAAGCCAAATTTGTTTGATATAATATTAATAAAAGGTACCGGGACAGGTCAATAAAATCTTCTAAAAATTCCGGTGCCTTTTATTCAATCTCAATTTTAATCCGGCTTTGCGGAATTGTTTTCGTCAGCCATTTGCGGAAGTCGGAGCGTTATTCTTGTTCCCTTTCCTTCTTCAGAATCTATTCCAATTATTCCTTGCATACGGTCAACCATTTCCTTGACGATATATAAGCCAAGCCCCGAACCATCGCTGATTTCCGTTCCCCTGGTGAACATTTCAAATACCTTTGGAAGCTGGTCCTTTTTTATTCCTATACCATTATCTTCAATATTGATATCAGCATATTCCGTTGTGACTTCTCCGTTGATACGAATAAAATGATCCGGCTTTTCCCGATCCGTATATTTGATCGAATTAGAAAGTAAATTATTAAAAATTATATCCAACCGGTATTTATCTGAATTAAAATCAATCGACTGCTTCACGTCCACCTGGATTTCAATGTCCCTGATATCCCAAAAATGCTGAAGGTCTTTATAGTTCCTTTCAATCAAAACATTGAAATCAACCGATTCGCGCTGTAAATCCGTCCTGGAATTCCTCGAATGATTCAGTATGTTCGAAAGAGTCAGGTTCAGCTTATCTATGCTGCTTTTCATGAGATCGATCAATTCCATAAACCTCCCGCCTTCTTTTTGATCTTCAATTTTAATCAGGTTGATCAGGCCGAGTACTGATACCAGCGGCGCTTTCAGGTTATGGGAAACATTATAGGCAAAATTATCCAGTTCCCGGTTTGTTTTTAATAATCGTTCATTCTGCAGCATTAAATCAATATCCGCTTTCTCCTTTAATTTTTCCAGTCTTCTTTGTTTCAACGCGCTTTGAAGTGCCACGGGAAGGCGTGTCAGATTTGATTTTAGTATATAGTCATCAATTCCGTCCTTCAGGCTGGTTACTGCGAACTCTTCCGAAACCGTTCCCGTTACCAGGATAAAAGGCACATCAAGGTTTTGCTCCTTACATATTTTAAAGGCGTCCATGGAATTGAATTGAGGAAGAGAATGATCCGATAAAATTATATCGGGCTGAAAAGTTTTGATCCCTTCCCTGAATTCACTTTCGGTATCTACCCTTTTGCTTTCGAATTTGATATTGGCTTTTTTAAGTGTCCATTCGACAAGGCCCGCATCGCTTTCCATATCCTCCAGCATCAGGATCTTTAGTTTTTTTATAGCTTCTCCCATGCGCTATTTTCATTATTGAACATAAATTTTTTAATGAATATTAAGAATCTGCACAAATTCTTAATTTTCACTAATTCAGGAATTTCCCGGAAATAGCCCCGTTATTATAAAATAATGAAACAAACCGGCTTTGATTTAAAAAGCGCCGGTTTTTATAGCTTTTTGGTCGACAAATATCCCTTTGCTCTTATTTATCGAATGATAAACCTTTACACAATATACACGATTTATGTATTATTTGCTTAAAAAATATAATTTTTTTTATTTCTGATGCTTTTTGAAATATAGGTGATTTACCTAATCTATTAAATGGGTTTTTCTCTCATAATTGGCCCGGTCTGCCTATCTACCTTTACATCATGATTAAACAATTAAATATTAATACCATGAAAAATTTAACTTGTACCAACGCTCAGGACCTTCTCGAAATCAGAATTAATGCTCGCGCCGATAAATTGCACCTGGTGCATTCTTTTAAGGCTGCCATGCTTATTTTTATCGTTGCTCTTCTATGCATCTATACAGAAGTAAATGCCCAGTCCGGCCTGGAAGACAGGATCGCTGCCGTTCAGAGCAAGTCCGATATGCGCCTGGCCAGTTTCACCCAGGACCTGCCCAAGGCTGAAAAACTCC
>CAYNCU010000121.1:0-13029 GCA_964395765.1 uncultured Roseivirgaceae bacterium | reverse complement strand
ATGAATGATTGCGATGTTGTTGCTCTTGTCGGATGGTGCAATCCGGATCATGCGACGGACGTTTGGAAAGGACTTTTAAAGGAGGTTATGCCATATTCATCCAAGAAAAAACTAATATTTTTTGACCTTGCCGATCCCACCAAGAAATCAAAGGAAGATCTCCTTGAAGTCCTTGATGTTATAAAATCTTTTAAAGATTACGGGAAAACAATTCTCGGCCTTAATGAAAACGAAACCCTAAAACTTTACGATATTGTTACCGGCGACGGTCATGAAAGCGATTCATCGGATCTTGCCGATAAAGGAAGAATAATATTTAACAATTTATCGATAAATGGATTACTGATCCATCCGCTGGACCGTTCCATTTTTATAGACCGCGACCGTTTGATTGAAATTGAGGGCCATGTAGTGACTAATCCCAAAATATCAACCGGAGGCGGAGATAACCTGAATGCCGGTTTTTGCCTTGGTCATTTATTGGGTTTAACGGTTGAAGAAAGTATGATTACCGCCATGGCTACCTCAGGTTCTTATGTAAAAAATGGTCATAGCCCGGATATTGACCTCCTGATCGACTTTCTTACGACCTGGTAAATAATTAAAATCAGATCCTAACTATAGAAATAATATTATTTTATCTCAATGATTATCAAATATTTACAATTGTATTATCGCTTATTCGCTTATCCAATTATGTTAAATAATATTATTTTGATATTCAGGTTAATAAGTTCGGAATACTTTTGTGCGGTAATTTTTTAACATCATGAATTCGACCCTAAATTTTATTGACTTTCTCAAGGCTTGCATAACTCCCGTTGCGCTGATTTCGGGAGTCGGATTATTGCTATTGACAATTACGAACCGGTTGGGAAGGACCATTGACCGTACAAGACTGATCATTTCAGAATTGGATAAGGAAAACATTCATCGGCGGGAACAAAAAATAAATGAAGTGAAAATTTTACACCGTCGAAGTGGATACCTGAGAATGTCCATCGGAGCCATGACGGTCAGTGTAATTACCAGCAGTATGATCATTCCTCTCCTTTTCTTTATGACACTTTTCGACTGGGATCTTAAAATTTACGGTTATATTCTTTTCATTGTATCGATTCTTGCCATCCTGATTTCATCCGTTTATTTTTTTATGGATGTAGTCCTTTCACTAAAAGCAATTTACCTGGAAGCACAGCATTATCTGGAGGATGAAAAATAGACGATTGAGATAAAAGAAAAAGATACTGGTTTATAATAATCAAAATAGAATTCTACTTATCATCGGTATCTTCATTTTCACCTGCAAATTTTGAAGGATAGGGAATATTCTGCCTGGCGGCAAACCAAAGAATGCGATTCAACAGATCGTCATCGCCGGAGTCGATATGATCGAACTGCGGTTCGAGGCTAAGTTTTGCAAATTTTAATTGCTTTCCCCGTAAACCCGTCAACGGAGGATTCATTTCATTAAGGCGGATCTGGTTTAGTACAGAATGATAACCTGTCAGGTCTTTATTGCCTGTAAAGCAATCAAACATAGGAGGAGCCAGTGCATCCTGAATATTCATAGGTGGTAAGCCGAGGATCTGTTCGATGGTCCGGACGATCGAGGGCTGGTTATAGCGGGTATGAATGGTATTCACAATATGTGAGTAAGGGCTGATCACAATACTTACTGTCCGGTAGGCCGACACGTGATCCCAGCCGTCTTGTGAATCATCTTCAACGACAAAGATCACCGTATTATCCCAAAAACGACTGTTAGTCACCGCGTCAATGATCCGGCCCAGGGCAAGATCGTTATCCGCCACCATGGCTCTTGGCGAAGGGTAATCCGGCCTTAAGCCGGCTGTATGGTCCGCCGGCAGGGCCATTACCATAAGATCGGGAAGCTGGTCCCCCGGCAGGGAATCATAATGATGGAGCTCATTGATGAAAGCATCGGCCCGGAGAACATCGGGGATGGAATGGTCATCATACCCCGGAAAACTCTTGCTTAGAATTTTCCGGACCGGGGCTACAGTGGTTACATTTTCGAAGTGGAAAGGTATGCCGTTAAGAAAATTATTGTAAATATTTTCCCATTTGAGGCTGCTATCAAATATCGGGATTGCTGCTTCACCGTAAATCCGGACTGACTTTCCGTGTTTGAGGGCATTATCCCAGATAAATCCGGTAGGACTATAAACCAGGGCGTCCGTCTGCACATGAGGATAACTTCTGAACCAGGCCCTGATATTTTTCTCAATATAGTCGCTGACAATTGAAGCATCCGTCCATTGGTGGCCTTCCGCCGAACTTTTTCCTGAAACATAAAAATTATCAAGCAAGGTAAAATCCTTTACCAATTGATGGGTGTTTGGCGTGACTTTCTCTCCATAAGTACAAAGAAAATCATTTCCATTGCCCTCTTTAAGGTCTCCCAGCACCTGGTCGTACGTACGGTTTTCTTTAATGATATAGAGGACATGCTTGAAAACGGAAGGCTCACCTATCCGTTCCGGTACGGGAACTGCCTTTACATCTTTCCGGGGAGGTAATTGCGTTTGTGCAAGCCGGTTAATCTGGTTCAGCGCTATTACGGTTTTAGTATAGTTTTGCAATTGATTATTACCTGGCAGGTTGATAATTGACATAGAGGCCCACATGTGATGGGAATTGAAGGCCAGCACCCTGCCACTGTCCATCCGCCCCGCAATATCGACCCCTTCCGATTCAAGATTGGTGACAAAAAGTCGATGGTCACTCGATACAACAGCGGAGGAAGGATAGGCCCCCGTCGGAATAAAGCCAGACACTTCACTTTCATCGTTCCTGCCGCGCTTACAGGATTTTTTTCCCAAAGAAATAACGGCAATTGCATTATCCATGCCATTGGCAACATAGAGATCCCTGTCATTCCTTGAAATACCCAGGCCATTCGGTGAGTCTCCGAAATACGGATTATTGGAGGGATCGAGCCTGACCGATATGGTTTCCGTCACTTCATCTGTACTGGTATTGATGACCGAAACATTATCGCTGTTGGCATTGGCCACATAGACGAAATCCCCTTTTTTGTCGGAAATAATATCATTCGGATGAAGACCCACTACTATTTCTTTGAGTAATTTCCCGGTTTTGGTATCCAGGACAGAAACACTCCCGTCTCTTACCGCCCCGGTTAAGGGATCCACCCGGGCAAGATCCCAGGGGGCAACGGCCACATTTACATCTCCGTGCTCAGGAAGTCTTCCAGCCCAGTTGGTCACATAAAGTTTGGATCCGCACATAACTATCCCGTAAGGCGCTATGCCTGTATTCTGGATCCACACGGTATCCTTTGTATCAAGGTTCTGTTTTATCACCTGGTTATTTCCGTTCAGCACCACGTACATGTAGTCGACCTTATCTTCCGTTTTTAAGATAAATTCATTCGCCAGCGACTTAGTCCCCGGTTTACTGGCGTTATAGGAAAAATACTTTGAAATGATGGCCTTTTCACCATTCCATTCGGCCTGAATGACATAGGAAACATTGTACATCCGGCTGGAGGCGGTCCAGAACAAGTAATAATGTTCATTGACAATCGCCCAGGTGATGCCTGAGTAACAGTTATTTAAGTCATGAATTCCCGGAAAATCCGACATTGAAAATTCAAAGACAATTTTCGATTCGGCAAGGCTGTAAAATTCAATGCTGTTCCTGGCTTCAATGGCCAGCCAGGCTTCATCCGGAGAAAGCGCACAATCCATCGCATGGTTCTCCAGGGCCGGATCCCCGAACACTACTTGTTTTCCGGCCGGTTGAATGAACCTATCATAAGGTAATTCAGTTTGTTCTCCGGGATCCCAACCCGGAATATCACTATTATCCTGCCCAAATCCCCTGAAGAAAGTTACAAGGATAAAAAAGAAAAGCAACCGGGCTTTCACAACATTCATTTATATTTTAAAAAGATCCTGATATTAAAAAACGCTTTTAATATACAACTTAATTCCAATTATCAATTTTCATCCTAAGCGAAAATAAAAATACGGCAATCGGCTTAATTATACTTTCCAATCGCAATTAATTTTTCCTTTCATTCCTGACTTCCTGCTTCTTTCATCATTAATTTCCTGATCTTTTCTTTAAGTATATAGTCCTGGGAGGAAAAGTCTCTCTGCGGGCCCGGGTTGTCCGGGAAGTCATAATGGTTGATGACCCTGGCAGGACGGCCGGTAAAAACATATATGCGGTGACCCATCAGAATGGATTCGTCGATATCATGGGTTACATAAATCAGGGTTCGCCGTTCAATATCCCATATTTTACGGATGGAAGACATAAGGCTCAGCTTCAATGAAATATCAATACCTTTAAACGGTTCATCCAGTAATACTACCTCAGAAGGATAACTGAATGCCCGGGCAATGGAAACCCTCCTCTTCATGCCTCCGCTTAACTGATGCGGATAATACGATGAGAAATTTTCAAGTTCGATGAGATCAACATATTTGCTGATCACTTCTTCCAGCTCCTGCCCGTTATACTTTGATTGAAGAATGAAACGAATATTTTCTTTCACGGTTTTCCAGGGAAGCAACCGGTCTTCCTGGAAGATATAGCTTGTATCCTTTCCCTTGAAATCATTACTTCCCTCCCATTCCGTTAATCCCGAAATAATATTTAACAAGGTGGTCTTTCCGCAACCCGAAGGGCCAAGCACACAATTAATACTACCGGGTATAAAATCGATGGAAAAATTCCTGAGAACTTCGAGATCGTTATAGGATTTATTAATATTGGTCAGCCTGAGATTCATGCTAATTCCATCTTACTATTCTTTTTTCAATTCCCCGGATAAGTTTATCAAATATATAGCTGATCATAACGGCAATCAGGGTCCAGGCGATCAGGTCTCCAACCATAAGGTAGGCATGGGCATATTCAATACGACTCCCTATGCCGAATTCGGGCTGGCTCAGTACTTCGCCGATAATGATCGCCCTCCAGCCGAAACCAAAGGCGGTGGATATGCCGCTGAAAAGAAACGGGAAAATGGAAGGAATATATAATTCTTTCATCACCCTTGTCTTCTCCACGCGGTATACGGAAGCCATTTCTACCAGTTGACGATCAACGTTACGCACCCCTTCTATAACGTTCAGGCAGATGACGGGGAACATGGTGATCACGGCTATAAAAACAGCCACCCATGGAGTACTGAACCATATCAGGGCCAGTAAAATGAACGTGATGACCGGGGTTGAACGGAAAACAACAAGAATCGGCCTTACAAAAGAATACATATCTCCGTAGAGGCCGGCAAAAATTCCAAGGATTACACCCAGGAAAAGTGAAATGAAAAATCCGAGCAGGCCGCGCGAAACTGTGGCCAGGACGGCATACAGGAAATTATGCGAAATTATTATTTTAAAAACATCGATTACCACCGATTCCGGGGGAGGAAGGACGTAAACCGAATTCATTATCATGGCCAGAACTTTCCATACCGACAGCATGAATAGAACCGATAACAAGGTAAATACTCTATTCCGTGTAGAAGAATTTTTCATCAGGTAATTTTCCTCCCAGAACGTCTTTATTCAGGTTATACAAGATATCAAAAAATTTCATGACCTGTTTTCGCTTATCGGCGGCAAAAACATAATGAATATTACACCTGGGGATACTTGCCGCTGCCACCGCGCTATCGGGTAATATTTGATGTTGAACCAGCAACAGGGCTGCGCTGTCGGGGTGTTGATTGATCCAATCAATATTTTTACTGAAGTCGCTAAGGAAGTTTGCCACCAGGCCGGGATATTTCAGGGAAAAACTGTCGCTCACGACAACCATGGTTTGGGCGAAAGGTATGGAATCTCCGGTGATACGGTTCCATTCGTCAGTAAGATCGAGGATGGACCGGATACTCTTATTTTTCTTTAAAATAAGACTTACCTGGGGCTCGGTAAGTATTCCCATAGGTACGATCCCGGCTGTCACGGCATTGGCAAGTTCAACATGAGACGGATAATTATAATTTATCCGGACGTCCCGATCCGGCGCCAAGCCGTTTTTTTCAAGGATATAACGCATGACTATATCAGGGACCACTCCCCTTCCCATTTGATAAATACTTTTTCCTTTGAGGTCACGGAGGGTATGCACACTGCTGTCACTCCCGACCAGGAACATGGTTCCCCATAATGGTATGGAAGCAACCCTGAAATCAAAGCCATTATTATATAACAAAGCAGCCATCGTACTGGGAAGAAATGCAAAGTCTACCTGATGACGGAACATAAGGGATTTGATCTGGCCCGGTTCACTCCGGATGATGAATTTCAAAGGGATATCTTTTTCCCGGAGGCTCCCACGATCCATCATCTTTATAATACTCACAGCAGAAGGTCCGTTCAACACGCCGATATTAATAACAGGAGCTTCTCCCTTCTTCCCGGATGAACGGTGGTTGCATCCTGTCATCAAAGTCAGGGCGATAAGACAGATGAAACATAAAAAGCCGAAAAAAAATTTTTTAAACCTCATAAAACCGGAAATTATGTATGGGTTAAGAATAAGAAAAGGGTACCTTTTCCCCGGTTATCCCGATTACGGTATAAAGATAACCGCAATATAATATTAGTTTGGCGGCTTCAATGTATAATTGCCTCCTTGTATTTTACATTTTTCAGTATAAAGATTTTTTCAGATATTTAAATTATACGGAATCACCAAAGGATGAAGGATCTTAATATAAAATCATTTGAAACAATTACTATCGACATTCCTCTAACGGATGACTTTGTTATTTCCCAGGGGAAAGTAACAACAGCGCAAAATATTATAATAAAAATCATTTTGGAAAATGGGGTCAATGGGTACGGCGAGATAACACCCTTCCCCGAATTAAAGGGAGCCGACCGTACCACTTGTCTGGCAAAGGCGGGTGAAACGGGTGAACTGATTAAAGGAATGGATGTATCGTCCTATAAAAAAATCGGGGGCCGGGTAAAAGAAAATACTCAAAATCACTCTTCTGTTTTATGCGGGTTTGAAACCGCCGTCCTTGATGCGCTATGCCGATCGGCCGGGTTATCCCTTTCGGATTTTTTCGGAGGGGCAAAAAGTGGTCCGTTTGAAACGGATATTACCATTCCAATATTGTCCTTTGAAAGATCATTGGAGCTGGCATCACAATGGTATGGACGGGGGTTCAGAAAATTAAAAATAAAGGTGGGTCTTGATCCGGACAGTGAAATAAAGCTAATCACCACTCTGCATAGCAAGTATCCCTCCCTGAAGTTTATCATTGATGCCAACCAGGCCTTTAATCCGGATACCGCTATCCATTTTGCTGGTAAATTAAAAAATCATAATATTCCCGTGATTATGTTTGAACAGCCGGTGAACCGCTATGATGTGGATGGCCTGGCCGAGGTCAGATCCAAAATCTCTTTCCCGGTTGCCGCCGATGAAGCCGTCTTTACAAAAGACGATCTTATAAAAGTCATCCGTAAAAATGCCGCGGATATTGTAAACCTGAAGATTATGAAAATGGGATTGCTGGATGCTATTGACATCGCCATAACCGCAGGTACAATGGGATTGAAACTGATGATCGGTGGCATGGTTGAAACACGGCTGGCGATGGGAACTTCCTTAGCCCTGGTGGCCGGTCTCGGTATTATTGAACATCTGGACCTGGATACCCCGTTATTAATGGCTTCCGATCCTCTTTCCGGGGGCTATTATTATGATGGCCCGAATATGCATTTATCCGACGGCCCCGGGCTCGATATGGAATTGCGGGATAAGATCAATTAACGACCTCCTGTCCGAGATTGCAATTGATTTCATTATTTAACTGAATCTTATTAAACGATAAAGGACAACGGGTCAAGCCCGGGGATGAAATTTCTTTATTTGAATATAACTAATAAGATTTTCAAAATCTGCATTAAAAAAAAACGAATCGGATCTATGAAACGAAATCAAAAATGATCTCAGTTCACTGGCTTTGGGAGCCATAGATTGATTGAGGGCTTTTTCACTGGTAAAAAATAAGTATTTGATTCTTTTTTACCCTGGTTTAAAAGCAAGGGCATATGATCACAGCGGGTGGAATATATTAACGTGTTTTAGTGTCAAATTAACCTGATATAAGAATCGATGCAATTAATTTAACGAGAACAAAACTGGTCACTGAGTCACTGATTTACTGGTCACTGATTCACTGACTTTTCAAGCCGTCCGCGTACCGCCGAAGCTTCAGAGGAATCGCAAGATTGATCGAAGGCATGTTCATTGCGCAGTAACTATGAATTTAGCCCGAAAGGTTTGAACATTAATAACCCCGGGGTAGCCCGCGGATGGCTTATTTTTAATTTAGGTATCGAAAAATTGCCGACATAACCAATCTTTAAGGAGACGGAGCTTTTAAAAAGATATCAGGAAATTTTTCTATAGCTCCCGGGGGTGGAATCTTTAAAATAGTAGTGGTTCAATATTACTTCGAGTGCCATCCGGATCGCCTGATTGATGGGAAGTGGACGGGATCCCAGGTCCGGATCGATCATTCTTAATTTCATGTAATAATTTCCTACAATGGCAATTTCCCTATCCCGGTTTATTTCCACAGAAGTCCGGGCAAATTCTTCTTTCTGATTTTCCTTGATTAACCGGCATGTCATCATTTCCAGTTTATCGTATTTATTGCGACGGGCAGAAAATCCGAAGAGGCGGCAGATCAGTCCCCTGTATTTATATTCGCCGCAAAAACCTCCGGAAGAAGAGGATATTACTGGGGACATAAGCCGGCAAACAGGGGTAGTATTTTCGGCCAGATCGTCATAAAATTTTTCGGCTGTCCCATTCTTGTAATATTGATAAGCCAGCGGTAAAAATTCCAGGGCCGTGGCTTCAACCTCAGGATTAAAACAACAATGCCCGCAGCCCGCCAGGCATTTTAGGCCGGTGTCAGCCTGAAAACGACTTATATTCTCATCGAGCTCGTGGAAAAGTCTTTCAACAGCCCTGACCTTCGCATCTATCATCAAGACCTGGAATCAAAATAATCCTCAAAAATAGGATCTATTTTGATCAATAAACCGGGTCGGTAACTAATTATTTCAGGGGGCTAAAGCAAGGTCATTATTTTAAAACATTTACCATTTCACGATATATCTGTTCCAGTCTCGGTCGATCGCCCCCTTTGACTTCAGCAGAAGCCCAGCCTTCATAACCGATGTCTCCGAGCGCCTTGACTACTTCAGGCCAGTTATTATCATCATCCCCTATTTCCACGTCAAAACCCTTGCCCACTCCCTCATCATCGGCTTTTTTACGACTATAGCCTTTCACATCGAGTTTCAGGATCCGCTTATTCAGTATCCTGATCCATTGTTCCGGCCATCCGTAACGTATAATATTTCCAATATCGAAATGCCAGCCGATCATCGGGTCATTGAATTCATCAATGTACCGGGCCGCTTCCAGCGGACTCAGTAGAAAATTATTCCAGACGTTTTCAATGGCAATTTTTACTCCGGTCTCGTGGGCAACAGGGAGTAATTTCCTGATCTCTTCCTGAGATCTTTTGTAAGCATCCTCATAAGTCATATCCTTATTCACCACGGCCGGAACAAGTAGGACGGATGTTCCTCCGTACTCCCTGCAATCGTGCAAAGCGGTTTTCATCGCTTCAACACAGGTCGCCCGTACCTTGGGGTCGGGAGAAGAAAGCGGGTACGCCCAGTGTTTCGAGCAGATAACACTGGGAATGATAAGCCCGGCATTATCCCTGGCTGCCAGGATCTCTTTGTTATCGAAATCATTCGGACTGTCCAGTTCAGTGCCGTCGTAACCGATGTCCCTGAGCATTTGAAACTTTTCCGTCATAGAGAGGTTATCGGCTTTGACCATGTTGAATTTCAGGGCCAGCCGGAGGGATGGCTTAACGGAATTTTTACCCGGAGGTATGGACTTACTTAAAACCGAAGGAGCCAAGGTTGCCAGGGCTACAGCTCCCAAACTGTTTTTAATGAATTCTTTTCTATTCATAGGATCAGAAGAATTTTGTTTCGCCGGGCATGGCAACGGGAACATCAGGGACTTTCATATCCCATGTATATTCTTCAGGATCCGGCCCCAGTTTTTCCCGCGAATTCCAGGCTTCATCGTAAGTAAGGGTCTGGCCGGTGTAGGCTACCATTCTACCCATAATGGCGAGCATGCTGCTCTGAACCATCAGGTCGCCGTTGTAGAAAGGTTTATTACTCCTGATGGAAGCAAATAATTCATCATGTTCCTGTTGGTACATATCATTATCCTCCCCGTGAAAACGCCATGGGCTTTCTCCGAAAACCTCATGAACTCTTTTGTTCACGTCAATAACGGCATGACCTTTATCGCCGATGGCCTCGCAGGAATAAGCGCGCGAACACTTATCCTGTTGGCGGCTGAAGTGATATGCCTTAACACCGTTCTCATATTCGTACTCGATGGCAAAATGATCATAAATATTGCCGAACATCGGATTCGTCCTGACCTGACGTCCCCCGGTGCCGGTGGCGCTTACCGGTTTTACATCACCCAAAGCCCATGACCCCATGTCCACACTGTGAATGGCCTGCTCGACAATATGATCGCCGGATAGCCAGTTATAGTATAGCCAGTTCCGGAGCTTCTTTTCAAGATCATTCCATCCCGGCTGATATGGCTTTGACCATAATAATCCTGTATTATACGTGGTATATACGCTCTTTACATCTCCGATAGCACCATTGAGTATACGGCCGAAAATTTCTCTTTTCGGAGTGTGATATCGCCAGCAAAATCCTGAGGCTAAGGACAAGCCTTTATCTTTTGCCTGGTGAGCCGCATTCAATACCCTGTGCAAACCGGGAGCGTCGAGGGCCATAGGCTTTTCACAAAAAACATGCTTCCCGGCTGCTACCGCTTTTTCGATGTGCAGGGGCCGGAAAACAGGCGGCGTAGTGAGGATGACAACATCAACATCCGAATCTATGACTTTCTGAAAGGCATCAAAACCAAGGTATTTTCCGGTCTTGCCAACAGCAATTTTATCTCCATGATCCTTCATCAGATTGGCCAGGGACTCTTCCAGGCGATCTTCATGAATATCAGCCATTGCTGAAAGAACAACATCCTTATCTGCACTCAGCGCCTGATAGGCCGCGCCTGTTCCCCTGCCACCGCATCCGATCAAGCCCACTTTCAGGGTACCGGAACCCATGGCATAGACCGAACGGGGTATATTGAAATTAAATGCGAAAGCAGTACCAACCATCGCTGCCCCTGTTTTTTTCATGAATTCCCTGCGTGAGGATCTGCTGGCTTTACCTTTTTTATTTTCCATGATTGATTAAAAATATTTATAGTTATTTATATAATTGAATTTTTCAGTTGCTATCCCCGTTCATTGGCCATAAAAAATCAACCGATCAGAATCAACATTGGATATCCGGATTGTGAAATATTTAAGATTGATCCGGAAAAACCAAAAGCGGAGATTTTAACATCCACTTTGAAAATTTCCCGTCAATCATTTAACTTACATTGATTCCTTTAATCACAAAAATTCATATCCGGATCTAAAGATTTAAATTTAGCCGATTTTTATAATTTTAAGTATATAAAAACATTTAATTATGTCTGAATTACTGGATTTTAATGTGAAAAATAAAATAGCCCTGGTTACCGGTGCCGCCAGAGGTATAGGAAGGTCTTGTGCCCTTGCACTGGCCGAAGCCGGAGCCGACGTGGCCCTGGGTTTGCGCGATATCGGATCCGACAACGGCCTGGCAGAAGAGATAAAAAAATCGGGAAGAAATGTACTTCCACTGCAGATGAATATGCTTATTCTGCAGGAGATCCGGGAAGCCGTGAACAGCACCGTTAAGCACTTTGGCCGCATCGATATTCTGATCAATAATGCAGGCTTATCCCCTTCCAATCCGATTGAGGATTACACGGAAAAAGATTTCGATGATATCGTGGGGGTTAACCTGAAAGGTACTTTTTTTGCCAGCCAGGAAGCGGGGCGGCATATGATCAAAAATAAATCCGGAAAGATTGTCAATATAGGTTCCCAGGCCGGTTATATTGCCTTGCCGACAGAATCTGTTTACTGTATGTCCAAAGCGGGGATTTCACACCTGACCAAATGTTTTGCAGTGGAATGGGCCCGATATAATATCAATGTAAATGCCGTAGCTCCTACTTTTATTTCTACTCCGGGGACGGAAGAAGTTTTAAGCCAACCGGAATTCAAAGCCGATGTTTTGTCTAAAATAAAACTGGGTAGAATCGGTATACCTGCTGAAGTCTCGAGCGCGGTTGTATTCCTTTGTTCACCGGCCGCCGCACTCATTACAGGAACTACGCTTTTAATTGACGGTGGCTGGACAGCCGTTTAAATTGACTAACAGTTATTATTAAATACGACCTTATGAAATCATCTTTCGTCTTCCTCCTCATCTGTCTGTTAATTACGTGTAACCTCAGGGGTCAGCCCCGGATCCCGGTGTATATCTGTCACAAGATCAATGAACCAATAACAATTGATGGCAAAGCCAACGAAGCCGCCTGGAAAATTGCTGAAAAAGCGGATTTCGTGGCCATGGATGGATCTGAACCCAAACAGAAAACGGAATTTATGTGGTTATGGGATGACAGTAACCTTTACGGCTTTTTTCATATCATCGATAAAAATCTTTTTGCAACCATGACCCAAAGGGATGCCCACCTGTGGCTGGAAAATGTGGTAGAATTTTTTATTGATGCGGATGGGTATTCCAAGACCTATGCCGAATTTGAATTCAATCCATTAAATACTATCCTCGACCTATTTATTTTGAATAAATATAATGCGCGCAGGGATATCAGGCAGCTTTGGGAATGGAATTGTGAAGGGATTCAAAGTGCGGTTGTGGTTAAAGGAACCATAAACAATCCCAATGACACCGATCAGTACTGGGACCTCGAAGTGGCTTTGCCGCTGAGCCAGTTATATACTGCACCGAATATACCTCCGGT
>CAYNCU010000120.1:0-13119 GCA_964395765.1 uncultured Roseivirgaceae bacterium | reverse complement strand
TTTTCCGGTAAAAGCTTCATTTTCAGGAATAAAAAATGCAGGTTTCGGTACCTGGAAAGAAATCGTAACGGCAGGTTTTATTATTATCTCACCTGCCGCAGGCTGATCTACCGGAAGTCCTGAGGCAATATCAACTGACACAGTCAGGGTTTCGCTGTTGTTTATTGCTTTAATTACCTCTCCATAGATCCCACTGACCGGGCGGGTCAGACCGGATCCGAAAATAGCATCTATAATTACCTCGCCGCTTCTAAATCGGGGGATATCAAAATTTTCAGTAATTTCCCCAATGGGGGCAACTTTTTTAAGACGCTCGTAATTGGTTTTGAAATCATCCGAGGTATTTTCACCTTTTATTATTACATAGCAATTAACCTGATAATCTTTTTCAATCAGTATCCTAGCAATCGCAAGCCCATCCCCTCCGTTATTACCGGTTCCGCAGATAATGGAAACTGGTTTGTCGTCGGATATATACCAGATGAATTTTTGAACAAAAGCTTTCGCTGCCCTTTCCATAAGATCGATGGAGGCAACGGGCTCATGGGCTATGGTATATGCATCGGCTTCCCTAATTTCCTGTGCCTGAAGAATTTTCATCCGGTTAACCGATAAAGGATAGCAGAAATTATATTAAAAAATCAAATGTCTGATTAAAACCCCAATTCCAAGGGTACGGGACAGGGAAGTGAAATTTTAAAAAGACATTTTAAGTTATTAATTTGAAAACTTAGGTTCGAGTTCCTTAATGATTTTAACAAGGTCATCATCGTTGATTTCCTTCTTTTTGTCAGCCATTTCGATAAATTTCTCGTAAATCATTGACATATCATTCTTTTCGAAGGTATAACCTAATTTTTCAAGCCTGTACAACAATGCATGGCGTCCGCTCCTCGCGGTAAGGACAATACTTGCAGGTGTAGCACCGACCACATCAGGATCGATCACCTCATAATTTTCCCGGTTCTTGATCCAGCCGTCCTGGTGAATCCCCGAGGAATGCAGAAAAGCATTCCTACCTACGATCGACTTATTTGGTTGAACCGGCATTCTCATCAGCCGGGATACGAGGTCACTGGTAGGGACAAGACGGTTGGTATGGATCCCTGTTTCAAGCCCCAGGTGTTTATGACTGTACAGGATCATTACTGTTTCTTCCAGGGAGGTATTTCCCGCTCTTTCCCCGACACCGTTCATGGTTACTTCAGCCTGTCGGGCTCCGTTCACCAGCCCGGCAATGGTATTGGATGTTGCCAGGCCCAGGTCATCATGACAATGTACGGCAATGGTTACTTTATGAATATTGGGCACCTGCTCAATAATATATTTTATTTTTTCGCCAAATACCCAGGGAAGATTATACCCTGTCGTATCGGGGATATTAACAACCGTAGCTCCGGCATCAATAACCGATTCAATCAGGTTACAAAGATATTCCAGGTTGGCCCTGCCGGCGTCTTCCGCATAAAACTGCACATCTTCTACGAATTTTTTTGCATGCTTTACCGCTGCAACGCCTTGTTCGAGGACTTTGTCCCTGGTTGATTTTAATTTAGTATAGATATGTAAATCCGAACAACCGATTCCGGTATGGATCCTCTTTCGCTTTGCGTGTTTCAACGATTCGGAGGCTATTTCAATATCTTTTTCAAGGGCCCTGGTTAATCCGCAGATGATAGGTTCTTTAACGACCTTGGTAATTTCAACAACCGATTTAAAATCACCTGGGCTTGAAATCGGAAATCCGGCTTCAATAATATCCACGCCTAATTCTTCAAGCGCCTTTGCTATTTCAATTTTTTCTTCAGTGTTCAACTGGCACCCGGGAACCTGTTCGCCATCGCGAAGTGTAGTATCGAAAATATAAACTCTCTCGTTCATGAATGGGAATTTTATTGAATAATTGAATTATTTGAATTTATTTTTTTCAATAATAAGTAAGGACTAATCAGTTAAATTAATTTTTTTTAAGTTAAAATGGAAATCAAAAAAGCTTATTCTGACAAAGGATTGGCAATAATTCCATTAAATATAACGCCCCCTGTGTATTCTTCCCTGATAATGATAAGAAATGGCTTGTTTATTACCAGGTTATCCTCTCCTGCCTTCTCTTTCATTTCAACCGTTTTAATTGGGTTGCCTGTCACCGGGGTACCGATAGAAAAAGATGATTTATGAATAAAATCCGAGATGAATATTTCACGATTGTCGAAATAATATTTCATGGTTGTAATCGGTTGGGTAATGCCCAACTTCGGGAATATCTTTTTCAGCCGGATTTCCTTATTCAGATTAAGTCCTGGCATATAAACAAATTGATCAGTAGATATCGCACCCTTTAAAAATGAATCCAATAGAGCCGGTGTGATATCTTGAACTAATGCATTGAGTTTTTGATTGTCCTGAGGAACGAGAAGGATCATATGAAACTTCCCTGTGCCGACAGGAATATCCATTATCTTAATTCCGTTTACGAAATTATATTTTATCGGTTTTACTAGAATTTTTTCAACATTACATTTCAGTTCTTTTCCATCCGGTGAGGTAAAACGGTAATTATTTATCCGGGTTTCTTCAACGGGTAGAGCTGAACTCATATCAAAATGCATAGTATTGATGATATAAGCCCTGTCTTTCGGATTTATTTCCGTGATCACCTTATCCATTTTGCCGTTCGTGGAGGAAGATGCCCAGCGGTTAACGGTTTTTACGGCGTTTTCATTATTGAAATTAAGGAAATCAATATCAGCCTTATAATAAGCCATTAATTTATCGCCGGTTAATTCCGTTATGGCATATTGGTTATTAATCCATAGACTGTTTCCACCGGTAATAGAAATACTTTTATCTATTTTATCAAGAATTTCAGAAAGCTGGTAATATGCCCTGTCGATCTGTATATCATCAACATTGGAAATGCGGAGAAATTTTTTTAATTCCTGTTTGGGTTTATCCTGGATAATGTTCAATGACATACCGATCCCATCACCCAGCCCGATAGGGGAAAAGAAGATATTGGTGCCGGGGTTCTGATCATTCAACATCCTTAGCAACTCAAACGAAAATGTATTGGAGGAATTTAGAAGCGTTTTTTCCTGTTCTGTGAGCGGGCGGATTTCCGCTATATTATCCGGAATCGGAGCATCATCATTGCATGCGACCATCAGATAGGCCGCAAACAGTATAACAAAGATTCCACGCTGATTCATTTTGGAAATATTCTTGATCGCTCAATTTTACGAAATTTTAATGAAATAACCCTTTTATTGCCGTCAAATAACCTTTTAATACTTATAATATCCTCATTCCGGGGGTAATAACTTGATTTTTCCGAAGCCGTTTTTCCGAAATTTGCAATCTTTGATTCCCGCTGTTAGAAGAATGATCTTGTAATCATAAGCCTTTTAACAGGATTCAAATATCAATCTTTACGGAATTTAAAATTGCATTATCAGAGCCGTGTGATTTATCGGTCGACCTCGCCCAGGTTAAGGTCCAGGGAACCTACGATGGCGATCAGGTCAGCCACCAGGGCGCCTTTCACCATTTCCGGTAAAACGGACAGGTTGATAAAACAACAGGATCGGGCTTTACACCGGAAAGGGATATCACTGTTTTCAGCTGACCGGAAATAGAATCCAAGTTCACCTTTGGGATTTTCTGCCCTCACATAGAGATCCTGTTTACTGACCCTGAGCTTTTTCGGGATGGCAGATCGCGGGTCAAAAGTTTTTGTTCTGTTCAGATCGGAGGTAAGGCGATGCAGGCATTGTTCAATTATTTTAACTGATTCATAGCACTCTCTTACCCTGACATAGGTCCGGTCCCAGCAGTCCCCGGTGGCTCCCATTTTACCTTCGCCTACGGGAATTTCAAATTCAATTTCAGGATAAACGGAATATCCGTCAACGCGCCTGAGATCATAGCGCAGGCCTGAAGCACGCAGCATAGGCCCTGTGATCCCGTAATCAATCGCGGTTTCCAAAGGCAGAATACCCACATTGGCCGTACGCTGGATAAAGATTTTATTCTGAACCAACAGGTCATCCATTTCCTTCAATTTGGGTTTCAGATAAGAGGTGAATTCCCGGCAGCGATCTTCAAATCCCAAAGGAAGATCATAATATAAGCCACCCACCCAGAGGTAGTTGTAAAGCATTCTCGCTCCGCTTGCCCATTCCAGCAGCCTGAGAATATGTTCCCTGTCCCTCATTAACCAGAGAAAGGGCGTAACCGCACCGATATCCATCCCATAAGTGCCAATGGAAATGAAATGAGAAGCCAGGCGGTTAAGCTCAGCGACCAGTACGCGGATATATTCTACCCGCATGGGAATAGATTCTTCGATACCCAGCATTTTTTCCACTCCCATCACAAAAGCATGCTCTGAATTCATGGCGGCTACATAATCCATCCTGTCAACATAAGGGATGGTTTGATTATAAGGAAGGTTCTCCGCATGCTTTTCAAAACAACGATGCAGATAGCCGATATGCGGGACTACATCCATGATCAATTCGCCGTCCGTTAACACCTCAAGCCGGAGGACTCCATGGGTTGAAGGATGCTGGGGTCCGATATTAATGAGCATTTCTTCCGACCTGAGATTTTTCAGGTCATATTTATCGGGTTCCGACCGGACCAGGTTATCTGCTTCAAAAACGTATTGGACCTTTTTCTCCATGTCCTCAATAATCGATTTTAACATGGTGATAATAATCACCGGTATGGTAATCCTTGCGCAACGGATGCCCTTCCCAATCGTGTGGCAAAAGAATCCTTCTTGGATCGGGGTGTCCTTTAAAAGTGACACCTGAAAGATCATAAACTTCTCTCTCCAGCCAGCCCGCCGTTTTCCACACCCCGGCTACACTATCTATTTCAGGTAATACGGGATAATCCGGTCTTTCCAATATTACCCTTAAGGTGATTTGCGTCTCATTCGGAATGGAAGCCAGATGGTATATTATTTCCATTGATTTTTTTTCAGGAAAATTATCAACGCAGGATATACATTCCAGCATATCAAAGCCGGTCAGTTCATTCTCTTTTAAAAAGCCACAAACAGGTATTATCTTTTGCTTTTCTATCAGCAGGCAGGGGGGACTTGATGGAATATCGGAAGGACGGGCAGTATTTTCCCCGAATTTATTATTGATAAGAAGTTGAATTGGTCCGGCATTTCCGTTCATAAGTGCCTATGATTTTTCAAGAAGTTTTTGAATTGCTTTTGGGGCGACAAGTGTTTCTTTTCTTATTTTTTCCTGCAATTTCAGGAACCCTCCGATCAGCGCTTCCGGCCGGGGTGGGCAACCAGGGACATATACATCAACGGGAATGATCCGGTCAACGCCTTTTACGACATGGTAGCCGTGTTCCCAGTAAGGTCCTCCGCAATTGGAACAGGATCCCATTGAAATCACATACCGTGGTTCAGCCATTTGCTGGTACAACCTCCTAACCCTGTCGGCCATTTTAAAAGTTACCGTACCGGCTACAATCATCACGTCAGCTTGCCTGGGTGAGGGTCGCGGGAAAACCCCGAAACGATCCAGGTCATAGGCGGATGCATAAGTAGCCATCATTTCAATGGCACAACAGGCGAGTCCAAATCCGACCGGCCATAAGGAAGACAATCGGGCCCAGTTCATGAGATCATCTACACCGGCAATGATGATTCCTCCCGAATTGAATTTCTGATCGAGTAATCCCATCTTACTTTCTGACTACCTCCCTGGTTTTATAATCCATATACTTATCATTGACTTTCCGGTAACGATCCGGCATAAGATCCGTATGGGAAGGTAATTGATTTCCAGGCTTTTCCCATTCCAGTAAATCTTTTTTCCATGCATAGGCAAGGCCAAATGCAAGAATGAAAATAAATATGAACATTTCAAGCAGGGTAAACCATCCCCAATGTCCCATCGTTTCATTCATCAGGCTTTTTTTTGCAAATACGGTGGCCCATGGAAAGAGGAATACGATTTCAACGTCAAAAAGGATGAAAATCAAAGCAATTACATAAAAACGGATATTAAAACGGCCCCAGGCACTTCCCGAAGGCTCTTCTCCGCATTCGTATACCGACAATTTTTCGGGATTCGGCCGTGATGGACGCAGCAGTTTTGCAGTCAGCAGGGCCAGAATAACAAAGATTATGGCACCGACAAGGAACAGTAAAACTGTTCCGAATGGATTGATTTGATTCCCCATCCGATAAATTTAATGATTAAAAATCAATAGGATCAAAATATTTGAAATGCCCGTTCAATTTAATGATTTCACGGGCTTTGTCCGTTCTCCTGAGAATTGGAATAACCTTATCAAGGTATTCTGTGATATATTGCTGGCGTTCCATTTCCCGGTCAAGTTTTAATAATTTATATTCTTCCTCAATAGTCAGGCCCAGGTGATGGGCTATGTCATAGGATAAAAGATTTTCGGCATCTGAAAGATTTGAATTATAATGAATACAACGATAAAATTCTTCCAATCGCTCTACCATATAACCTTTTTGAAGAGGATCCTGTTCGAAATGATTTTCAATGTAGCTGATGGTGCCGGCCGAATATTTTTTTTCAGCGTACGGATTGTTGTATTCAAGAACTTTGAAGATTTTCAATCCTTTGGTTTTGATATCCATTCTTCCGTCGTCATAGGTCCGGGTGATCTCCGTTACTTCCATAAGCGTACCTATTTCAATACGGTTATCGATATAGGGGGGTAATCCAAATCTTCCCGGACCCGGGAAAATATCATTTAGCAATTGTTTATAACGGGGCTCAAAAATATGGAGATTAAGCATTTCGTTAGGGAAGGCTACGATCTTTAAAGGGAATAGTGGGATAAGTTCTTCCATTTGAAAAATTATGGATTCATTTTCCGGTTGACGATGCGAATGACCGTGGGAAACGGTAAATTATCCTTCCATAAGTATTAAAATTTTAAAGTTCCGTAGCGCTGTTTCACTACGGAACCGACCCAATCATTGGACTGAACGGCTTACATATTTTTAACGATCTCTTTGCCGAATTCGCTGCACTTCAGAAGGGTAGCCCCCTCCATTTGTCGTTCGAAATCATAGGTCACGCGTTTTGCGTCAATTGATTTTTCAATTCCTTTCGAGATCAGGTCTGCGGCTTCCTGCCATCCCAGGTATTCCAGCATCATAACACCGGAAAGAATTAGTGATCCGGGGTTTACTTTATCCTGACCGGCATATTTAGGAGCGGTACCATGTGTAGCTTCAAAGATTGCATGGCCGGTGTCGTAATTAATATTACCACCGGGGGCGATTCCAATTCCTCCGACGATTGCTGCAGCAGCGTCAGAGATGTAGTCTCCGTTCAGGTTCGGTGTCGCGATTACCGAATAATCGGCAGGTCTCAGTAAAATCTGCTGGAGAAAGGCGTCGGCGATAAAATCCTTTACAATTAATTTATGGCCGTTGGTTTCAATTACCTGCCATGGGCCGCCATCGAGATCAACGGATTTGAATTCTTTTTTCACCATGGCATATCCCCAGTCACGGAATGCGCCCGAAGTGAATTTCATTATGTTCCCCTTATGAACCATGGTTACGCTGGGCTTTTTATGATTTATGGCATAATTTACAGCAGCCCGTACAAGACGGTCCGTTCCTTCCCTGGATATTGGTTTTAACCCGATACCTGAAGTCCCCGGGAATCGGATTTTTCCATAGTGATCCGGGAAATTATCCTTTAAAAGGGAAATAAATTTTTTATTATCCGCCGTGCCTTCCTGGAATTCAATGCCTGCATAAATGTCTTCGGTATTTTCCCTGAAGATCACCATATCTGTTTTCCAGGGTTCCTTCACCGGCGACGGGGTGCCCTTAAACCAGCGAACCGGCCGTACGCAGGCATAAAGATCCAGTTTCTGCCGTAACGCCACATTCAATGACCGGATTCCACCGCCCACGGGAGTAGTCAATGGCCCTTTTATTCCAACCAGATAATGTTCAAATGATTTTAAGGTTTCATCCGGCAACCAGCTGTTAAATTGTTTAAAAGCTTTTTCACCTGCATATACTTCCTTCCAGTGTATTTTTCTTTTTCCGGCATATGCTTTTTCTATGGCACTATCCAAAACCATTTTCGAGGCTGGCCAGATATCAACACCTGTGCCGTCGCCTTCAATAAAGGGCAAGGTGGGGTGATCAGGGACCGTCAGCTTACCGTTTTTAATTGAAATTACCTGTTCTTCCATTACTAAAAATTATTATTTAGTGAAATTAATAAATAAAAAATAGAGTTAGGAATCATTTTTCGGATTACATGAAAATGACTACCGCTGCATACTCTTTCTTGTATTTCGAAGGTACTTCTTATAATTAAAAAATCCGTAAGGATTGGAATCGAAAATTATGGTGTATTTGAATTGAAGTGTAACGTATTTATCGAAGCGATTGGCTGATACATCCTTAAAGGCATCCAGGAAATCCGTTTTAGTAAATCGGTAGGTCCCTTCCAGGGATATATACTGGTTTTTATCAATAAAATATTTGCCAATAATGCCAACCGGGTATATCACTGATAATTTGGCGAAGGCATATGAGCCTGAATTGGAATCACCAGGACCCTGCACTATTTCACCGGTTTTAGCACCGCCACCTTTATTGTTTTTCGGGAAAAAATTCACCTGCCCGATGCCTCCGATGACCGTAGCTTTCCTTTTTTAGAACCTGCCATCGATTTTCCTCTGGGGAATTATATTGATTTCCGGCGCCAGGAAATAATCGAAATTAAAGGACCAGAAAACCCGGCTGGTGTCATTATAGAGTGGTTTGGGATCAGAAGATAAAAGGAAGAGGTTGATTTCTCCCATTAGGCTCACATAATCATTGAATTGATATGCCATCCCGACCCCGGCATTAGGGTTAAGGTAGTAACGTTGAAGTTTGGGATTAAAAAAACCGCTTAATTCACCCTGGTAAGCCGATAACCCGCCACCAATGCTTAAGGATAACCGGTCCAGGTACGGGTCGTATTTCCGGCCGTTATAAGTGTAGGCATCCTGGCTGAAACTCCTGAATGGAAGATGAATTATTATAATCAGAAAAAATATCCGTACAAACCATTTGAATATCATCTGTTAATAGCTTTCAGATTCAGATGGGAATTTCCCGGTTTTTATATCGTTAATATAGTTCTTTACCGCATCAGAAACAACCGAATGAAGATCAGCATACCTTCTGAGAAATCGGGGTTTGAATTCCTTATTAATTCCCAACATGTCATGCATCACCAGCACCTGTCCGTCAACCCAGGGACCGGCTCCAATTCCGATGATGGGAATTGAAACGGATTCAGTTACCTTTTTAGCGAGAGATGCCGGAATTTTTTCAAGCACGATTCCGAAGCAACCTGATTGCTCAAGCAGGCGCGCATCATCCAGCAATTTTTGCGCTTCTTCTTCTTCTGTTGCCCTGACCGAGTAGGTACCGAATTTATAAATAGACTGGGGAGTTAGGCCCAGGTGACCCATAACAGGAATGCCCGCTGAGATCACCCGTTCTATGGATTCCTTCACTTCAGCTCCGCCTTCCATTTTTACACTATGAGCCCCCGATTCTTTCATGATCCTGATCGCTGAATGAAGCGCCTCTCCGGGATCACTCTGGTAATACCCGAAGGGAATATCCACAACGATCAATGCCCGATTTACAGCCCTGACTACCGATGAGGCATGATAGATCATATGTTCCAGGGTAATAGGAAGGGTGGTTTCATGGCCGGCCATTACATTCGATGCCGAGTCTCCCACTAGAATTACATCAATTCCCGCTGCATCAATTATTTTAGCCATAGAAAAATCATAGGAAGTCAGCATGCTGATTTTACGTCCCTGCCGTTTCATTTCCTGCAGGGTATGCGTCGTAATTCTTTTGGCAGATGATTTGGTTTCCGGCATGTTTTATTCAGTAAAGATAAACTCCGATATCCTTTGAATTCAGGTCAACCAATACATGGTCGCTTAAGGTGGTGGATAATTCATACCCGGTATAATTAGCCGTTACGGGAAACAAGGTATAGTTACGGTTAACAAGGACAACCGTCTGAATCTTTTTCACATCAACTTCGAGGAATGGTTTCATGCTTTGTACAAATGTTCTCCCGGTATGCAACACATCATCTACAATAATAATCGTTTTGTCTTTTAAAGACTTAATGTCGTAATCCACCTCAATCTTGCTTTTAAATGGGGCCTTTTTATCCAGCGTAATCTTTACAAGTTTGATTTTAAAAACGGATTCTTTTTCCAGCTCATCCACCAGGATTTCGGCCAGTTTATATCCACCGTCTGCAATACCGGCAATGATTAATTCTTTTTCACCGATATTTCTCTCCAGGATTTCGAAGGCTATTCTCTTGATTTTTTGAAAAATTTCATCCTTGTCAAGAATAAGGTCTTTTTCAGTCGTCATATTTAAAAAAAATAAATTTCCTAATGAAGGTCAATATTATCGGGATTAGGAAGTACCATACTGTCTTTAAAAGTTGATAGTACAACCATTGACTGCATATTATCAACCACTTTAATATCGCTTACTTTTTCGAGCATAAGTTTCTGGTAGGATTGGATATCTTTTGAAATGATACGCAGGATAAAATCACCTGCCCCTGTGATATGATGACATTCAATGACCTCTTCTATCTTATCGATTTCCTTCATAAATTGCTCGATGTTTTCACGGTTATGTCCGCGTAAGGCAACCAGTACAAAAGTACTGACACCCAGCCCGATTTTTTCGGTATTCAATTTGGCATGATAACTTGTTATCACTCCCATGCTTTCCAGCTTTTTCACCCTTTCGAGGGTAGGGGCCGGCGATAAGCCGATTTCCTTTGATAATTGCGCATTGGTAATTTTGGCACTTTTTTGCAGGATCTCTAATATTTTGCGGTCTGTTTTATCTAGTTTCATATGTTGACTCATAATCTTGTTCAGAATTTTATTCTGAACAAATGTAAAATAATTTTTAAATATTTTACATCTTGTGGAAATACTTTAATGTTATTTTATAATTGGGTCATAATACCTATTTTAAACGGTAAAATATTTGGTCCGGGTATATTTGCAAAGATTAATAAAATTTGAAGATGGATAGTAAAAGCAGGAAGTTTCTTTATGAATATCTGAATAATGTAGCTCCCACCGGCTACGAAGCTTCAGGGCAAAAAATCTGGTTAAATTATATTAAACCCTATACGGATAGTTATTTCACCGATTCCTACGGAACCGCTGTGGGCGTAATAAATCCAGAATCGGATTATAAAGTTATCATTGAAGCCCATGCCGATGAAATATCCTGGTTTGTTAATTATATAAACAAAGATGGGTATATATATGTAATCCGAAACGGGGGCTCAGATTACCAGATTGCACCTTCCATGCGAGCCAAAATCCATACTGAAAAAGGAACTCACCCGGCTGTCTTCGGTTGGCCGGCCATTCATGTTCGCGATCCCAAAAATGAGATCAAGATGGATGTGGACACAGTTATTCTGGATTGCGGTTGTACCTCGGAGGCGGAAGTTAAAAAGCTTGGAATTCACGTAGGCTGTGTTGTGACTTTTGATGACGACCTGATGGAATTGAACAAAAAGTTCCTGGTGGGACGGGCCCTTGATAACAGGATAGGGGGATATATGATTGCCGAGACTGCCCGGAGAATCCATGAGGGCAGGATTAACCTTCCTTTCGGACTATACATAACCAATTCAGTACAGGAAGAAGTTGGCCTGAGGGGCGCAGAAATGATCACCCAACGGGTCAAACCAAACCTGGCGATTGTAACGGATGTAACCCATGATACTCAATCCCCTCATTATAACAAAATTAAACAAGGCGACCTCAAATGCGGGTCAGGTCCGGTTCTTACCTATGCACCGGCAGTTCATAATAATTTATTAAAAATGCTGATCAAAGCGGCAGATAAAAATAAAATTCCTTACCAGCTGGCTGCCAGCTCAAGGATAACCGGTACGGATACCGATGCCTTTGCCTATTCCAACGGCGGTGTGCCTTCAGCCCTGATATCCTTGCCATTAAAATATATGCATACAACCGTGGAAACAGTTGATATGTCCGACATTGAAAATGTGATAAAATTATTTATAGCATTTCTGAAGCAGCTTCCGAAAGGACATAACTTCAGTTACCTGAGTTGATTTTTAACCTTCAATATTCCTGGATCATTTAATTCGTTGGATTTAAAATAATCAGGTCCCTGAATTGTGGTCTATCGAAAAAGTCAACGGGTTCAATCGACAATCGATACATCCATTCCTGCGATGGCCAGGTCTTTCCAAAAACCAGGGTAGGATTTACTAACGACCTTATAATTGTCAATATTCACATTGGTTACAGCCGCCAAAGGGGCCAGGGCCATGGCCATCCTGTGGTCATCATAAGATTCGAAATTACAGGACTCGGGAATCTTTTTGTTGCCGGTTTGTATTACAACCCATTCCCCACTATTGATTTCCATCAGGCCGGCCCCTATTTTACCGAGTTCTTTCTGTAGGGCACTGATCCTGTCGGTCTCTTTAATTCGCAGACTTTCGATTCCGGACATATGCAATGTAACGCCTTTTACTGCTGCCGTAACCGCAACCGCTTGTGCCAGGTCAGGACAATCACTGAAATCCCAGGTAAATTCCGGCACGGTATCTTTTTTAGTTAGGTATACTCCCCTTTCATCAAAGACAGATTTAACGCCGAGCGGGTCCATTATCCGGGTAATGACCTTGTCTCCCTGGTAACTGTTCATGGATAAGCCAGGTAAATGTAATTCAGCTTCTTCGGCTATCGCCACCAGGCTATACCAATAGCTTGCCGCAGACCAGTCAGGGCTCACGATAAATTTATTTGCTATGTAGTGCTGAGGATGAATCGAAATTAAATTATTATTCCATTCATATTGTGTCCGGAAGAACTTCATAATATTCAAAGTCATTTCAATATAGGGCCGGCTTGATATTTTCCCTTTCAATTCAATGGTCAACCCTTTTTCCAACGCAGGCGCTGTTAATAGTAATGCCGAAATAAACTGGCTGCTCACGTTCCCAGGTATTGATATTCTGTCTCGAT
>CAYNCU010000119.1:0-13183 GCA_964395765.1 uncultured Roseivirgaceae bacterium | reverse complement strand
TGCTTAGCATCCTTGGCGGACTGGTCGGAGTTGTTCTGGGAATTGTGGCTGCCTCGGGGGTTTCCTCAGTCATGCACTGGCCGGTTATCGTCACATCCCGGTCACTTATACTTTCCTTTGCAGTTTGTGCTGCCATCGGAATATTTTTCGGCTGGTATCCTGCTAAAAAAGCTGCCGGTCTGAATCCCATTGATGCATTAAGATATGAATAATATGAACTGGTTTTCCTATTCCGATCATGACGAATTCAAAGGAGAAATAGCTTTTGGTTATTTCGATATCCGGAAGATCTTAATTTCAATTTTCTGCATAAAATATATTAATTTAGAAATATGAGTTCCAGAATTCAATCCCGGAGAAATGTTTTCACTTTGCTTCATATTGTGGCCTGGATCATCGTGTTTATTCTGCCTTTATATTTCTTCGCTTCCGAATGGGCCAGAAATTCTTCATTTCTTTACCGGTATTATGTTTCGGCCTGTGTTTACGGGTTGTTGTTTTATCTGAATTATTTTTTACTGGTACCTAAATTATATTTCAATAAAAAACGAAGTTATTACCTGATTGTAACGGCGGTGGTTATTACCCTTTTATTTTTTGTAGAAGGCTTTCTTACCACCCATTTATTTCATCAAACGACGACGGAAAAGGAAGTACAGGCAATGCTTCAGAACTTTGCTGCCCAGCATAACCTTTCCCGACCGCCATTCGGCCAGTTTCACCTCTTTCAGTTTATCCTTGTCAGCATATTGATCACCGGATTTTCTATCGGGCTCAGGATATCTGAAAAATACAGTCAACAGGAAAAACATCAGAAAGAACTGGAAAAAGTGAGGCTAAGTACCGAATTGGCTTTTTTGAAAAACCAGGTTAGCCCTCATTTCTTTTTTAACACACTGAATAATATATATTCCTTAATTCAGATTAATTCCGATGATGCCCAGAAAGCTGTCCTAAAGCTTTCAAAATTAATGAGGTACTTGCTATATGAATCGGAACAGGGAGCGGTTAAACTGGAACAGGAAATTGATTTTATGAATAATTATATTGACTTGATGAAATTGCGGCTCAGTAATAAAGTGGATCTGCAGGTAAAATTCCCGGACCAATCGAATGGCCTGATGATCCCGCCTTTATTATTTATCCCTTTCATCGAAAACGCTTTTAAACATGGCATCAGTTATAAAGAAAAATCATTTATCCATATTTCATTGGCGGTATGCCCGGAAGATATTTTATTTGAATGCAGTAACAGTACCCTTAATTCCGCCGAGAACAGGGATAGCCAGTTTTCCGGCATCGGGCTTGACAATGTTTCAAAAAGGCTGAACCTGCTGTTCCCGGAAAAACATGAAATGGAATTAAATCAGGCCGACAATGTATTTAATGTTAGATTAAAGATCAGAAATGACCTCCAAAAGGAATGAAACTGAGATCCATCGCCATTGATGACGAACCCCTGGCATTGCAATTGGTTACCGGGTATATTAAAAAAACTCCCTTCCTTGAATTTGCGGGTGCCTTTGAAAATCCGCTCGATGCGTTAAAAGAAATTTCAATAGATACCGTTGATCTCATATTTCTTGATATTCATATGCCGGATATAACCGGTACGGAATTCGCCAGGACCATACACCAGGGACCGAAAATCATTTTTACCACGGCTTATGAAAAATATGCCCTGGAAGGATTTAAACTGGAGGCGGTAGATTACCTGTTAAAACCATTCAGTTATGAGGACTTTCTGCGTGCAGGACAAAAAGCGCTCAAATTAATGGAACTTGAAACTAAAGCGGAAGGGCAAATCGAGACTTCAGGCGAATATCTTTTTGTAAAATCGGAATATAAGATCCGCAGAATAAAATTTTCAAGTATTAGTTATATCGAGGGGTTAAAAGACTATATCAAGATCTACATAGATAATGAAAAAAGACCGATTTTTTCACTCAACAGCCTGAAAAACCTTGATGCCAAATTACCTTCCTCGCAGTTCATGAGAGTACACCGGTCTTATATTGTTAATCTCGATAAGATTGATACTATTGAAAGAGGCCGAATAATTTTCGGCGAAGTGGCAATTACAGTAGGCGATCAGTATAAAGAAAAATTTCAGGAATACATCGACAAGAATTTCCTGTGAATAAATGAAAATCTCAAGTGGGAGACCGGAGGTCAGGAGATTAATTGACTCTGACCTCCGGCTTCTGGTCCATTATTCTTTATCGAAAACCCACGTCTCGGAATTCTCGCCAAACCCTCCCTTCATGGTGAAATCAACGACCAGGCTACTTCCATCCATCTTCATGTTCCTGTTCATATCGAAATCACCGTTATCCGTTGTTACTTTGGTGGTTATCATGATCGTGTTCCCATCCGATGACCACCTGGCATTGGAAACTTCATCATTGTTCATGGGTCCTGTGTTGGTGCAATCTTTGCCATCCAGGGTGAATTTGTCTTTAAGATCATAAGATTGACCACCCATCATGGATCCTATTCTTTCGACCATCAGATCGTTTCCGGATTGAGTAATATTGACTTCTTCGGGATGTGCACTGAATTGTTCGTTAAATTTACTTTTCGACTCATTGATCTTCCATTTCCCGGAAAAATCAACTTTTCCTTGCGCAAAAGTGATGGTGGTTGAAAATAAACATATAGCCAGAAATGACAATATGTATGCAATTTTGCTTTGATTCTTTTTCATAACTTGATTTAAATTATTTGTGAATTGAGATTTTTATTCTTTGTCAAACACCCAGGTCTCACTGGACTCTCCGAAGGAACCATTGACTGTAAAATCAACAACAAGGTTTGATCCATCCATTTTCATTGTACGGCTCATACTCATATCACCGTTATCAGTGGGTATTTGTGTTTCGATTTTCAAAGACATTCCATCAGGCGCCCAGTTAGCCGTGGAGGTGGTTTCGGTGTCGCGGAATCCTTTATTTTTGCATTCCTTTCCGTCCAGGGTAAATTTATCGGTGAAGGTCATATCCTGGCCTCTCATATTGGAAGTTCTTTCAACCGTCATATCATTACCGGACTGCGTAATGACTACCTGAGTCGGATGAGAACTGTATTGTTCATTTAAGGTGCTCTTGGATTCATTGATTTTCCATTTCCCGGAAAAATCAACTTTTCCCTGCGCCATAACTACTGAAAATGAGAATAAGGAAACTGCCATTATCGACAGGATCTTAACGGACATGCAATGTTGTTTTTTCATAATAATATTTTTTAAATAATTAGTCTCTCATCGATATTTAATATTGATATTGAATATTGAATATTGGATATTGAATATTGGATATTGGATATTGATTTTTAAGTTATTCACTTTCTTGACCTTAATTTTCAATTTTGAGGTTTCATCTTTTAAGGATTACATAACCGTTCCGCCAATGTATGAAACCATCCTGAATAATTAAAAAATATTAGACCGAAAGGCAGATTATGTCTGCGAATTACCATAAATGACTATACCCTACGCACAATTCCATGAAATCGGCCTTTCCGAAATTCGCATCGATGTGGGCCCCGAACCATACGTTATTGTGGGGCAGTTTAGAGGTATCGACCAGGTAATAATTCAGGCCGATCCTTGAAGCTATATACCGGTTTCTCAGGTAATCGAATCCATGTTTAAACTCCCAACGGTAGTTGAATTCACGATAAAAGGGTTTATAAAGATGTAATCCTTCATTGATTTCAAATCCGAAATGACCGAGCAAAAATTCACTGCCCAGGAAAAATATGACATCCGATGAATTGGATCTGGGGTTTTTACGATAAAATGCAGGATCTGTACCCCATTGAATATCAGGAGTATTGAGTATGTAATGATAAAATGAATGGTAAAACCGGTAGGTTAACCCGGCACTGATCTTTAATTGCTGGTGAATTAAAAGACCGGTGGAAATGGTATAATTATCGACCGGATAGGTAGGTCCTCCGATGGGATCGGTAGTGCCGCCCAGCTGATGCCATCCATAACCAAATCGTGCCTGCAGGAAAAAATGTCCGGATTTATTGACCGGAAGCTTTTTATGATTCATCGGGAAGAAGGGATCGGAATTACCCTGGGGAAATTGCAGAGCTACACTGACTACGGTAGAATTCAACCCGTAATTGGGCAATTTGGTATGGGCGTCCGATGTGTGTATGAATCCGATGCCCGCTTTAAGATACATGCGATCCGATATTACAAGGTTTTTATAAATCAACGCCTGAAGCCCCCAATTGAATCTGGATCCGATGACAAGGTTATCAGGATTACGCTCCGGATCATAGGGCCTGGTATCATAGGATAATCCCAGGCCCAATTTAAAATCGAGGCTCTTTTTTGGGTTTAATGAGGTGCGGAGCTGAATATAGGGAATCAGGCTATACTCTTTACTTAATACCAACGGATTCCCGAGATCAGAATATACCAGGGATAGTCCGAGGATAGGATAATGGTAATAAGAGACCCATTGGCTGGTTGTATCCTGGTAAATATATCCTAAATCGAGGGTGAAGGTTTTTCTCATCGAAGAAGCAGGGAATTTATCATATATCCTGACATTCTTGCCCGCCATGAATTCTCCCTGAATAAAAAAAGTTCGGAGTGAGTCGCCGTTCCCCGCCATCGCCATTTGAAATAGGAAGATAAAAACCAGTTGAAGTACCGGTACCCATTTCATATTTGAATTTCGTTTCCTCAATGATCCGGCTGCTTTTTTTAAAATTTAATCCGCAATGTACTAATAGCTTACTGGATATGAAAATCAACAAACCTTTAAAGATCGGAAATAATAATTATTAACGGCCGTATAGCCGGATAGAATAAATTTCTTAATTTTAGCATAATCGATTAAAACGGGAAACTGTGAAAAAATTTATAATAATTATATTATCCGTATTAATATATGCATCACCGTTACTGGCCCAGGTGTCATTATTTAACGGAAAAGACCTTGCCGGTTGGAAAATTTATGGTACCGAAAAATGGTATGTCGACCAGGGAAACCTGGTATGTGAAAGTGGTCCTGACCATCAGTATGGCTACCTGGGTACAGTGAAAGATTATAAAAATTTTGACCTGACCCTGGAATTTAAACAGGAAGCCAATGGAAACAGCGGCGTATTTTTTCATTCCTCCATTCAGGGAACCAGGATTACCGGTTGGCAATCCGAAATAGCACCGCCAGGTCTGCATACGGGTGGTATTTACGAATCCTATGGACGTGGCTGGCTGATCCTTCCTGACTCTGCCAAAGAAACTGTTCTCAAAATGGGTGAGTGGAACACGATGAGAATAAAGGTGGATGGCGCAAAGGTAACCACATGGCTGAATGGTGTCCAAATGGTGACTATCGAAGATAATAAAATAGGGGAGTCAACCGGTTGCATTGCTTTGCAAATCCATGAAGGTGGCGGAATCAGGGTCCTATGGAGAAATATTATGATTAAAGAACTTTGATCAGGCTGAACTTCATCTTAAACTTACTTTGATAGATCTCCGACAATCTTACGGCCGTGAAATTCCTTTGCCGAGATGACCTGGATAATTTCCCGAATATTTTTGTTGGTGATTTTGCCCGCCGCGATAATTTCAATCTCTGATCCTGCCGCTTCAATCATATGGTTGATTGTCTTACTTCCTTCCATTGCCGTTGAACAACCTCCGGAAGTCAGCACGCGACTGATACCCGGGATCCTGCAAAGATTTCTTACTGCTGCTACCGGGTCCGGGCTTGCGTCGATCGCTTTATGAAAAGTAACTTCAAGGGGGGAGGCAAAGGAAGTAAGCTCCTGGGTTAGTTCAATATCAACCTGGTCATCATGTGTTAAAAAACCGAACACGACCCCTTTGACGTTAAGATTTTTACAAAAGTCAATACTTTCCTTTATGCTTTTCAACTCATTGGAATCATATACAAAATTCCCGCCCCGGGGACGGACCATCACCATCACAGGGATCCGGAGTTTATTAACAGTCGCTTCAATCATGTCATGAGGCGGGGTTATTCCTCCCACATGAAGGTCACTGCATAATTCTATACGATCGGCTCCATTTTCTTCCGCCACAACCGCTTCCCGGGAATTTTCCACGCAGGCTTCTTTCAGTATTTTTCTCTTATCCATTCCAGTATTTTTCCTGATGCCAATCGGGCCTCCGGCACATTTCCATGAAAGTTATTGTTCATAAGGCTGAAAATCAATATTTTACCTTTTCGTGTCAGAAGGAAGCCGCTCAGGTTATAAACATGAGTCATAGATCCCGATTTGGCATAAATAAATATTGAAGGGTCTCCTTTTTTCAAAGTTTTCAGACCCGGTCCGTATCCGGGTAATAAAATCCGGATTTTATTCATCGGTATTTCTTTATAAATCCTGTATAACAGCTTTACAAGATTTTCGGGAGTCTGGAGATTATATCTTGATAAACCGGAGCCGTCTACCCACGTCATGTTATCTTTCATACCCGGGAATATACTGTCGGACGCATACCGGATCGCCCAGTCGGTACTGATCGTATCGTTAAGCAGCGCGGAACATAAAATCAGAATCTGTTCAGCGATGAAATTATCCGAATTATTCAGCATTACTTTCATTACGCTATCGGTTGGAAGGCTTTTGAGGATTTTCCAGTCGCAGTAACCGGCGGAATCCATGTAATAAATTTTCTTATTCAAAGAATCACTTAAAATTCCCAGGGCCGTGCCGGTATGATAAATAAAGGGCACATCCGTTTTCATGCTGTCAGCAAGATTAAGCGCAACATTGAATTTATTTGAAAATTCATTTCTTATAACCCTGTCATCCGTGGGCAGGTGTAAGGTGTCAAAACTAATATTCATTGAATCTTTAAACTCGTACGGATAAATATCGGGGATAGAGTCACCGGTATTGGTTTTAATTTGAACCAGGTTCCCGAAAACGGGAAACGCGGATTTCTCGGCCGAATAATCATAAGGATAATCATCCCATGCCCAACCCGGCCCGAATCTTTTTTCCCTGGAAGATAGGGGAATATAAACAAGCGTGTCACTACAGTTTTTCAAAAAATCAAATACCGGTTGACAAGGAAAGTCAGGCCGCAGTAAGGTAGGGTCGCCTAAGCCCGAAAATAGAAGACTGTCATTTCTGTAACAATAACGGATGGACGGAATGGAATCCCCCAGGATTTTTATACCCGTATAATAAGTTAATAATTTTGTATTGGAGGCAGGGGTGAAATAATGTTCCGAATTAAAGCGAGTGAGCGCCTTGCCGTCGGAAGGATCGAAAAGCTCCAGCCCTGTCGTTCCCTTGCCCAGAACAGTATCCTTGGAAATATAACGGTTGAATGAAGCTTTCCCTGCAATCCCGTTATAGGACGAACATCCGTAGATGGATACGCCAACTACGAAGAATAAAACATTCAATAAAGAGTTACGCACGAATTAAAACCATTTAAAACACCTGAAAATAATCAAAATAAGTATTAGAAAGTGGAATATCGGGCTGTTCTGTACTCTTCTGCCAACATTTAAAATTATTGTGGAGAATATTATAACCAGGTTTGAATTCTATCCGTTAAATCCTATCAAATCCGGGACCTTAATTATTTTTTAACAGCGATTAATACTTTTTTATGAAACATCAGGGATTTTACATTTGGCTATTCCTCTATCTCATTTTGCCGGCTTTCTTATTTACAGGATGCCGTCATTCGCAAGTTACCAGCATGTTTAAGACGGATGCACAGCATTCAGGAATTGTAAATACTTCACCGCTGGTTAAAATGAGTGCTGTAAAGTGGCAGTTTAAGACCGGGGGTATAATTTTTTCTTCACCGGTAATTGCCGGTGATTACCTCTATGAAGGTTCCAATGACAGTTGTTTATATGTCATTGATAAAAATAAAGGGCAATTGAAATGGAAATTCCGGACCGGGGGAGTTGTATCCTCTACCCCCGCAATTGATAAAAATAAAGTCTTTTTTACAAGCTTCGACGGATATCTGTACGCGTTGAATACATATACCGGAAAAGAAAACTGGAAATTCTATGGTGGTAAGGAGAGGCGTTTCACCGCCCCCGGAATTCACGGTTTACAACCCCGGGACAGTCTTATGACAGATCCATGGGATATGTACCTATCCTCACCTGTGATTGCAGATAATAAAATATTCTATGGAAGCGGTAATGGATATTTTTATTGTCTGGATGAGAAAACCGGCCTCGAATGCTGGCATATTTTTACGGGAGAAGTCATTCATAATTCACCCGCTGTCTGGCAGGGTAAAGTATATTTCGGTGGTTGGGATGCAATGATGCACGCTGTAGATATAGGAACCGGGAAGGAAATATGGAAATTCAAAACCGGAATTGATACAATATATTATAATCAGGTTGGCATCCAGTCATCTCCCGTTGTTGCGAATGGCATATTATATTTCGGCTGCAGGGACGCTCATGTATACGCGCTAAATGCCGGAACTGGTGAATTATTATGGAAAAAATTCAATAATTTTTCATGGGTAATAAATACGCCGGTGATTACCGATAGCATCCTTTATTACGGTACTTCCGATAGCCACCAATTGATCGGAATAAAAACCAGTAACATGGATTCTGTGATGAACATTAATCTCGATGCTTATATATTTTCTTCTCCGGTTGTTGCAGGCAAAATGTTATACGTTGGCGATTTCAGTGGTTCGCTTTACGGTATCAATTTAATAAAAAATAAAATTTCCTGGAAATTCAGAACTGAATCTTCCCTCCAGAATAAGTCCGGATTGTTAAATGGTGACGGCACTATCAATAATGAGAGGGGAGGCGAGTTTTTTAAAAACGGTCCCTCTTATACGAATATGTTGAAATTTGTAAATACACTATATTCCCTCGGCGCCATATTATCTACCCCTGCAATAAAGGATGGAACAGTCTATTTCGGAAGCACCGATGGGTATATTTATGCCCTGCACTGAGATTTAATCATGCCGGTTTTTACCTTGAGAGAATTAAAATTCGTCAAATCTTCTTCTTCCCTGATGATTGATATTATGCTGCCTGGTTCTTTATAAAGGATCAAAATTATCGGTTGTAAAATCCTTTTTTTGCAAATAATATCGCCTTTGGCCTGCACTGATTAGATTCAGCCTTTTTTGTAATAAATTTTAAAAGTATATTCATAGAATAAGAAAAGTAGAACAATAAATCATTATAATTTTCATGTAGAAATATCATGATGAAAAGCCTTATTAAAATTTTATCGCTTTGGCTATGTATTTATACCGCGGCTGGCCAGGACAGGATAACCGGGTATAATTTTGCAACCCGTTCCGAAGTAATTGCACAACACGGGATGGCCTGTACAAGTCACCCGCTGGCTACCCAGGTGGCTATTGACGTTCTCAAAAAAGGCGGTAATGCAATTGATGCTGCTATAGCAGCGGATGCCTGCCTGGGGCTTATGGAGCCCAACTTCTGCGGCATAGGAGGTGATTTGTTTGCCATCGTATGGGACGCCAAAACAAAAAAATTATACGGATTAAATGGCAGCGGTCGTTCACCTTATTCGCTTACGGCGGATTATTTTCAAAAGAATAACATTGAGCAGATCCCGATAACAGGTCCCCTGCCGGTCTCGGTACCCGGTTGCGTAGATGGCTGGTTTCAACTACATGATAAATTCGGCAAATTGCCCATGGCAGAAATTCTGAAACCTGCCATTCAATATGCGCGGCAGGGTTTTCCTGTAACGGAGGTAATTGCGTTCGATCTGGCCCAGAATGCACCCTCCCGGGAAAAATATCCCGGCTTTAAAGAGACTTATATGCCTGATGGTAAGACCCCGGGAAAAGGTGAAATATTTAAAAACCCCGACCTGGCCGGCACACTTCAAAAAATCGCTACGGGGGGAAGGGACGAATTTTATAAAGGAGATATAGCGCGCACCATAGCGAAATATATGAAGGATAACGGCGGATTTTTATCGTACAAAGATCTTGCCGATCACACTTCACAATGGGTTGATCCGGTGAGTACCAACTACCGGGGATATGATGTTTGGGAATTGCCCCCCAATGGCCAGGGAATAGCGGTACTGGAAATGCTGAATATCCTCGAACAATATGATATCAAAAGCATGGGTTTCGGCAGCCCGGAATATATGCATCTTTTTACCGAGGCTAAGAAACTTGCTTTTGAGGACCGGGCAAAATATTATTCCGATCCTGATTTCAATAAAATTCCAGTCGCCGGCCTGATTTCAAAGGAATACGCAAAAAAAAGGGCGGCCCTGATTGATATAAATCATGCTGGAAAGAGCTACCCGGCTGGAATGCCCGGTGGCGGCGATACAATTTACCTCACTGTGGCGGATAGCCTGGGAAATATGGTATCCCTTATTCAAAGCAATTTCCAGAGCCTGGGTTCCGGAATGGTACCAACCGGTCTCGGGTTTGTACTTCAGGACCGGGGCCAGTTATTTAATGTGGAACAGGGACATTTTAACTCATATGAGCCTCATAAAAGACCTTTTCATACTATTATTCCGGCTTTTATAACCAAAGATGGAAATCCCTATATGAGTTTTGGTGTAATGGGCGGTGATATGCAACCACAGGGTCAGGTGCAGGTAATTGTCAATCATATTGATTTCGGGATGAATTTACAGGAAGCCGGGGACGCCCCGAGAATGCAGCATATGGGTTCATCAACTCCTACCGGATTGAAAATGACGGATGGAGGAACGTTATATCTTGAGTCCGGTTTTAAATATGAAACCATCAGGAAATTAGTACTTATGGGACATAAAGTGGCATGGGATGTCGGCGGTTACGGCGGATATGAAGCTATAATGTGGGATCCTGTTAATAAAGTTTATTATGGTGCTTCCGAAGCAAGGAAAGATGGACAGGCTGAAGGATATTGAATGTTAAAAATTGACTTTCAGCCTTACTTAACTTATAATTACATAAACTTTTGAAGAATAATAGTTTATTTTTAGAATCAAATCTATCGTAATATGCCAAGGGTTTCATCCAAAAAAAAGGCGGTAAAAGGCTTAAAGCGTAAAAAAACTGCCACCTCAAGAGTAAATGCCGGAAGAAATACTAAAAATAAGGTAAAAAAACGGGGAAGACCGGTCAAAACAAGCTTAGCTGGAAAAACCAAAAAGAAAGTTACTTCCCATGGCAAAAAATCTTCCACAAAGAGAAGGAAGGCTTCTTCCCTGAGTAAAAAGACGCTCCAGAAAATAAAAAAATCAACCAGGAAACTTGAAAAAGCTGCTGAAAAAACCATTTTATCCAAGTTTAAAATTCAGCAAATAACGCTACAGATAAACCGGATACGCCGGAATATTGAAAAAAACAGGTTGGCTTCGGCTCCCAGAAAAAAAATGCAACGTCTTCGCGCTAAAATGGCGCTGGTAAAAGACGAGTTGAAACTTGAAAAAAGTAATCTTGTTGCCATCAAGGGCAAAATCAATAAGCACAGAGAAAAGATCCGGAAACTCAAAACAGGAAAATAAAATTCTTTTGCATGTAAGAGCCGAATTATTTATAAAAAACCAGTTCAATACTTTCAACGATAGCCTGATCTTTTCCTATATGCCTGATAATGAATTATCCATTCATGAATTCAGGACTTCGGCCAAAAGAATAAAGACCATAAAAAAGTTCCTGAAAACATTTCATTCAGGCTGGGATGTTGCCGGCTACTATAATAAGGCCAAAATCGGAATAACGACGAAGGCCGGAGGTAAAGTGAGGGAAATGGCAATTGATCATGGAATTATCTTGAGATTTGAAAATGAAATCAATGATACTTACAGTGAACTCACCGAATGGATAGGACTGAAAGAAATTGACGCTGAACAAAATTTCAAAGAGTGCTGGATAGATTATCCCCATGATGAATTATTCTTACTTGAATTCATAATTCTTAATATTTTTAAAAGAATACGTCTTAGAACGCTGGTAACCGAGTTTGATAAATTTATTATTTCCCGCCTCTTAAAAATACGAAAACTTATCAGGGCAGGAAAGCTGAAAGAACAATTGCATTACTCCAGAAAATTAATCAAGGATATTAAATATAGTTTGGAATTCCGGGGCCTTCGTTCAAAATATTTCGGCAATAAAAGACTAACTCATCATCGGATTACGCTGATCGAAGATAAAATAGGTTTGTGGCATGATTGGATGGTATTTACCGCCGACCTTGAGGAATTTCTAAGAGAAATGAATTTTACGGACGAGAAAAGATTATCTCGCTACGGTTTCTTGATGGAAAGAAGCCACGCGAATCTTTTAGCAGTTGAAAATTCGGCAGTTAATCTGGTTAAAAATCAATTCAGTTATATCCTTTCCTGAACGGGGTGTCAGGTCAGCTTGTCCAGAACCCGCTGAAGTTTTTCCCGGACATCGGCTGCCAGTTCCGTAAGTCCGGGGTTTTCCAGCTCCATCATGGATGAAGCAGGATCGAAAACAAGTATTTCGAGATCCTCTTCCCCGGTCTCCTGGATCACGACATTACAGGGCAGAAGTACCCCGATCTTATCTTCCGCCATTAGAGCCCGGTGAGCAAAATGAGGATTGCAGGCTCCGAGAATCACGTATTTCCTGAAATCCACGTTGATCTTCTCCTTCAGCGTTTTTTGTATATCAATTTCTGTGATAACACCGAAACCTTCTTTTTTAAGTTCCTGTTTTACTTTTTCGTTCAAGGCTTCAAAACTAAGGCCTTTAACTTTTTTGGCAATGAAAAAATCCATGGGAATTGATGTTTACTTAAAAAATTGTAATCTAAATAATAAAGTCTCTTACAAATTTAGCCGGTATTTCCGGCTTATCATTATCTTCTTCAATTATGGTAATGATTGAGCACTGGCCAATTGTTCGGCATCATTGAAATGCTTCATTGCCGTCTGATAAATATTGTTCATATCATTGGCAATTTCATAATACCCGTTATCACCCCATTGGCTTCTTCCGATAAGACTTTTAATCCTGTTCATTATTTCAGGTCTGGAAATATTAAAATCACGGTCATTATAGGCTATTTTATCCCGGATTCCGAGGGCAATCATAGCCTGTAACATTTTATCGGTCACGTTAAAATGTTGATGAAAATCTTCCAGCGTCAATTTTGATAATTCCTTTTTATGAGAATCATAGTAATCAAGGGCATATTCCCTG
>CAYNCU010000118.1:0-13309 GCA_964395765.1 uncultured Roseivirgaceae bacterium | reverse complement strand
TGTAGCGGATCGCAAAATCTGATTCTCCAGGATTATGGCAGGTTTTGTCCTTTTTCATTGAGCAGAAATTTCAATGATAAGTACGGAAAAATCAATTAATCTTTCCTCTGATTCTATTCTTTTCATAGCTGGGTGGGTTTAAATGATGAATGAATCAAGGCTCAAATATCAAAAATCTGAAATCAGAAATCAGAAATTAAATACCTTTTTAGCATAATCATCACCTGATTTCATTACGGTTCAGTTCGTGTTCTATATAAAACACTTTGATATTAAAGGATTCACCGTTTTTAGATTTATTTTGAATTAATTGCGGAAGACAGGAGAAGGAATGGAATACAGCCAGTTTAATGTTAACCTGGACCGTGATTAGTTCTTTCCGGGGTCTATAACCTGTTTTTTTATAATAAGCCCCCATCCTTTCCCTAAGCATATACGCCTTTTAATAAGGACATCTTACCGCTGCCTCATTCCCGCTGTCATGCCTTGATATCGCCTGTTATCATTGCAACACATTTGATCAAACAATCCGGTCAAATGCGATTGGGAAAATTTAAAATTTAAAGTTATGAAAACGATAAAAATAATTGTCATCCTGGTAACCCTCGCGTTTATGTTACTGACGCTGGGAAGCTGTTCATCTTACCGTGCATGCCCGACCTACTCTACGGCCATGCATCAGTATAAGTTCGTGAGAGCCAACAAGCCCCGTCCTCCTTTAAATCTCAATTTCTAATTGTTACAACGGGAGAAGATGAAGAGGATTCAATCTATGATCCCCGGTTCCGGAGGCCTTACGCTGATCCTGATCCTGGTTGTCATACTAGCGGCAGTCCCCGGGGTCAATAAATGGATGGACGGTCAGATAGACCAGACGATACGTGAAATCGATAAATCGGCCTGGCAAATAGAAAAGATTTATCTATGGTGGTCGTCAGCCGATTCTCAACCGGGCATTAACACCATATTCCCGGAAATTCATCATTCTCCCGAAGAATTTCATACCGGTTCGGACCTTTCTTCGGTCAAGGGAATTTTCAATTTTGATAATCGGGAGCCGTTCGGCATTGACTGGATCGATTACCAGGTCAGTGACCAGGTGAACAGGATCCTGGCCCTTGTAAAATCCGGGGATGATAAAAACTCTGATGCCGTCATTTCACGGGTGGCCGGGTTACAGGACTTGCTGACCCGCAAGATCGCCAGTCTTGAAAAACATAAAACGGCCCTCGCCCGGGAAAGGCAATTAGCAGACATCATTCTATTAAGCCTCATGGCTGTCACTTCACTGGCGGGTTATTTTATTTCACGGAACCGTCTCACAAATCCTGCGCACTTATTATTAGAGCAAGTTGAAATGATTTCCGAAGGCGACATCGTCAACAGAAAATTATTAAACCGTAATGATATCTTCGGTAAGGTTTCCTTCAAAATTGAAAATGTGCGCCAGCACATCAGTGATGTGGCCCATTTTATCCAAAGAATCGGAGAAAATGATTTCAATACTTCGGACCTGAATATCGGTCAGACCAACCTGCTCGGCACTTCCCTGATCCAGATGCAGAAAAAACTGAAAATGGTTGCCGAAGAAGATAAACGCCGGAACTGGGTGAATGAAGGACTTACCCGTTTCAGTGAAATCCTCCGGAAACACAATGACGATCTTGCCATTCTTTCGGAAGACATGATCATTAACCTTACCAAATACCTGAATGTAAACCAGTCGTCGTTGTTCCTTTTAAAGGAAGAAGACGGCCGGCCGTTGCTGGAAACAATGGCCACCTACGCCTGGGACCGGAAAAAATACGTAACCGGAAAATTCGGGCTGAAAGAAAACCTACTGGGACAGGCCATCCTTGAAAAAGATATTATTTACCTGTCGGATGTGCCCGATTCCTTCGTGCATATCACCTCGGGGCTTGGCAAGGCCAACCCCAGGGAGATCCTCATCGTGCCGATGATCATCAATGATGAACCTCAGGGCGTGATCGAACTGGCCTCCTTCGCGAAATTCGAACCCCACATGATCGAATTTGTAAAACATGTAAGTGAAAATATTGCTTCCACCATTATTGGAATAAAAACAAATAATCAGACCAGGCGACTGCTCAGGGAATCCCAGGAAATGACCAACCAGCTGAAATTACAGGAAGAGGAATTAAGGCAAAACACAAAAGACCTGAGCGCCGCCAAGGAGAACCTGAACTTACAGCTTGAAGAAGCCAAGATGGAAATGCAGATGCAGATCCAGAAAATAGAGGCTGAACGTAAAAAGAATATTGCCATCCTGGAAGGTTGCGAGGACGGCGTAATAACCTTTAAAACCAACGGTATCATTGATTTCTTTAATAAGGCTGCCGAAGATATCTGGCAGATACCCCGTGAAAAAGCCCTTGGTAAACACATCCGCGCATTCATCCCGGTAGAGATCACCGATTCGGTAGATACGGCCAAAGTGATTTATGTGGGAGAAGGAAATTCCAAAACCATCGACTCCAGAACGGAGCTGTCCATCTTCGATGCGAATGGTCAGGAAATATCCGTGCTTACTACCTTGTCGGTCGGAAAACTCGAGGAGGAATCAACCTTCGCATTTTTCATCCAAAGAATTTCTGTTGAACTATTCTGAACCTAACCCTGATATGAACATCAAACCATCAAGCCAACACCCGAAATTGCAGACTGAAATTCACAGGAACCTGACTGCCATCCTGGATCAGATCAATTCATTCCATACCGATACCCAGAATGAATTTCAGTTTCTCCATTCACAATATATGAATGTGAGCAAAAAAATTGCTGCCATTCTTCAGAATTTGAAAAATCTACAATCGATCTTCAGCAATAAAGACCTTAACTCATTGATTCATGATCTTAACGAAGTAAAAAATTCTATCCGTGAACTGAACCTTCCCGACAAAGCAGGACAACCTGTGCCGGTTAGGGAACATAGAGTGTTGATGAATGTTCTTCAGCTTCGCTCCACTATTAAGAATATTAAGCATGAATTCCGCCATGACCTGATCGCCCGCGCTATACGCCGCGACGCTCCTGTTCAGGACCTGGCGTTGAACGATTCAAATATCAATAACCTGATTACCACCGATTTGCTGGCTATGATCGGGATACTGGAAAATGCACTGGATATCCTGTCCGATCTTTTCGTCATGAAAAATAATGGCTACTCGGCGGCAAAGAAATCGGAATACAATACCGTGGTGAAATTCATTGATTTCCTGATGCATCATATCACGGAATTCCACGGGAATGTTGAAAATAACCTGGATTTCATATCTCATAATTTCGAGATTTGCCGGCAAACCGGTGATGAGATCATTACTTCACTTCAGTACCAGGATATCTTCAGCCAGAAACTGAACCATATTATTTCCATCATTGAAAATATCCGGATTGAATTTGACCCGGAAAAGGAAAAAACCGGAAATAACAATAAGTATTCCTATGTTTTACCGGAAATCTGTTCCATCCTTATCGCACAGGTGAGGTTTTTACAGGATGAATTCCGGAACTCAACCTCTGCCATCATTGACCGGATGAATAATATCGGCAGCAGGTTTGTGAATTCACGCGATAAATTCAGGAAGCTGAATCACATGGTCAATCCCCAGGCCGCTTTATTATTTAATCTTCCCGGGAAAAGGACGGATCCTGTTAACGGAAAATCGCACAGAGAAAAAAATATCGAATCAGGATCCCTGTTCCACACCGGCGAGCAGGATCTGGAGTTGTTGGGCACCGGCATTGACCGGGTCATCAATGAAATCAAGACGATAAAAGGAAAAGTGAAGGAGGTAATCCTGAACGCCCTTGAGCCGGCACACCTCACCGCTCATAATTTCAATTACAGGGAGATTGAATCCCAGTGGGCAAGCTTTGCCGGCACCGATGACCTGGTAGCTGGGAAAAAAGTATTGGATATGAAACATTCCAAGCTTATCCAGGTGAGTGACCAGCTCTTCGATGAGGTCATCATATCCCTGGAAGCGGCTAAATTCAGATATACGCATATCGAGGCAATGTATGAAGGCACCTCGCGGATTATCGGCAACCTTGAACACCTGGTGGCCGGGAAATATCCATGGAGTAATGAGGCAGATGATATGCGGAAGTCACTGGTCCTCGATGACTTCAGGAAAACCTATTCCATGCAAAGTGAAAGAATAAATCACGACAAGACCCTGGGGCTCCGGCAGGAGGAAGAACTTTTCGCCGACGGACCTGGAACCGAAAAAGGAGAAGTAGAATTATTTTAACAATATAAACATGACAAAAAGTAAAAATATAACCATTAATCGCGAGCTGACGATCGGTAATGCCGGGGTCATCAGGGACAAGATTGTTTCCCGCGCTTCGGAAGGTACCGGGGTTAGTCTCGCGTTAAAAAATATCTCAGATCTCGATTTCGCAGGGGTGCAGCTGCTGCATTCCCTCCTGCTATCGAAATACCTGGATACACTTTCCATTCACAAACTTCACCCGGAAATCAAAAACCTGTTAATCAATACCGGATTTGACTCCATAATCAAAAATTTAAAATAACAATGAAAAAGAAAATCTTAATTGTCGACGATTCGGAAAGTATCCGCGAAATAGTCGGGTACACGCTTGAAGGCGACGGCCACGAAGTCCTTAAAGGGAATGACGGCATTGATGCCCTCAAACATTTAAACGGAGATCCCATTGACCTTGTGATTACCGACCTCAATATGCCTAACATGGACGGTATCGGTCTGATCAAAGAGATCCGGGGGCACAAGTCCTACCAATATGTTCCGATCCTGGTACTGACGACTGAGTCACAGCTGGACAAAAAAAATGAGGCCCGCGGCGCCGGCGCCACAGGTTGGATCGTGAAACCCTTCGTGAAAGATAAATTACTAGGAACCATCAATAAAGTTCTCCGATAATGGAAGCGATTGAATCGGTATACATTAACGAAGCCACCGAGTTAATCAACGGCCTGGAAAATTCCCTGCTGGTTCTTGAGAACGACAGCAGGGATAAATCGGCTATTGAAGGCGTGTTCCGGGTCATGCATACGTTAAAGGGCAGCAGTAACATGTTCGGTTATGACCATATCGGTCACCTGACCCACGACCTTGAAAACATTTACGACAAGGTAAGGAAAAACCAGGTGGCATTGTCAAAGGAAATATATGATGTAACCTATCGCAGCATCGACCATATACGTCAGCTGATTGAGGATCGTGAACTGGCGGATCCGGGAAACAGAAATGTTCATGATACTCTCCTGATGAATATCAAGACGATCGAAGAAAACAAAACGGTTGTTTCTACGGCGGGGAATCACAATCCTGCTCCGGAAGAAAATGCCGGGAAAACATTTTATGTATTCTTCAAGCCGGACCGGGACATCATTAAAAAAGGAAATAATCCTTTGTATATCATCGATGAGCTGGTTTCCCACGGCCAGGCGCGTGTATTTCTCCATGCTGAAGAACTTCCCTCCCCGGCTGAGATGGAAATCTCAGATTGTTATCTCCACTGGGAAGTGCTGCTGTATACTGAAAAACAAATCCATATCCTTAAGGATGTATTCATGTTCGTTGAAGACGAAAGCGAGCTGGATATTAAAGAGATAGCAGCCCGTAACCTTCTCGAAAACGGAAACCTGATGGATGAATTATCGGCCGGTTATTCGGAAGGGAAAAGAATTGACACAGGGAAATTACAGGAAGCGACGAAGCGGGCAGAAAATAAACAGCCGGAAACGGAGGGGGAACGTTCGACCGCCCGGGTAACCTCTTTAAAAGAGAAAAATATTTCCAGTATCAGGGTTTCCAGTAACAAGCTTGACGACATGATGAATCTTATCAGCGAACTCATCACTACCCAGGCCCGCCTGAACCTGATTACCGAAAAGAGCTCCATTCCGGAATTGGCCAACCTTGCCGAGGAAATGGATAAAGTATCCCGACAGTTGAGAGACAATGCATTTTCCATGTGCCTGATCCCGATACAGAGTATCTACCTGCGCTTCCAGCGCCTGATCAGAGACCTCTCCGCCGAACTTTCCAAAAACGTGAATTTTGTAACCGAGGGAGGAGATACCGAACTCGATAAAAATATTATAGAAAAGATCGTTGACCCGATCATGCACCTGCTGCGTAATTCCATGGATCACGGTATTGAATCAGCCGAAGACAGGAAGAAAGCAGGAAAAGATGATAAGGGTACGATTTTACTTAAAACCTATTACTCCGGCAGCAATGTGCATATCCGTATCCGCGATGACGGCGCGGGAATAAACCTTGAGAAGATCCGGGCCAAAGCCGTTGACATGGGCATCATTAAAAAGACGGATCGTTTGAGCGATAAAGATCTATTGAGCCTGATTTTCCACTCCGGCCTGAGCACGGCTAAAAATGTATCGAACGTATCCGGGCGGGGAGTAGGCATGGATGTAGTCCGTAAACAGATCGACGAGATCCGGGGCGAGATCGATATTGTCAGTGAGGAAGGAAAGGGAACTACCATTACGATCAAACTGCCGCTTACCCTGTCGATCATCGACGGCCTGCTGCTGGATATCGACAAAAATCTTTACGTGATCCCGCTGGAAAATGTCCAGAAGATCTACGCCCTGCCACACAATAACCTGGAGAGGAAATTCCAGCGCACGGTAATCCTTGATGGCGAACAGTATCCCTTCGTTTATCTCCGGGAAGAATTCAACATCCCGGGCCAACCGTTGAAGAAGGAACAGGTGGTACTGATAAAATATGAAAATCAATATGTGGGAATCGTGGTTGATCGGGTCGAAGGGGAACACCAGGCCGTGCTGAAACCGATCGGGAAACTGTACCGCAACCAGGAATACATTTCCGGTGCTTCCATCCTCGGCGATGGCAGCGTCGTACTGGTCCTGGATCCTTATAAAATCGTAAAGGAATTCGCAAAATAGAAATTAAAATAAGTAATGATGGAAAACAAAACAGAATCACAAGTAACCTCCTTCCTCTCTTTCAGGCTTGGAGAAGAAACCTTTGCTGCCAATGTAGGCCAGGTTTTGAACATCCTTGAAATGTTAAGGATTACCGAAGTACCCCGGACCCCGGACTACATGAAAGGCATCATTAACCTGAGGGGCGAAGTGCTCCCGGTTATCGATACCCGGCTGAAGTTCGGAATGCCCGCAGCAGAACATACAAAGAATACCTGCATCCTCGTGATGGAAGTGGAAGTCAATAACGAATCCATAAAAGTCGGGGCGCTCGTCGACAGCGTGGTGGAAGTGCTTGAGATCAAAGACAATGAAATCAAACCGCCCCCGGTCATCAATGAAAAAAGTAAAACCCCGTTTATCAAGGGCGTGATCAAAGTGGAGGATACCTTCATTATTGCCCTTGATATTAATAAGGTATTTACCACCGATGAGATCACGCTCCTGGATGAATCCACCGAGGCGATAAAAAAATCAACTGTGGAGGAAACCGCTTAAGGAACTTCCACGAGACGGCAAATATCCCGGATAATAAACGCGTTGAACTAAATACCAAAAAAATGGATAATCATATCCTTTTATACCTGGTCCTCAATTACTTCCTGCCCGTGCCGGTCACACTGCTCATTTTAAGATTGATTCTTAAAAAATCAGTAGTGTTTAAGGTAGGAGTGATCTTCGTGATTGACATCGCCTTTTTATTCAACTTCGGATTTATAGCCGGCCATTTCGGGCTAATTCACTTCGCCTGGATATTACCCGCGGGTATTGCCATGCTGGCGGTAAGTTTTAAGATTACATCGGTATGGTTGCGGGATCCTCTCGTAAAATTTAAAAACGAACTAAATAAACTGTCGGATGGAGACCTGAATATAAACCCCGGCGAAAAGTACCTGGCCAAAACTGATGAGATAGGTGAAATCTCCCAATCCCTTCTCTCAGTGGCAGGGAAACTCGCCGGGATCCTTTCCGGAGTCCAGTCCGGTGCCGATGGCGTGGCCACGACAGGCCGTCAACTCAGCAGCACTTGCGAACATTTGTCACAAAGCGCCAGCGAACAGGCATCTTCCGTTGAGGAAATGTCTTCGACTATTGAAGAAATATCCGCCAACATTGAAAGCAATACGCTGAACGCCCAACAGACGGAAATCATCGCCGTTTCAACAGCAGAACGAATTAAAAAAGTCAGAGATGCTTCATCGGAAAGCCTTCAATCGGTCCATGACATTGCCGGAAAGATCAGCCTGATCACGGATATAGCCTTTCAGACCAACCTGCTGGCACTTAACGCCGCCGTGGAAGCAGCCCGGGCCGGGGAACAGGGAAGAGGATTTGCCGTGGTGGCGACAGAGATAAGAAAGCTGGCGGAAAAAAGTAAAGTTGCGGCTGATGAAATTACCGCGTTAGCCGTGAAAAGTGTAAATGTTACAGATGAAGCGGGGAAATTATTAATCGATATCATTCCCGGTATTGAAAAAACAACCCAGTTGGTTCAGGAAATTACGGCAGCCAGTCTTGAACAAAATACGGGAGCCAAACAAATCAATGCTTCCATTCAGCAACTCAACCAGATCACCCAGCAAAATGCCTCCTCTTCCGAGGAAATGACAGCCAATTCGGAGAACCTTTTTTCCCAGGCCAATGCGCTGAAGAATATCATGAGTTTTTTTAAAATCAAAAAGGAAAGAAAACAAAATGAATTATCACTGAAGAAAATTTTATACAACCAAAACGGAAAAGCAAGGAACGGGAAAAAATATGAATTCAACAATAATACCGCTAACCCGGGTAACAACGGGTTCAAAATTAACGGGAGGAAATCATGATTACCGATAATAGCAATAATATGGAGAAAGCAATTAATATAACATCCCCGGGCTTGTACCAGTTGAAATTATCGGATACCGAGTTCAATAAAATAAGCGGTTTTGTCAGGGAAAACTTCGGGATAAAAATATTGCCTGTAAAGAAAATTATGCTGCAGGGCCGCCTCTACCGGAGGCTCCGCGAGCTGAATATGAACACTTTCAGTGAATATGTAGATTACCTGTTCAGCAGGGAAGGACAATCCAGGGAAGTTGTCTTTATGATGAATGAGATATCCACCAACAAAACAGATTTTTTCAGGGAAGTTGTCCATTTTGATTATCTCAAGGGAAATATTTTGCCCGCCCTCGATCAATCTTATTATCGGTACCACCCTTTGAAGGTATGGAGTGCGGGATGTAGCAGCGGTGAAGAAGTTTATACGCTGGCCATGGTGTTGGAAGAATTCAGGTCTTTGAACCCGTGGTTCAGTTACCAGATCACCGGAACGGATATCTCCACCAAGGTACTGGAAGCTGCCGTCACCGCCATCTATAAAATGGATAAGATCGCTCCGGTGCCGCCCGCTTTTCGCGAAAAATATTTTCTGAAAGGAAAGGATAAAAATGCAAGCCTTGTACGCGTGGCCCGCGAACTAAGGCAGAGAGTTTCTTTTGAAAGGTTAAACTTTATGGAGGATCACTACCGCTTCAGTACTCAGTTTGATGTTGTATTCTGCAGGAATGTACTGATCTATTTTGATATCGAAACCCAGGAAAAGATCATCAATAAAATCTGCCGTGTCATAAAGGATAACGGTCTTTTGTTTCTTGGTCATTCGGAATCCATTACCCGGATGAATGTCCCTTTGAAACAATTACGGCCTACGGTTTTTAACAGGATTTGAAAATAATAACTAAAAATATGGAATACGACATAAAAAATTATGAATCACAGATAAAGGAACTGACAAGGAAGCTGGGCGAGGCGGAAGCCTTTAAAGGCCATTTTCTTTCCAATATCAGGAATGCGATCACCAACCCTTTTACGTCCATTGTCGGCCTGTCTGAAGAAATCATCCGGTCCGATAAGGAGGCCTGGAAGAAAATAATCATGATGGCGGCGCTTATCCACGGGGAAGCGATGAACCTTGACTTCCAATTCAATAATATATTCTGTGCCGCTGAGATAGAATCCGGGGAACTGACTGCGGAACCGGTCACTACCGATGTCAGGGAACTGATCGGTCGGATCATCCGGAATTATGAACTGGCGGCGAAAAGAAAGGGTCTGCAGATCAGCTATAGTTACAAAGACATTAACCCCTCGATGCACGGCGGAAAATTCATCACCGATCCGAAGTTCATGGAACTGATCTTTATCAACCTGTATGATAATGCCGTCAAATTCTGTCCGAAGAACGGCGCGGTCAATGTTTGTATCGAACACAACCAGAATATTCTTCAACTGGAGGTATCCGATTCCGGGAAAGGGATCGATAGCCGGAATATCGATTCAATATTCGACCGTTTCAAGCGCCTCGACCCGGCTATCAATTCCATAGAAAGCGGCCACGGGCTGGGGTTATCCATAATAAAATACCTGGTGGAATTACTGCAAGGTGAAATTGACGTAAGAAATATTGATCCCGCGGGAACAGTGTTCAGGATAAGCATTCCTGAAATGACCGTAATGGAAGGCATGGAAGGTTACTCGGCACAGGGAAATTAATTTCTGTTTGTAAATGACGAGGTGTTCTGATGGAAGCGGGCACAGCAAATAAGGAAACGCTCAGTCATTTTTTATATGCTTCCACGATTTTCGTCTCCGGCCGGCAGGCTGTGATTCAGACCGTACTCGGTTCCTGTGTGGCGGTATGTTTATGGGATAGAATTTTAAGGGTTGGCGGTATGAATCACTATATGCTGCCCTACTGGGACGGGAAAGGATTGAGTTCACCGAAATACGGGAACATCGCCATTCCGAAACTGGCAGAAAAAATGATCATGGCAGGAAGTAAAAAAGAAAACCTGGTCGCTAAAGTCTTCGGGGGCGCCGAATTATTGAATACCGGGAACAGCATTTTCAATATAGGCCAAAGGAATATAGGCATAGCCTGGGAAATATTGGAAGAGCTAAAGATACCGGTGATCAGTCACCATGTGGGTGGCGCTTCCGGAAGGAAAATAAATTTTGATTCGGGCGATGGAAGTGTCCGGATGAAAATACTCAACTCAACCAATAACAAAGTGGCATAAAAGAACGATTATGAATAAAAAGATAAAAGTGCTGATCGTAGATGACTCGCCTTTGGTCCGGCAGGTGCTGAAAGGGATTTTCGAAACCGATAAGAATTTTGAAGTAATCGGTACCGCGGCGGATCCTTTTATCGCAGTAAAGGAAATCTCGAAGAACATTCCCGATGTCATCACCCTCGATATTGAAATGCCCAGGATGGATGGGCTTACATTCCTGAAAAAGCTGATGAAACAGCATCCCATCCCGGTGGTGATTATTTCGAGCCTGACCCAGGAAGGTTCCGTTTCGGCCATACGTGCCCTCGAATTCGGCGCTGTGGACATCATCACGAAACCTAAAATCGTAACCCATGCAAATTTTGATGAAATAAAAATACAGATATGTGATTCCGTAAAAGCGGCGGCCTTCGCCAGGGTGCGTAAACGAATGGAAGTGCATGTAACTCCCAGGCACGGTGCCGATGTATTGTTATCCCGTCGGATCAATAAGAGCATGGAAGAGACTACGGATAAGATTATTGCCCTGGGTGCCTCGACGGGCGGTACGGAGGCTTTGCAGGTTTTCCTGCAGTCCATGCCTTATGATGCTCCGGGGATCGTGATTGTGCAACATATGCCCGAATTGTTTACCCGTGCCTTTGCCAACCGGCTGAACGGGATTTGCAAAATTTCAGTCAAGGAAGCAGAGCAGGGGGATGTTGTTATGCGGGGAAGGGCGCTGATCGCACCGGGTAATTATCATATGATGCTGAAAAGAAGCGGAGCAAAATATTTTGTGGAATTGACCCAGGGTCCGCTCGTGAACCGCCACCGTCCCGCCGTGGATGTACTGTTTCGTTCTACCGCCACCTATGCCGGCAAAAATGCCGTCGGGGTGATCATGACGGGAATGGGAGACGACGGCGCCTGCGGACTGCTGGAAATGAAAGAAGCGGGGGCGCTTACCATTGCGCAGAATGAAGAATCCTGCGTGGTGTATGGAATGCCCAGGGAAGCGGTAAAACTGGGAGCGGCAGACAGGATTCTGGCTCTGACTAACATCCCGGGTTTCGTATTAAAATCATTACAATATAATGTTGAACAACCGGCCAAATAACAAACTGATCACCGAGCGTATCATCGGCGAGGATTATGCCTTCGAAAACCTTACGAAGATATTTCCCAGTTCCTTGATACTCAGGTCCGATTTCCGGATCCTGGCGGTCAGTGATGAAATTGAAAGGATCTTTAAATATCGTGATGAAGACCTTGTCGGAGAAACGGTCATGCTTTTAATGAAAAATGAATTTACGAAATTTCAGAATTATATCAATGACCTCACTCACAACGGATTTTTCATTTCACAACCTATAGTGACAACCGATAAATTCGGGGAAGAAGTTTACATTAAGATCTCCGGGTTTTACCTCGGCCTGCTTTCGGACATGAATGACATGCTGGTGATCATCATTAATGATCTCAGCCCGATCAAAAAGTACAGGAAGAAAATAAGACAAAGAGAAAGTGAATTTAATGAGCTGATCTACAGGACCCATCATGAGATCAAGGGTCCCGTGGCCACCATCAAGGGGCTGCTGAATATCCTGGCCAGGGAAAACAATAATGGCAACCGGAATGTCATGCTGGAAATGCTGAACCAGTCGATTTCCCTGCTCGACCGCCGGATCACCAATATTGCCCAGTTTCATGAGTTCAATACTTTATGGGATGACGGCGGGGAGCTGATCGACCTTAAACAAATAGAAAATGAAATCAGGAATCTTTTATCGGGTTTCAGTAGCCTTAAAAATGTTGAATTGGATATTCAGGCCAGTCATTTAATTTCACTGAATGTAAGATTCGAGCTGATCCGGAAATTGTTGTTCTGCCTTTTTAAGGCAATTTCTTCCCTGCCGGTTATCGACCATAAGGCGCGGATCGGGTTTCACTTTTCAAAATACAATGCAAACCTGAAGGTCACGTTACAACTGGAAGGATTTTTATTCGACCCCGACCTGAGGGACCGGCTTAAGGCACATCGGTATAGTATCGAGGATGCCATCAAGGACGATACGGCCCTGCGGTTTTACGTCATTTACAATCATATCCTTAACATGGACGGAAAGATCTCGTATTCTTTCGGGGGAAATAGCAATCTGTCCTGCGATATCATTATTCCTCTTTGATTATTCCTCTGATATGTGATATTAATTCAGGTTTAAGATTCATTCTTGTCCGGTAAAAATAACTTCTTCAAAAAAGAGAGTCCAATAGAATCAAT
>CAYNCU010000117.1:0-13501 GCA_964395765.1 uncultured Roseivirgaceae bacterium | reverse complement strand
ATTGGAAAAAGGGATTAATGAAAATAATCAGCTCATTGGCATTTTTGTAAAAAGTTTTAAAACTTTAAAGGGTTCGTTAGGGAAACGGCACTGAAATCAAAAACCAGGAATCAAGATTCAAAAATTAAATTATAATCTTCAGACTGACCCAGTGCGGAAAGCGGGAGATGAAAACAAGGATTCGGCTGATTATATTATTGCCGTACCTTCGGATATGACGAAAACCTATTGATAAACCGGAGGTCGGAGGTCGTGCAGGACCACCATGAAAGCGAAGCCGGGATATAAAAGCAAGGTAATGGTTCATTTACTGAAAACAAATCCGCGACTATCCGGGCCTTCATAATAATCGACTGTCATTCCTGCCAGGTGAATGATGTCGGATTTACGGATATAGACCTGTATTCCTTCTACCTGGTATTCGTTATCGTTTTCTGTCTTCAGGTCAAAACCTAGAATGTGCGAAGGGCTTTGGCTGTCAGGGTCTTTGATCCCGATGCGGAGGCCGTAATTTTCCGGAATATTCTTCTTATCAAGAATATTTTTTATTTCCGTGACGGCTTTGGCTGTAATCTTTACCGGGCTTTGAATGATAATCATAGAATAGAGCGATGATGTAAATCATACAAAAATAAATAGACAACCAGTAATTTTGCTTAATTATGTTAATATTGTAACCGTATTCCACAAAAAAAGCATGCCATGGATATCCTGATGGAATTAGCAAAAATTTTACTTCCTGCAGGCATTGTTTTATATGCAATGTTTCTTACCGTGAGGAGCATGCTGGAGAAGGAAATTGAAAGAAAGAAAGTCGATGTACGATATAAGCTTCAGGAGACGGTTGTTCCCCTGCGTCTCCAGGCCTATGAAAGACTTGCATTGTTGCTGGAAAGGATTTCCCCTAAAAACATATTATTGCGCATAAACAACCCTGAATTTTCGGCACAGGAATTCCACCATATCCTGCTGCATGAGATCAGGGAGGAATTCAACCATAATTTATCACAGCAGATCTATGTAAGTGAAGAATTATGGACATTGGTAAAAAAAGCTGTTGAAGATACGATAAGTACTTTCAACCAGGCTGCGGCACAGTTGGAATCAGGCGCAAAAAGCGTAGATCTTACGAAAGTGATTTTTGAAAAAACACTCTCGCTTACAATGGATCCTATTATACATGCATTGAGCCAGATCAGGAAAGAAGCGGCTCAATTTTATTGAGATAAATATGGACAGACCCTTCGGCAATTATGAGAAATATGAGAGGGCCGCTGAAGATAAAGCGGGCAGTGCAGATGACCTTCGGGATATTATCAACAAAGCCTTTAAAAAGGTTATGGACATTGATAAGTCCTCGGGGCAATTGAATTTGCTTTTTAAAAAAGTTGTCCTCTTCATTAAAATGTTGCAGTCGTATGTTTCCGGTGAATACCGGAATATACCCCTGAGAACGATCATTGCCATTGCTGCCGCCCTGCTTTATTTTATTAATCCGTTTGACCTGATCCCCGATATGATCCCGGGTATTGGCATGCTGGATGACCTGGCGGTAATGATGTGGTTAACCGGAAGTATTGATAAAGACATTAAAGATTACGAAGCATTTTTAAAGGGTGAATTTGACACCCATGATAATTTTTCATCGGACAAATAATTTTTTATGGAAAGTATAATTACTCCCGCACTCATCCGGGAAGGTTACCGATTCCGGGATTACCTTCAGCTTGTTGAAGAACTGGTGAAAGTGAATGCAACTACCGGTGCCGGGCAAACCGCCGAACAGATCGAGTTAACAAAACTGAACCTGCAACGGCTTAAAAGGATTTATAAAACATGCATCATCAACGATTCATTAAAGGATTTGATCGGGAACATCGACCATCCGATGACCTGGCTGATGCTTGTTGAAGCCTGGTGCGGAGACGGAGCCCAGATCGCGCCCTATTTTGCAGCCCTGGCAGAATGCAATCCGAATATTGAATTCAGGTTATTACTTCGTGATGAAAACCCGGAGTTGATGGACCTTTTCTTAACCGACGGTAAAAGATCGATCCCGGTGTTTATCTGTCTCGACGATGATCTGAGTGTGCTTACCTCCTGGGGGCCAAGGCCGGAACCTGCACATGAAATTTATATGCATTTCAGGAATACCTCCGGAATGAATAAGGACGAATTTCATAAAGAACTTCACCTGTGGTATGCCAGGGACAAAGGTCAGACCCTGATGAAGGAAATCTACGATTTGTTTATTAATTGCTGTGCCAATCGTAAAACGGAAGTGCTTACCTGAATGGAAACGGAAAGACGCACTGCATTGGTGGCGGGGGCTACCGGGCTGATTGGAAGCCATCTTGTAGATGATCTCCTCAAAGAAGACAGTTATATCCGGGTCATCCTCCTTACCCGGTCCGGGACTAATAAGCAACAAGAAAAAATTGAGGAAAAGATCATCAATTTCGACCGGCTTGACAACGAACTAAAAGGCCTTAAGGCGGATGATGTTTATTGCTGCCTGGGCACGACGATGAAACAAGCCGGTTCAAAGGAAGCTTTCCGGAAAGTGGATTATGAATATGTCGTAAAGCTGGCCGAAGAAATGCAAAAAAACGGCACCAGTCGTTTCCTGGTCGTTTCTTCCATGGGTGCCGATCCGGGATCTTCATTTTTTTATAACCGCGTAAAAGGCGATATGGAAATGGCCGTAAAAAATATTCCTTATCCCTCCATCAATATTTTCAGGCCGTCCCTTTTGGAAGGAAACAGGAAGGAGCAAAGAGCCATGGAAAAAATTGTCATCTTCCTGTTTAAAATTTTTAAGTTTATTATGGTCGGTTCGCTGCGCCAGTACCGGATCATCGAGGCTTCCGTCGTCGCCTCGGCCATGGTTAAGATCGCCTTATCCTGGGGGGAAGGCATTTTTACTTATGAATCGGAAATGATCAGGAAGATCTGAGTTAACTCCGGCTGATTCGATATAACCTCTGGGCTACAATTCCATCTTGGCAAAAGTTACAATAACCTGAAAAGGATAAGTAATGATAATCTCCGGTGTATCCGGAGGATTTGATAATCCTGCAAACAATCCTTACCTGATTGTTCTCACATTTTGGATAGATTCGTTTGGTTCAACCCGATTCGAAAATGTAAAAACCTTCGGCCCGGATCTGTATCAGGAAATATGGCGGATTGTATTGGAGGGCCGGTAAAGCTTCCTCACAATAAAAAATAAAACCATTCCGGCAGCAAAGAAATACCCCACCCACAGCCACGTGATTCCCGGGGGCGCAAATTCGGGATGCCAGTTATAAAATGCCAGCCATCCACGTACGGCAGGGTTGGGGATGGATCTCCAGAACATCGTGAGCGGCAAGCCGGTAAGGAAAGTAAAAAACAGGATCGCCGGCTTTACCTCTTTCATGCTGTAAAAAAACCAGGTCATGATAAAAGGAAAACCGAGAAATATTAACCTTGTAAAATCACCGCCTCCCAGGAAACTGATGGCAAGGGCGGTCAGGGAAAGTATTCCCGGCAAGAGTTCGGATTTCGTAAACTTTCCCGATCTGAATTTTAAAAGTATATACAATGCAAGCCATGGCCCGAAGGCAACGGAAAGGCCGGCGAGCCAGTGAACGATACGGAATGGATCCCTCAGGGTTTCCCGGGCATAAAACAATAAGGTGATCAGTGAACTTCTTCCATGTTCCACGGGAGGGAAATAATTATTGATAATGGCTTTCAGGATCACTGCTGCCGTTAACGCAGAAACAAAGAACCAAAATTTACGTGCGGGCTCCTCTTTCCTGATCCATTGAATGGAATAATAAAGGACCAGGATAACGAGAAAGGCAATAATGGATTCCTTGTTGATTACTGAAATTACTGCCGCCAGGATCATCAGCCACGGTTTGTTTTTCAGAACGGCTACCAGGAATAAAGATTGAAATAAGTACAACGGGACATCTACCGTAACCGGGTCGAAAAGATTGTACCGGATGATGCCGCTCCAGTGAAGGGTAAGCCATACGATAGCCGTCAAATTCAGGTAAAACGGAAACCTCAGCATGTCCCAAAGGATGTACATGGAAAGTACGCCTGCGAGGATAAATATAAAATTGAGATAATTGAAGGCATTGATGGGATCATACGGAAGCAAGGAAGCAAGAAAGGGCATCATGATCCTGGAATGATAGGGAAATGAAACGTTATATTGTCCGGTTTGGCCTTTGAAGAACTGGTAAGCTTTTAAATACTGGTTCCCGTCAAACAAGGCCGAAAATGAATAAGTCAACGACTCCTGGGTGTGATAAAAGATGACATACAGGATGACCGTGACGGCTGTTACGGAAAATAATTGCAATAATTTATTATTTTTCAAGCTTAACATGTAAGACAAAAATCTTAAAATCGCAGGACAAACAATAATAACCGTTTTAAATTGAAGAAATGATTGCTGTGATACAAAGAGTGACTGAATCTTCCGTCACCATTAACGGGACCATCAAATCCGCCATTGGAAAAGGATTAATGGTATTACTGGGAATTGAAGATGCCGATGGGGACGAGGATATAGAATGGCTGGCAAAAAAAATCGTTAATCTCAGGATTTTCGACGATGCGGATGGGGTGATGAATGAAAGTATCCTTCAGCATAACGGTGAAATTCTGGTGATCAGTCAGTTCACCCTGCATGCTTCCACTAAAAAAGGGAACAGGCCTTCCTATATTAAAGCGGCCAAACCGGAAGTCGCCATACCCCTGTACAATAAGTTTCTTACTTTTATAGAAAGAGAATTGGGTAAGGAAGTTAAATCGGGGGAATTCGGGGCCATGATGCAGGTGGCGCTGATCAATGACGGACCCGTTACCATTTTAATCGATACTAAAAATAAAGTTTGATATGACTATCAGGGAAGCACAAAAAACTGTCGATCGCTGGATCCGGACGACCGGGGTAAGGTACTTCAACGAGCTGACCAATATGGCCATGCTTACCGAAGAAGTGGGGGAGGTGGCAAGGATCATCGGGCGAAAATACGGAGAACAATCCTTTAAGGAATCCGATAAAGCCAAAAACCTTGCCGATGAACTGGCCGATGTTATGTTCGTCGTGATCTGTCTTGCCAACCAGACCGGTGTGGATCTGACGGAGGCGTTGAAGAAAAACCTGGAAAAGAAAACCATCAGGGATGCAGTACGACATAAGAGAAATAGGAAACTGCGTTGATGGGTTAATTAAGTTAATTGGTTATTAAGTTAACTCGGTTCATGCCGCTAAAAGACCATTACTGCGTTAACTTATTCGATTTTAAAAATCAATCATTCTAATAGCGTTTCCAAAACGGTTTTTAATTGACGGACGTCTACAAACTGTACTGTTTTAATACCGAGGTTTTCCGCCGCCTGGCAATTGACGGTGATATCATCGATGAATATGCAATCCTCTGCCTTTACCTTCATCCGGTCAAGCACATATTTGTAAAGTCCGGGATTGGGTTTAATCATATTAATGTCACAGGAAAAAAATTCAAAATCGAATAAAGGGATAAAGGATGTATTCTTTCTGAGGTAATCCAGTGTTTCTGTCACCATATTGGATAAAATCGCCAGTTTAATTCCTTTTTGTTTCAGCTCCTTTATAAGATCAACGGTCTCTTCATTGACATCCGCCCAGCTTACAATATCTTCCCTGATGAGCCAATCGAAATCACTGCCCGAAAATTCAAGATTCAGCTCCGATAAAGTTTTCGCCCAATATTCCTTCAGGGATAACAAGCCGGAATCAATATCCTTACGATAAATGGAATATATTGTTTTAAAATGGTCATTGTCCCGCAATCCCAGCTTTTTTATGATCTTCAAAATACTTTCCGCATTCTGGGGTTTGCTGATCACGCCCCCGTAATCAAAGATTACCGTTTTATTATTTTGCATATATCTTTTGATTTCAAGAAACCTGTTGAGCCTGCAATATTAACTATACCCGGAACAAATTTTACGGTATGCGGTTTGCAAAGTTCCCGGATCTTATTTGAATTTATTTTTTATTTCCGCAGGAAGTTCCGGCGTGGCACCGGCCTGCGTACACACAAACGCAGAAACATCGATAGCCAGTTGATGGACTTCGGCCAATTTTTTCCCGGAAAGGATACCGGCGATCATGGCCGCCGTAAAAGAATCACCGGCGCCGACAGTATCGGCAATTTTTACTTTCGGGGTAGGCAGGTAGGAAGAATCAAAAGTCGAAAACATCCAGCTTCCCTTGCTTCCCTTGGTTAAGGCAAGGAATTCCAGCCTGAATTTGCGTAATGCTTTTTCGGCAATTATTTCTTCCTTATCCCCAAGGCCGAACATTTCACCGATGATCCCGATTTCATCATCATTTATTTTCAGGACATTGGCCATGGTAAGGGATGATTCGATAACCTCTTTCGAATAAAAATGCTGGCGGAGATTTATGTCGAAAACCTTTAAACAGTTATCCGGTACGATGGACAATAAGTTATGAATGGTATTTCTTGAAATTTCCGAACGCTGGGCCAACGTACCGAAACAAAAGGCCTCACATTGTTCGACCCATTCACGGGCATCCGGCATTTCTGGAATACGGTCCCAGGCTACGTTTTCATGTATTGTGTAAACGGGAACACCGCTTTCATCCAGGGATACACTCACCGTGCCGGTAGGGCGGTCATTAATGGCGATAAAACTTTTTATTCCCGAGTTGAGGATGGATTCAAGGATATCCTTCCCTTCCATATCACGGCCGACTGCACTTATGATCCCGGCATTATATCCCAATTGCCTGGCATGGCAGGCAAAATTGGCAGGGGCTCCACCCAGTTGCCTTCCCCCGGGTAACATATCCCAGAGAATTTCTCCTATCCCGGTTATTTTTCTGTCATTCATTTAAATGAGTCGGCGGAATTTGGAATTTGCAATTGGTTTCATCCCTGGGGGTTTATGATTTCACTACCGACCAGTCTGGGCACAATATTAATCAGATCGTAAGTAAAGCAATAATCCACGTCTTTAACAGCGCCAAAGGACATCAATCTTTTTACATGAGACGAATGAATCAGCCAGTTCCGGAAATCAAGCTGTGAATTTTCCCAGAGGCTCTGGGCTAAAAAAGCCGTGTCATCCAGTTCAAACAGGTTTCCTAATCTTTCGATAACAGCACCGGAAAAAAGAATGTCTTCCAGGCTGATTCCACCTTCCCATCCCGCACAGGCCAGGATTACATCCTTATCAGCCTGTTTTATATGATTGACCAGGGCAGAAAAATTCAGGAAGGAACCTATAATTACCTCCTTGTGATTTTTAAAAGTGTTGATCGTCCTGGATCCATTGGTGGTGGTCACCACAATTTTTTTCCCGGCGATATTAGATCCATATTCAAAGGGCGAATTTCCCAGTTCAAAGCCGTCTACTTTTTTACCCTGCCTTTCCGCGGCGCCAATGTAACCGTTTTTTACAAGTTGACTGCATTCTTCCAGCGTCACCACGGGGTGAATAGCTTTAGCCCCATGACTGATGGCGGTAATCCAGCATGACGTTGCACGGAGAATGTCTATGATCACGGCCAGGCATCCTTCAGCAGGATAGTTCTCAGCCATGGAAGGTGAAATGCATACATATAAATTATGCTTCGAAACGCTCATCACGCTGTAGCTTTAAATATGGGAAGCGATACCACCCTGGCTTTTAATTTCTTGTTTCTTACTTCAATTAAGATTTCAGTGCCGGGCATTTCTTTTCCCGTTACCACATAGCCCAGTCCGATTCCGGTATTCAGGGTAGGGGAATGTGACCCGGAAGTGACGAAACCGATTACTTTGTCATCATTACTGAATATTTTATATCCGTGCCGCGGGATGCCTTTTTCAGTCATTTCAAAGCCCACTAATTTCTATAAAATTCCTGATTTTTTTTGTTCCTGCAAGGCAGCGCTATTGACGAATTTTTTATTGAATTTGGTGATCCATCCCAGGCCGGCTTCAATCGGCGAGGTCTTGTCATCAATATCATTTCCATACAGGCAATAACCCATTTCCAGTCGCAGGGTATCCCGTGCCGCCAGTCCGATTGGCTGAATACCGGATTCCTTTCCGGCTTCCATGATCCTTTTCCAGACTGTTTCAGCATAACGGTTATAAACAAATATTTCGAAACCTCCCGCCCCAGTATATCCGGTAGCCGATATAATAGCTCCATCCGTGATCTCTTTCAGGTTCCCTTTTTTGAAGGTATAATATTTTAATGTCGTTAAATCCAGGTTAGTCAGTTTCTGGAGAACATTTATGGCCTTTGGACCCTGTAGGGCGAAAAGGGAAATATTGTCAGATATATTTTCCATTTCCGCCATGAATGTATTGTGTCCTTTGATCCAGTTCCAGTCTTTTTCCACATTGGCGGCATTGACGACGATCATATATTTCCTTTCGTTGAATTTATAGACCAGGATATCATCCACAATTCCGCCGTTTTCGTTGGGGAGACAGGAATACTGGCACTGACCATTGACAAGCCTGGAGGCGTCGTTACTGGAGATATACTGGATCAGGTCAATAGCATCCTCTCCCTCTATCATAAACTCTCCCATATGGGACACATCGAACAGGCCAACGTTATTCCGGACACAATTATGCTCTTCGAGCACTGAAGAATACTGGAGCGGCATCATAAAGCCTGCAAAAGGCACCATCTTTGCCCCGGCAGCCACATGTATGTCAAAAAGAGGTGTTTTTCTTGGTTCCATAATAAAAAATCTTGGCTGACAAATCTAAAAGTTATTATTCATAATCTAAAGTATTTTGAATGATACTGGGGCGTTCAGTAAATTGTAACAAGCGACAAGTGAACCTGTCTAATTCGGAAAATAAACCCAATAACCCAATAAACCAATAAACCAATAAACCAATTAACCAATTATCCAGTACCCGGATAACTCGATCTGCAAAAGCTTGGCCGATTGGGATATTTTGTTAGTTTTGCCGTCATGGCAAAAATTATTATATCAACCCTGAAGTATGCTTCACCGGCTTAATACCATACTTCAAAATATTGACAGTCATATCGGGGGCTCTCAATGGTTTACTTTTTTGCTGCTCGGAACCGGCTTGTTTTTTACCCTTTACCTGAAGTTTCCGCAGATCCGCTATTTCAGCCATGCCTTAAAAATCACGGGGGGGAAATTCGACCGGAAAGAAGATGTGGGAGACGCTTCCCATTTCCAGGCCCTGGCGACTGCCCTTTCCGGTACGGTAGGAACAGGGAATATCGCCGGGGTAGCCTATGCCATATTTTTAGGCGGACCTGCCGCCTTATTCTGGATGTTGGTTACGGCGATGTTTGGCATGACCACCAAATTCGTTGAGGTAACACTTTCACATAAATACCGGGTTGTCGTAGAAGATGGTTCCGTAGCCGGGGGGCCTATGTATTATATGAGCAGGAGACTTTCTGAATTCAGGCTATTACATAAAATAAAGCTTGGAAGGTCGGCGAAAATAATGGCGGTAATATTTGCGCTTGCCACTATTTTAAGCTCATTCGGAACCGGCAGCCTTCCCCAGATCAATAGCATTGCCAATTCCATTTATACAACATTTAATATCAATACCATTATCACCGGACTTGTTCTTTCCGTATTACTTGGCCTGGTCATTATCGGCGGAATAAAGAGAATTGCCAAAGTCACGGAAAAACTGGTACCCGGAATGGCCATATTTTATTTCCTGGGAGCTCTTTCCGTTATCTTATATAACTATCAGAATATTGTACCATCTTTTGTTTCCATTTTCCATGACATCTTTTCAGGTACGTCCATCATCGGCGGTTTCCTGGGCGCCAATTTTGCTTTTGCCTTTAACCGCGGAGTAAACAGGGGATTATTTTCCAATGAAGCCGGACAAGGCTCCGCCCCCATTGCCCACTCGGCTGCCAGGGCCCATGAGCCCGTGTCGGAAGGCATGGTAAGCCTGCTGGAACCTTTTATTGATACCATTATCATCTGCCAGTTAACCGGCCTGGTAATCCTTTCTTCGGGAGCCTGGACCAAAAAATTCCATAATGATTTCCAGGTATCGGACATGCAGGTGCTGAGCGGGGTTTACCATGAATCCAATCCGGCGGAGGCGAAGAAAGTTTCCCGCCATATTTCCGGCAAAAAACCATTGCCTCTTTTTACAGGTAACCTGGATGTCGAAAACGGGGTCATTAAAACCGGTGGAATAACACTCCTGCATGCAAGGTCTTTTGCCGACAGTGTAACTGTTCATAAAGGGGGTAATCCGTACACTGGGGCAGTCTCCGTAAACAACGGCGCAGTCAATGACGAATACGGCTCGATCAATTTTTCGGGTTTGTCATTGATCCACAGCGCTCCGCTGACGACGGAAGCTTTCACGATAAGTTTTCTGGGTAAATACGGCCGATGGGTGGTATCCATTGGAATTCTGCTTTTTGCATTTTCCACCTCCATCTCATGGTCGTATTACGGTGACCGGGCCGTAACATTTTTATTCGGTTCGAAATATGTCATCTATTATCACATCATTTACGTGATCGGTTTTTTCCTGGCCGCCTTTACCGACACTACCATCATCTGGACCTTCTCCGGAATAGCGATCGCTTTAATGACGCTTCCCAACCTGATCGGAATTCTTCTCCTGCACCGGGAAATGAAGGATAGCGTGAAACAATACTGGATTGATTTCGGGAAAAGGGGATAGTGGTTAATACATGCCTTGAAAGGCATGGCATGACGATGTAAAGACATGGCATGATGATGTAAAGGCATGACTCAATGATTTTGTTAAAATAATTATCCCTGATCATTTTTTATATTATATTGTTAAACTTTGGTTTGATGAATTGCGAAAACAGGAAGTGCAAAAAATTAAGTTTTTTTAAAAAAATTAGATTCTCCTTCCACTCGTGGAAGTGCGCAGGGGTAGGTTAATTAAAAATTGAATTTTTTAAAACTTTTGGTAATTATATCATATTATTAACGGATGAAAGGGAAATTTTTTCTTAGCCTGATTATTTCTTTAATCCTGTTTTCCTGCGGAGAAAAAGAAAGGCAAAAATCGAATAATAACCAAGACTGGGCCTATTACCAGGGAGGCCTGGACAGGAACCAATATTCGCCGCTTAGCCAGATCACGCCATCCAATGTTAAAGATCTTAAAGTAGTATGGGAATATCATACCGGCGATTCCGTTACTGATAATCACACACAAATACAATGTAACCCGATCATCGTGAATGGTGTATTATACGCTACCTCGCCGAGGCTCGATTGTTTTGCCCTTGACGCTGCCACGGGGAAGGAGATCTGGAAATTCAGGCCTTCCCTGGATAAACATTTCATTTTTTCGATGGGGGTTAACCGGGGCGTTACCTATTTCAGCGATGATAGCGTTAAGAGGATCTATTATGCGGCTGGACAATTATTGATCGCCCTCGATGCGACCAACGGAAAGCTTGTCGATAGTTTCGGGGATCACGGAGTAGTTAATTTAAAAAATGGATTACTTCCCGGCGATGAAAAATTATATGTCAGCGGAACCTCCCCCGGCGTCATTTATAAAGACAAACTGATCATTGGTTGCCGGGTATCGGAAGACCAACTTTCAGCCCCGGGATATATTCGCGCCTACAATGTATATACGGGAAAAATCGACTGGGTATTTCATACCATTCCCCAGCCCGGGGAATACGGTTATTCCACCTGGCCGCCGGAAGACTGGGATAAAGTCGGCGGTGTAAATGACTGGGCAGGGATGAGCCTGGACGCACAGCAGGGGATTGTCTATTTACCCCTTGGTTCGGCGGCTTTTGATTTTTACGGCGGGAACCGCGCAGGCATGGACTTGTACGGCAATTGCCTTCTTGCTTTGAATGCCGAAACAGGTCAGCGGATCTGGCATTTCCAGACCGTGCATCATGATCTCTGGGACCGCGACCTTCCGGCACCTCCCAATCTGTTTACCTGGAACAACGGAGAAAAGGAAGTACAGGCCCTGGCGCAGATAACGAAATCGGGATTTATTTATGTATTTAACCGGATCACAGGCGAACCTTTGTTCCCTATCGATAACATTGCAGTTCCGGGATCCGACCTTCGTGGCGAAAAGACGTGGCCGACACAGCCTGTCCCCGAAAAACCGGATTATTTTGCCAGGCAATTCATTTCCGACAGCGATTTCAATGATTTCGATCCAAAGGTCAGACAACAATCCCTGGAAACCTTCCATAAGATCCGGCATGGACATTACTTTATTCCGCCGAGCACGGAAGGAACCTTGATTTTCCCCGGTTTCGACGGGGGAGGAGAATGGGGTGGTGCGGCGGTTGATCCGGAAACCAACATTATGTATGTCAATGCCAATGAGATGCCCTGGATCCATACGATGGTGGACCTGGCCCCGGAAAGCGAGGCGAAACTTTCTTCCGCCGGAAAATTATTATATAATATCAACTGTGTAAAATGTCATGGTCCGGACCTAAAGGGGGACGGTCGCAATTACCCGAATATCACCCAAGTGGGCTCCAAGTATACCCGCGAAGGCTTTATAAAATACATTTCCACCGGCCGGGGCATGATGACAGCCTTTGACTTTCTTACTGATGAACAAAAGGATGAAATTGCCTCGTATGTTTTATATTATAACAAAAAAATAATCGAGACTCCTCGTAAAGTGGCCGGGCATTCATCGGATAAGGAAGGACCCAATATCGATTCCCTGATCAGCAAAGTTCCCTATACCCATACCGGTTACAACCGTTGGGTCGATCAATTCGGCAATGCGGTCATCACGCCGCCCTGGGGCACCCTGAATGCCATCAACCTGAATACCGGTGACAGGGTATGGCGCGTACCGTTAGGCCAGGTGGATTCGTTGATGGCATTAGGCATTCCCATTACCGGCACTGAAAACTATGGCGGTCCTGTGGTCACCGCCGGCGGACTTGTTTTCATTGCCGCCACCAAGGATGCGCGCATGCATGCCTTCGACAAGACCACGGGAAAACTTTTATGGCAGACGAAACTGCCCTATGCGGGTTATGCTACTCCATCGGTTTATGAGGTGAACGGCAAAGAATATATCGTCGTCGCCTGCGGGGGCGGGAAGCTGGGGACGAAGAGCGGGGATGTGTATGTGGCGTTTGGGGTGGAGTGAGAATCGATTTTTACGGGATAATAGCAAGCTATTCAGTCATTTAAAATTTTTTTTCTGAATCCCGGCTGCACATTACCTTTGAAAAATGGAAAATTGTAGATCCCTAAATAAGGTTGACCGTTTTTTAATAGTTTTTGTCTTTAAAAATAGTAACATTATAAGAACTATTTTTATTACAGGAAATAAATATTTGTTGTAGTTGGGGTGGAGTGAAAGTAATTCTTACAACTTCTCTTAATTAATGGATAGCACTAGATTAGATAAATTAATTTTCATTTTTTTGTATTACGAGATTATTCTATCGTTGTTAG
>CAYNCU010000116.1:9488-13640 GCA_964395765.1 uncultured Roseivirgaceae bacterium | reverse complement strand
TTGCATTCGGCCAAATCGATTCCATTCGGGTAATTCCAAAACCTGTTGAAGTACAATACCTGGGCGGAACATTTATGCTTACAAATGATGCGTCCATATCTTATAATGAGAATGAAGTACAACCTGTTGCTGAAATGCTGGCAGGGAAGCTACGCGCACCGACGGGATTCCAGGTATCTGTAAGCAAGGGATCGGAGGGAACCATACAACTTAACCTGAATAAAAGAGCGGATTCAAAAATAGGAGGTGAAGGATATGTGCTGGAGTCTTCAACCCAGGGAATTGTAATCGCTGCCAATAAACCGGCGGGATTATTTTACGGAATGCAAACCCTTCTTCAGCTTTTCCCGAAAGAAATTGACAGCCCGGTGTCCGTTCAGACTTCATGGTCAATTCCTGATGTGAAGATCACGGACTATCCCCGATTTGCCTGGCGTGGCCTGATGCTCGACGTAAGTCGGCATTTTTTTACCAAAGAGGAGGTTGAAAAATACATCGATATCATGGCCGCCTATAAATTCAATACTTTCCATTGGCATCTTACGGATGATAACGGATGGCGGGTAGAAATAAAATCCTTGCCCAAACTGACAGAAATCGGCGCCTGCCGGGTTCCGCGTACCGGTACTTTCGGCAGATTTTCTCCTCCGCAACCCGGAGAAAAAGCAACCGATTGCGGGTATTATACGCAAGAAGACATAAAAGAAGTTGTTCAGTACGCCAAAGAAAGATTTGTAACCATTTTACCGGAAATTGATGTGCCCGGTCATAGTCTTGCGGCTATTGCTTCCTATCCTTACCTGAGCTGTTCCAAGGATACCAGCGTTAAGGTAAACCCGGGTGCCAGGTACTTTCACTGGAATGCCGACAGTACGAAAAGAATTTGGCATCGAGTTGATAACACATTAAATCCTTCCGACGAAAGAGTTTATGATTTTCTGGATAAGGTATTTACAGAACTCGCAAAATTATTCCCGGGAGAATACATTCATGTGGGCGGCGATGAAACCCGCAAGGATTTCTGGAAAGCGGATTCCGGTTGCCAGGCATTGATGAAACAGTTGAATACCAACGATCCTGAAAAGTTGCAAAGTTATTTTATGGGCCGGGTGGAAAAAATTCTGAACTCAAAGGGGAAGAAACTCATTGGCTGGGATGAGATCCTGGAAGGCGGTCTTTCACCGGGCGCAACCGTAATGAGCTGGAGGGGGATCCAGGGAGGTATAAAAGCTGCCGGCCTGCACCATGATGTGGTGATGACTCCTACTGATTATGCTTACCTGGATTACTGCCAGGGAGATCCTACAGTCGATCCTCCGATATATTCCCGACTAAGGCTTGAAAAAAGTTATAGTTTTAATCCGGTACCGGAAGGCGTAGATGCTAAATATATACTTGGCGGGCAGGGTAACCTATGGACTGAACATGTTCCCACCCTCCGATATGCAGAATATATGACGTATCCCAGGGCCTGGGCCTTGTCAGAAGACTTCTGGACGCCGGATAGTGAAAAGAACTGGAATGGTTTTATCCAAAGAGTACAAGATCATTTCGGAAGGTTTAATGAAGAAGACCTGGATTATTCAAAAGCTATTTATGATGCAGATGTGAAATCATCACTGCAGGATGGAAAATTAATGCTGGTTATATCTTCAGAAGTGCCCGGTATGAAAACCTATTTTACAATCAACGGTACCATGCCTGATGATCATTGTGCTAAATATGAAAACCCGGTAGCCCTTCCAGATAACCCCTTTACCCTGCGTGTCATATCTTATCTTAACGGGAAACCCATAGGGCACCTGATAACCCTTGACAGGGATCAGTTGCAAAAAAGATCCAAAAATTGGGATTAGTTTTAACTAAAGAAAAATTATGTAAGCTTAGCTTCGTAATGGAATTTATTTTTTGAACTGTATAAAAAATTATTTTATGAAAACCCTGATCATCTTTCTGCTTAGCATGGCTTCCCTTTGTACCTATGGACAGGAGAGTAATATTCATATAATTCCCGAACCCGTACAAATCCAGAAAATGGACGGGACATTTTTGATAAACCCTGATGCTGTTATCGGTTATAATAAACCGGATGCCAAGCCTATTGCGGAAATGCTTGCAAAAAAACTGAATGCACCCACAGGCTATCAGCTAAAGGTAGTGCAGGAAACAGGCGGTGTGATTCAACTTAATCTGAATGATAAAACAGAGGATACAATAGGTAAGGAAGGCTACACGCTGGTTTCCTCGCCGCAAGGAGTTGTTATCAATGCCAATCAACCGGCCGGATTATTTTACGGCATGCAAACCCTGTTGCAATTGTTACCGAAAGAAATAGTCAGCCCGGTGAAAATACAGGCTTCGTGGATCCTCCCCGCCGTTAAGATTACCGATTATCCGCGTTTTGCCTGGAGAGGTCTTATGCTGGATGTAAGCCGTCATTTTTTCACCAAGGAAGAAGTTGAAAAATACATTGATGAAATGACTGCCTTCAAATTAAACACTTTTCACTGGCATCTCACCGATGACAATGGCTGGAGAATAGAAATAAAATCGCTTCCTGAACTCACCGAAACTGGTGCCTGCCGGGTCCCGCGTACGGGTGAATATGGCGAGATGCCCGCCCCAAAACCAGGAGAAAAAGCTACCGATTGCGGCTATTATACCCAGGAAGATATTAAAGAGATTGTTCAATATGCCAAAAACCGGTTTGTTACCATTGTTCCTGAAATTGATATACCCGGTCACAGCATGGCTGCCATTGCCTCCTATCCTGAGCTTTGTTGCACCAGGGATACCAGCGTCAGGGTTAACCCGGGTTCCAATTTTGCTAAATGGTATGATAACGGTACATTCCAGATGTTTGTTGACAATACTTTGAATCCCTCCGATGAAAAGGTATATCAATTCCTCGATAAAGTTTTTACCGAAGTTGCCCAACTTTTCCCGGGTGAATATATCCATGTCGGCGGCGATGAATGTTATAAGGGATACTGGAAAAAAGATCCCGGGTGCCAGCAATTAATGAAAAAACTAAATGTTACCAATGTGGAAAAATTGCAGGGGTATTTTATGAATAGGGTGGAAAAAATACTGAATGCAAAGGGTAAAAAACTGATCGGGTGGGACGAGATCCTTGATGGAGGACTTTCACCCGGAGCTACCGTAATGAGCTGGCGTGGAATTAAAGGAGGCATTAAAGCCGCAGGAATGGGGCATAACGTTGTGATGACACCAACCACATATGCTTATCTCGATTATTGCCAGGGAGATCCTACAGTTGATCACCCTATTTATGATAACCTAAGACTGGAAAAATGTTACGGTTACAACCCGGTCCCCGAGGGAGTGGATGCAAAATACATACTGGGCGGACAGGGTAACTTATGGACGGAACATCTTCCTACCCTGCGTTCAGCCGAATACATGACTTATCCCAGGGCATGGGCATTGGCAGAAGATTTCTGGACTCCTGACAATGAAAAAAACTGGAATGATTTTATCCGGCGTACAGAAGCCGAATTCAGCCGGTTTGATATTGCCGGTATAAATTATTCCAAAGCTATCTATGACCCCATAGTGAAGTCGACAGAAGAGAATGGTAAACTGATGCTCCTGATGGCCTCGGAAGCGCCTGATCTTGATCTTTATTATTCGGTGGACGGCACTATGCCAGACAACCATTCCACTCAATATACAGGACCGGCTGAGCTTCCTGATGAGCCTTTTACAATTCGTGTAATTGCCTACAGGAACGGCCAGCCCATAAGCCACCTGATCACACTGGACCGTGAAGAACTTAAAAAGAGGGACAAGAACTGGGACGACTGACATGGGTAATGTCATGAAGTATTTCGTGGTATTTCTGATATTGACAGCTCTGATTGTGAGTTCTTGCGGTGGGAAAAAAGCCATGTCAGATCATACAAAATCATCCGGGCTATTAAAGGAACCGGAGTGGTGGAATGATGATGTATTTTACGAGATCTTTGTCCGCAGTTTTTATGACACCAACGGGGACGGGATTGGCGACCTGAATGGAATTATTAAGAAGCTGGATTATCTCAATGACGGAAATCCAAATACCAATACTGACCTGGGCATTACCGTTTTATGGCTGATGCCGGTTTTTCCATCCCCGAGTTATCATGGTTA
>CAYNCU010000116.1:0-9478 GCA_964395765.1 uncultured Roseivirgaceae bacterium | reverse complement strand
CGGATTACCGTCGCATAAATCCTGATTACGGTACTATGGAAGATTTCAAAAAGCTCCTGGCTGAAGCTCACAAAAGGGGAATCAAAGTAATCCTCGACATGGTGCCCAATCACACTTCCGATAAGAACCCCTGGTTTATAAATTCCGCCTCGAGTCCCGGTGCCGGAAAGCGGGACTGGTATGTCTGGAGAAATGATGACCCAGGGTATGAAGGCCCATGGGGTGAAAAGGTCTGGCATAAAAAAAACGGCAGTTATTATTACGGCTTGTTCTGGTCGGGTATGCCTGACCTGAATTATAATAATAATAATGTTACTGCCGAAATAGAGGATATTACGAAGTTCTGGGATGAGGATATCGGGATCGACGGGTTCAGGATGGACGCCGCTATGTATCTGATCGAAGAAGGAAAGGATCAAACCAACACACAGGCTACCCGAAACTGGTGGCACAATTATTATGCCTTCCAGAAAAATATGGATTCAACTTTTATGACGGTCGGCGAAGTATGGACATCAACCCCGCAGGTAGCAGCCTATACCGGAAGAGGCCTGGATTATTGTTTTGAATTTGATTTATCATTTGCAATAATCAATGCCGTAAAAGAAGGGGATCCGGATACTTTAAAACACCAGATGAAAAGAGTGATCAATTCTTATCCTCCTTTACAATACGGAACATTACTTACTAATCATGACGAGGACAGGGTCATGAACGATTTCAATTATAATGTAAATGAAGCCAGGCTTGCCGCAGGTATATTGCTTACCCTGCCCGGTATTCCCTTCCTGTACTATGGTGAGGAGACCGGGATGACCGGAACTAAACCCGATGAACATATCCGCCGCCCTATGCAATGGTCGGATACTGTCAATGCCGGTTTCACATCGGGAATACCGTGGGAACCAGTGGATTCAGCATATGTCAATTATAATGTAAAGAAAATGATGGCTGATTCCTCATCGCTCTGGAATGATTACCGGCGGCTTATCCATTTACGGATATCCAATGAGGCATTAAGACGGGGAGGATATACGGAAATCGGTACAAGCAATAATGCTGTCATGGCATACCTGAGAACTTCACCGAAAGAATCGATATTGGTAATTCATAATTTCGGATCAATACCGCTCAGTGCAATTCAGTTTTCAGCAGTCGCCGGCACGCTTCCGGAAGGATCCTATAAGGCCGTTGATCTTCTTTCAGGTAAAGAAACAAGCGGGCCAAAGGTTAAAGAAAATGGCAGTTTTTCAGGTTATCAGTCCATTCAATCCTTAGATCCGCTTTCAACCTATATTATGAAACTTACCCGGAATTAATTTTTATTGTTTCAGTTGATCCAGAAATTCATGTCGTTCAGGATGTGGTTCCGGTTCGAGGTGTGAGTGAAAATCAATCACCATAATTTGTGACGGGCCGTTTGCTTTTAACGGCGTCCATTCCGGTACGCCCAATCCGTTAGGGTTGCCGGTCTTGATGAAGTTAGCATAAAAGGATTCAAAAATTTCGGAAACTACATAATCCTCAGGTTGCCAGTCGTAAACCTTATTGGTCGGAAGGTTACCCATGGCATATTCAATATCGGCGGAATGAACAGCTCCGAGGGATGGGGCTTTTTGTGAAGAGGTATCGTTTTTAACGGCAGGCCGGGATCGTGCAAAGATATACCGATATACCGGTTTCTCTCCCGTTTTGCTTTGCTCTTCACACCATTTCCATGTGCTCTGGGCAATAAATCGGTCGCTGGCAAGATCGGTAGCTGAACGCATGATTTGATCCGGATCGGTTGCAGGATATAGTGCATAGATGGTATCGGCATTATCCTTATAAAGCGTCTTTAATGAACTCTTATAATTTTCAACTGTCAATGGTTTACCGAACATAACCGCCTGGTAGGACATTTCAGCGGAGTTCGAGCCAATCAGTGCAGGAACATGCGCTTGCTGACCGCTTTCGAATATTTTTAACGGTTCTTCCGGGAAAAAATAGCCATCAATAGTAGATGCCAAAAATTGGAATTCATGATTTTTCCCAATTTCCAGGATTTTTTCGGCAGGGATTTTCCGTAAATCTGCCAATGATTTGACGTTGGCAAGATCCGCAAATTGAACTCCCTTTTGTTCCCCCTCTTTCAGGGGTACCGGTGGCAGCGCACCCATAACCGAACCGCTGGAGCCGATAGCTCCGGCAAACAGATTTTTAGATAACGGAGACGCCATCAACGCGCTGACAGATATAGAACCGGCGGATTCGCCTGCGATAGTCACCCTGGAAGGATCACCACCGAAAGCGGCAATGTTTTGTTGTACCCATTTTAAAACGGCAACCTGATCAAGGTAGCCATAGTTTCCCGAAGAATGATGCGGGGATTCTTTTGTGAGATCAGGATAGGCAAAAAAGCCGAAGAGATTTAACCTGTAGTTTGCCGTGAGGGTAACAATTCCCTTTCTTGCCATGCTTTCCCCATCGTAACGGTATTCAGAACCATCTCCGGCTACCAGTCCACCGCCGTAAAAATAAACCAGCACCGGTAATTTGTCCCCGGTCGATTTGGCAGGAGTCCAGACGTTGAGGTAAAGACAATCTTCACTCATTCCGTCAGAACGTGAATTCATGTCCCCGAAAATATTTCGCTGCATGGGTTTAGGCCCGAACTTATCGGCTTTTCGAACCCCGTCCCAGTTTTTAACCGGCTGGGGCTCTTTCCACCGCAGGTCACCCACCGGGGGTGCGGCGAAGGGAACGCCCTTGAAAGATATTACTCCCGATTCGTCGGTCCCTTCCAGCCAGCCATTGGCAATTTTAACCTTAAGAAGGGACTCATTGCCGCTTTGTGCAAATGTATAGGCCGGTATTGTAAACAAAAGAAAGAGTATAAAAATTTTCATAATATTAAAGTTTGTAAAATATCATATTTAAATGTTTAATGAAATAACATAATATTACCCAAAATGAAAATTCAACGGGGAATTTTATTTAATACTCTCCGAGAAATATTAAATTGATTTTATTTCGAATCCCGATATAATGCCTATAGACCCCGCAGAAATTTCACTCCTGATCGGTGAAGCTGAATTCCACCTCAACCAGGAATTATTACCTTTCTGGTTGGAAAGGATCGAAGATAAAAGATCCGGTGGATTTATTACTCATTTCGACAAAAACGGAAAGGATACGGGAGAAAATGAAAAATCCCTGATCGCCCAGACCCGATCGCTATATACCTTATCCTCCGCACACAGGGCCGGTTACGGTCACGGCCAATGCGGGGAGCTGGCTCAGCGAGGGATTAATTTTCTTATCGATAAAATGTGGGATAAAACCTACGGAGGTTTTTACTGGATGGCCGACCGGGAAGGAAAAATATTGATGGATAATAAGGTCTTCTATGGTTTAAGTTTTGCGATTTACAGTTTATCCGAATACACCCTGGCCACCGGCGATCCGGCCGGCCTGGAATATGCCGTGAAAGTGTTCGATCTCGTCCAGGAAAAAGGTTATGATAAGGACCAAGGCGGGTATTTTGAAATGTTTTCCCGCGACTGGAAGCTTGCCGGCGCAGGGCCTGAAGGCGGAGACCGCAAAACACTCGATGTTCATATGCACCTGATGGAGTCATTTACCACTTTGTTTGAATGTTCAGGCAAGAAGGTCCACAGGGAAAAATTGGAAGACGATATTGAATTATTGATCCATAAAATCCTTCACCCGGTTTATAAAACCGGTATTCCGCAATTTAGCCAGGACTGGAAGATAGCTCCCCAGATAAAATTCAATATTGTATGGGGCTGGGACCGGTTCACAGCAGGAGAGAAAAAACAGCACGCGGAAGATAACACCTGCTTTGGACATAATGCTGAATTTGCCTGGTTATTGATCCACGCTTTGAAGATACTAAAATCGGACATTGGGCCTTATTTGCCTTTGCTAAAAACCATTTTTGATCATACGGTTGAGAACGGAATTGACCGTGAATACGGCGGCGTATTTGTCGAAGGACCACATTCCGGCGGGGTGTATGATAGGGAAAAGGAATTCTGGCAGCAGGCGGAAGTACTGATCGGAATGCTGGATGCAGTCATTCTGTTCAGGGATGAAATATATATGGAAGCCTATAAAAATGTTCACCGTTTCGTTTTCGACAAGATGATCAATCACCCCGTGGGTGAATGGTGGCCATTGCTGACGCGTCAGGGAGATCCGGTATGGACCCATATGAGTCATTCCTGGAAAATAAACTACCATACCGTACGGTCGATGATCCAATCCATTGCCCGTCTTAAAAAAATCAGGGAATTATTATGACACAGGAACGAATAAAGGAGATTCTCCGCGGAATTTCCGGGGTGAATGTCGCAGTTTACGGCGATTTCTGCCTTGACGCTTACTGGATCATGGACCCTGCCGGTTCCGAGATATCATTAGAGACCGGCAAGCAGGCTGAAGCAGTAAAAAGTCATTATTATTCCCCCGGAGGAGCGTCGAATATTACGGCCAACCTTGCCACATTAAAACCTTCATCGATAAGGGCTATCGGTGTGATCGGGGACGATATATTCGGAAGGGAACTGTCCCGGATATTAAATTCACTTGCTATTGATACTACCGGTTTAATTATTCAGAAAGAAAAATTTAATACCTATACGTTCACTAAAAAATACAGGGATGAGGAGGAAGAACCGAGAATCGATTTTGGTATTTTCAATAAAAGAACAGCGAAGACGGATGAATTTATTATAAACCAGATCAGGAAAGCCATTAAAGAATGTGACGTGCTGATTTTTAACCAGCAATTTCCCGGTTCCATAACCAACCTGGAATTCATTGAAAAGGTCAATCAATTGTTTAACCAGTTCAATGACAAAATTATTTTGCTTGATTCAAGACATTACAATGATCAATTTAAAAATGTATACCGTAAGACTAATGCTACGGAAATTGCCAGGATGAATGGAGAGGTCTTTCTGCCAGGTGACTATATCTCCATGAAAAAAGCAGGAGGCTATGCGCAAAAGGTTTTCAATCTGTCGCATAAACCCGTATTTGTAACCTGCGGCGAAAGAGGGATGTTGGCTTATGACGAAAGCGGCCTTCATGCAATCCCCGGCATACAGTTTCTAACAAGACTGGATACGGTCGGGGCAGGGGATGCCGTAATGAGCGCCCTGGCCTTATGCCTCGCATGCGGCGTAAAACCTCCTGAGGCTGCCGACTTTGCCAATTTTGCCGCTGCCATAACGATACAGAAATTATTTATCACCGGCACGGCTTCGGGTGAGGAAATTTTATCCGTTGCCTCAGACCCGGACAGGGTCTTCCATCCCGACCTGGCTTTCGATCATGCTTTGGCACAATTCTTACCCGGGACAAAAATCGAAGTTTGCGACCATGAATTGACGGGCAGGAAATTTTCTGTCAGGCATGCCGTATTTGACCATGATGGTACGATCAGTACCCTGCGGCAGGGTTGGGAGAAAGTAATGGAGAAGATGATGATCAATGCCATCGCGGGAAATCCTCCGATGGATACGGCAGGAAGAATAATACGAAAAATCAGGGAAAGAGTAAGTGAATATATTGAAAAATCGACCGGTATTCAGACCATTCAACAGATGGAAGCGTTGTCTGAAATGGTCAGGGAATTTAACCTTTTACCCCCGGAACAGCAATTCGATAAATTTGAATATAAAAGGATTTACAACCAGTCCCTGCTGGATAATATCAGGGACCGGATGTCACAGGTAAGAGGAAATCTTTTCATGCGGGAAGACTATATCATTCCGGGGGCTGTCGAATTTCTTAAAAGCCTGAAGGAACATGGAGTAAAGCTTTATCTGGCCAGTGGAACAGATAAAAAATATGTGGATGATGAAGCTGAAATCCTGGGCTATGCTTCGCTTTTTGAAGGAAGAATCTACGGTGCCCTTGAGGATATTTCCCTTTATTCTAAAAAAATGGTATTGGAAAAAATCATTAAGGACAATAATCTTAACGGTGAAGAGCTAGCCGTATTCGGAGACGGCCCGGTCGAAATCAGGGAAGGCCGGAAACAGGATGGAATTACAGTTGGCGTAGCTACGGATGAATCAAGAATGTCGGGAATTAATTATCAAAAAAGAAAAAGACTTATCATGTCGGGAGCCCAATTTATTGTTCCGGATTTCAGTGAGTATCAAAGTCTGATTAAAATTTTAGTTTAAGAAAAAATGTTTCTTCATGCGGGTCAACCTTGAAGCTATTGACTGGATCACCGTTATTTTTCTGCTGGCCGGAAGCCTGGCCTTTGGCTTATATATTGCGCATCGCGGTAAGGCGGGGAAGTCGAGCTCGAATTTTTTTCTTGGTGGTAGAAGAATTGCATGGCCCGTGGTCGGCGCCTCCCTATTTGCCACTAACATAGGTGCAGAACACCTGGTAGGTTTGTCGGGAGATTCATACCGATACGGTTTATGTGCCGGTTCCGTTGAACTCACTACAGCTATAACCCTCGGATTTGGCTGTGCAGTGCTGTTTCCCTATTACCTGAAAAATAAAATTTACACTATTCCCGAATTCCTTGAAATGCGTTACGACCGAAATGCCCGGTTGTTTTTTTCCGGATTGATGTTAACCATCAGCATTATGACCAAGATGGCGTTTACAATGTTTGCGGGAGCACTGGTAATGAAAAGCATTCTTGGCTTTGATGTGATGACGACCGTAATCGGAATCGGGATCATTACCGCCCTATTTACCATTTTAGGAGGGTTTACCGCCGTAGCATACACGGATTCGCTGCAAACGATAATCATGATTGCCGGGAGTGGAATTATGTTCCTCATCGGTTTACATAAGGTAGGAGGGTGGCATGAATTATTTCTTCGGGTCCCTGAAGCCATGCATGTTGCCAAACCCTTCAACGACCCTGTCTATCCCATTTGGGGAATCCTTGCAACAGCCTTTTATGCCGGGATATTTTATTGGGGAATCGACCAGGTGAACGTGCAGCGCGTACTTGCAGCCCCTGATATTAAGCAGGCCCGCCGGGGAGCCATGTTTGCGGCATTCCTGAAATTATTACCCATATTTATTTTCGCCATGCCCGGCGTCATCGCATTTGCCTTATACCCCGGGCTAGGAGAAAGTCAAAGCAAGCTGACCTTTGTTCTGCTGCTCAACAACCTGTTGCCCCCGGGCCTTCGCGGGGTATTACTTGCTTCCCTGCTGGCAGCTTTAATTTCATCATTGGTCGCTGTATTAAATTCCGTCTCTACCATGACAGTCCGGGATTTTATTGTTGAATTTCATCCGGACATTTCCGAAAGACGCCAGGTATTACTGGGCCGGATAGTGATCTTATTTGCCACCATGCTTGGTCTTGCGGCGACCTACCTGATCTACCGGTCGCAGGAAGGATTGTATAAATATCTTCAAACCATTACCGCTTACCTTGTATTCCCGGTTTTCCCAGCCATCGTATTCGGAATAATGAGCAAAAAGGTGACTTTACGAGGGGCCTATTATTCAGTACTGGCGGGAATTATAATGGCTACCGTTTTTGTTATTGACCAACTGGCAGGTCCTGTGAAAGGGAAAATATGGTTTCCCTGGCTCCATCTTCCGCTTACTGAAAATTTCGGATACAGAGGTCTTTGGGGTACCTTTATCATTATCGGAATTTTATATCTTACATCGGCGTTTACGTCCAAGACCGTACCGGCTAAGCTGGAAAGAACGACGATTAACTGGAAAGGAAAATTTGAACCCATAAAAGGATTTTCCGACTGGCGTGTATTGTGGATAATCCTCGCGGTTGTTACCGTACTAATCTATATTTGGTTATGGTAAATTTAGCTTCCATGAAAAACCTTAATAAATCGCTTTCCCTTACTATTATTTTATTTTTTTATTTGGTTGCCTTTTTTATCATTTACCTATTTTTCAACTACCTCCCCGGAGAGAATAAATTTTTTCAAATACTGTATGCTGATCTGATCGGAACGGCTGTAATTTTTATTTTCAGCCGGTTAATGAATAATTCCAGCGTTTACGATCCCTATTGGAGTGTTGCACCACCCGTGATTGCTTTATATCTCGTTTCGATTCACCCGGAGGGAAACCGGTTCCGGCAAATGATTATCCTTATATTGGTTTTTTTCTGGGGCATACGTCTTACCTGGAACTGGGCAAGGGGCTGGCATGGAATCAAGCACCAGGACTGGCGCTATTCGGACCTGCAGAAACAAACAGGAAAGATGTACTGGCCGGTAAGTTTCATTGGTATCCATTTAATGCCTACTTTATTGGTTTACCTTGGCTGTCTGCCGCTATTTTATGCGTTGTCAAATCCTTTTCCCATTGGATTCACAGAATGGATTGCCATTTTTATTACATTATCTGCTATTGGTATTGAATGGATTGCCGATGAACAGCTTCGTGCTTTCAGATTAAAGAACCCGGTCCATGCGGTTATGCGCACGGGTCTCTGGAAATTGATGCGTCACCCCAATTATTTCGGCGAGATCAGTTTCTGGTTCGGGATTTACATTTTTGTCTTTACCGAAAACATGGATCACACTTTGTGGACGGCAATCGGAATATTCTCCATTATCCTGCTTTTTTCAATGATCAGTGTTCCGATGATGGATAAACATAATCTTGAGAAAAGGCCGGAATATGCTGATCATATGAAAGAGGTACCGGCCCTGATTCCTTTTATAAAAAAAAATGAACCTTCCGGGCCTGCTTCATAGTTCGTCTAATTATTGAAAAGCTGGTCGTATACGAAAGTAAGATAATACAAGCCCCCGATATTCGCTCCTCCGAAAGTGGTGGTATAATAATGATTCAATACATTTGACCCTCCCATTTTTATCATGGATTTGATGCTTGGGAGCCGAAGACTTAATTGAACATCCAGAGTTGAATAGGCCGGGATCTCGCCGATACCGAAAGTAGATTCCCATAAAAAGGATTCCTGCCAGTGATAATTCAGGCTGAAGCCCAGTTTTCGTGTCAGATATCGGTTTCCCAGGTAAATATTGAATCGATATTCGGGAGTATTAAACTGGGTCTGTAATCCGCTTTGAAGTGAATTTCCTTTTTCAATGGTGGAATAGGCGAGGTTGCCGCCGGAATAAAAACTACGAAGAAAATAATAGTCGGCACCGATAGCATATCCCCAGTTGGTGATAGCCTGGGGTGTACTGATGGTAGTCTGGAATCTTTCTTCCTGAGGAGTATAGGGATGCTGAACCAGCAATTGGTTGGCCAGGAAGCCGCTGTACCGGTTATCAAAGGCACTCATATCCAGCATCAGGTGCTCGTCCATCAGCAATGATTTGTATCCTATTTCATAAGCCACCACACGTTCCGGTTTGAACGCTGGTACAGTAAAGGGTCCGTTGGAGGTATCGGGAACTGCAAATACCGGGTTAACACCGTTTAAGGGATAGAGAGGGGCGTCGAATAAGCCGTAATGTTGCTGAACCTCTCTTTG
>CAYNCU010000115.1:0-13782 GCA_964395765.1 uncultured Roseivirgaceae bacterium | reverse complement strand
AAGCCGGCTAATGAGCCTGTTAAAACCTATGGCCCCGGTTCAGCGGAAAAAAAAGAACTTAAAGAAACAATTGATTCATTACTCTCCCGACAAGCCGATATTCCGATGATCATCGGCGGCGAAGAGGTAAGAACAGGGAAAAAAGTTGAAGTAAGCCCTCCTCATGACCATAGCCGTATTCTCGGTTATTATCATAAAGCCGAAAAAGAACATATTAACCAGGCGATTAATGCGGCAATGGGCGCCAAATCATCCTGGGAGGAAATGTCATGGGAACATCGGGCAGCAATATTTCTCAGGGCCGCCGACTTGCTGGCGGGTCCTTACCGCGCGCTCGCCAATGCCACCACCATGATCGGGCAATCTAAAAATGTTTTCCAGGCGGAGATTGATTCCGCTTGTGAGCTGATTGACTTTCTTCGGTTCAATACATGGTATATGACAGAAATATACCGGCAACAACCGGATTCATCGCCGGGGATTTGGAACCGAATGGAATGGCGTCCGTTGGAAGGCTTCGTTTTTGCCGTTACCCCGTTTAATTTTACCTCCATTGCAGGCAATCTCCCTACCGCCCCGGCCATCATGGGGAATACGGTGGTGTGGAAACCATCCTCAAAACAAATTTATTCAGCCCATGTACTTATGAAGGTATTCATGGAAGCGGGACTTCCCGACGGCGTGATCAATATGATCTTCGATACGGATCATTATTCAACGGACATCGTTCTCAGCCATCCCGATTTTGCCGGGGTGCATTTTACCGGCAGCACTTCAGTATTTCAGTCATTCTGGAAAAAAATAGGAGAAAATATAAAAAATTATAAATCCTACCCGCGGATTGTAGGTGAAACGGGGGGAAAGGATTTTATCATCGCCCATAAATCGGCGGATGTGAAAAGCCTGGTTACTGCCATAATACGCGGAGCCTTTGAATACCATGGACAGAAATGTTCGGCCGCTTCCCGTGCTTACATCCCGGATGACCTCTGGGAAGCCGTGAAAAAAGAACTGCAGCAGGAAATAAAATCCATTAAATCCGGACCCGTGGAAAATTTTAAGAATTTTTTTAATGCTGTAATCGATGAAAAAGCTTTTAAGAAAATCGCTGCTTATATTGACGATGCAAAAAAGAGCAAAGTAGTGGAAGTAATCACCGGTGGGAATTATGATATGTCAAAAGGGTATTTTATCGAACCGACTGTATTACAAAGCTTCGATCCTCAATATGTAACAATGTGTGAGGAAATATTCGGCCCCGTCATTACCATTTATGTTTACCAGGCAGAGAGATTTGAAGAAGCGCTCGAGCTAGTTGACCAGACTTCGCCCTACGCCCTTACCGGCGCGGTATTCGCAAAGGACCGCTTTGCAATCGAAATGGCTTCACAAAAACTTAAAAACTCCTCCGGTAATTTTTATATCAACGATAAGCCGACAGGCGCAGTGGTAGGACAACAACCTTTCGGCGGAGCAAGGGCCTCCGGAACCAATGACAAAGCCGGTTCCATGATCAATTTATTACGCTGGACTTCACCTCGATCCATAAAGGAAGCTTTTGTACCTCCTTTGAATTACAGGTATCCGTTTATGGATGAGGAATGATAATGGGGGATGGAAGATCGGGGATGGAAGATTGAGATTGATCCTCTATCTTCCATCCTCAGATTTGAGTTTATTGATAATAAATAAATTCCCGTTTATGGCAGGATATCCTGATGAAACCCTGAATCATTTATTCACCCGTTGGTAATAATTCATGAATTTCTTTTCATAATCCGCACTCAGGGAATCCTCCCCGTTCATTTTAAGTACCCTTATCATTTCATTCATGATGACCAGGTTTTTCTGAATTTCGTTTTCAGGTGACAGGTTATTATCAAGGTAATAAGTAAGGAACTCGTCCGAACGGTCCGACAGAATTTTTGCTATCTTCAGCGCTTGTTCCTTCTCTCCTACTTCAAACATAAGCTGAACGGTCTGGGCTGTAGTATAATCGTAGGCCACAGAACTGTCGGGGAATACTTCCAGGTTCTTTTCAATAACCTTTTTTGCTTTATCTTCCTGCCCTTCGTCAATCAACGCTTCGGTAAGCGAGTTGAAGGAGGACCGGTGATTCAACATGAAGTTCCTGTAATCCTCATTAAAATCCACATGAGGGTTATTGGTCTGGCGGAAGAAGAAATGGTTCATCATGTTGTCGTACATCACATCCGTGTTTACCAGTTCGTCTCTCGGGTTCATATTCTGAATCGGAAGCAGGCGGTAGGTATTCCCTTCCTGCACTACATAGGGCCGGAAATCGACTCCGGCTGCCAGTAAAGAAGTATTATTAAAATATATTGGTCGCTTCCATTTATTATTGGCAATAATATCCAGGATCATGAGGGTGTTCTTTTCAAGACCACCTTTTTTTAACTTGAATACCATACGATCGGGTATGATAACGCTGGGTATCGGCGGCGTACCATGCGCTTTTTTACTCAATTCATTCTTTATGGAGTCCTCCTGAATCATCTTGAGCAGGTTATCCGGGATCAGGTGTTTTGCAAGAACCTCGGATTTATCTACGCTCAGGTAAAGGGCTTTGGCAGGAACAGAATTTATACTGCCAAAAGCAGTCGGTACTTTTATTCCCGGATGATCCTGTTGCACAAGTCCAATAAAACCTTTCAGCGATATAGCCTGGCTTTTAATATTCGGGTTTTCAATATACGGCAAATAATCGTTCGGGCCTCCCTGCCGGTACTGGTAACGGGTCAGTGAAAACGGTAAAGGATCCGATTTATAAGCCTGACGGGTCATCTGATCGATATACCAGTCCGTATTAAAATAACTTAATACAATTACCCGAACATCCGTTCGGAAACCTTCCACTTCCTGAACATACCAAAGGGGGAAGGTATCATTATCCCCACCGGTAAACAGGATGGCATCCGGTGCACAGGAAGCCAGGAAATTTTTTGCTGAATCCACAGAAAAATACCGGTTGGATCGGTCATGATCGTTCCAGTTCTGTTCTGCCATGATTAACGGCGCCGGCAGGCAAATGATAAAGGCCGCAGTAGCAACAACAATTTTATTTTTAATAAGTCGCTCCAGCAGCCGCGCCAGTCCGATCACACCGATCCCACACCATATGGCATACGCATAATAGGAACCGACATAGATATAATCTCTTTCCCTGGGTTCTGACGGCGGGGAATTAATATAAATCACAAGTGCGGCGCCGGTAAAAATAAACAGCATCACCAATACGGAAAATACCTGTTGGTTTTTTCTGTAGTTATATATCATTCCGAGAATGCCCAGTAATAGCGGCAACATATAATACTGGTTCCGGCCCTTGTTTTCCCTGAGCTGCTTGGGAACATCTTTCCCCGAATCCCATGGCCGCAACCAGTCGGCCCCCTGTATATCACTTTCCCTGCCCGCAAAATTCCACATGAAATATCGCATGTACATATACCCCAGCTGGTACCTGAACATAAATTCCAGGTTATCGATAAAGTCGGGTAATTCTTTCGGACCCAGGTTCATCCAGCGCCTGTATTCCTGAGGATGATTGTCCTGCGAGCTGTAGGCCCTCGGGAAAATGGTTTCTCTTTTCGGATCATATACATAATCTATTTTATAATCCGATACTTCGTACTTATCCTTGCCCTTTACATATATCGGACCGCCTTTTTTCTGATCCACAACATCGGCATCGAAATACTGTCCGTAAAACAACGGACGGGATCCATATTGTTCCCTTTCAAGGTAGGCTACGAAACTTACTATATTTCCCGGGTCATTTTCATCGATAGGAGGATCATAGTTGGAACGGATGATCACCATAGTATAAGATGAATAACCGATAAGTATGAATGCGAATCCCAGCAGCATGGTATTCAACACTTCCTTTCCCTTTTTCTGAGAGTAATATATTCCGTATACCACTGCACCAACAAAAACCAGAATAAAAGTTATGATACCGGAATAAAACGGCAGGCCCAGGTCATTGACGAAAAATATTTCAACGGATCCCGCGACCGACGGTATTCCGGGAATTATAAAACCTGTTATGAATAGGATAATAAAAGCGCTGATTGCAAGGGTTACGATTAATCCCCTGGTGGTGGGTTTATATTTTTTGAAATAGAAGATCAGGCCCAGGGCAGGGATCGTTACCAGGTTCATCAGGTGAACTCCGATGGAAAGACCCATCATGTAAAAGATAAGGATCAGCCACTTGTTGGCCCGGCTTTCATCCTCAATCAGTTCCCATTTTAATATAGCCCAGAATACAAAGGCAGTGAAAAAAGAAGAGGTTGCATATACCTCAGCCTCTTCCGAAGAAAACCAGAATGAATCTGAAAATGTGTAAACCAGGGCGCCGATAACTCCGGCTGATAAAATGAGAATACTCTGGTTCAGCGTAAGTTCGGAGGACTTTACATTCATGATCTTCCTGGCCAGCAAGGTGATGGACCAGAAAAGAAATAAAATGGTCAAAGCACTGGTAAGAACACTGATATGATTTATCCAGTAGGCTACTTTAAGAACATTGCTGCCGGCCAGATAAGAAAATAACCGGCCCAGCAAAAGGAACAGGGGAGCTCCCGGAGGATGGGGAACTTCCAGTTTGTAGGAACAGGCAATAAATTCACCGCAATCCCAGAAGCTGGCTGTCGGTTCAACGGTAAGTGCATAAACAATAAAGGCAACAAGAAATATCACCCATCCGGTGATATTATTTGATTTTTCGAATCGATTCATTAGGAATGATATTACGGTTCGGCGAAATTACCAAATTAATGAAGATTTGGGGTTAAATATTGTTAAATTATATCAAAATGTGATTTTCAGATTATTATTCATAATATCCTAATCGATGGATAAAGATATGCATATTTTGATTTCGGCGGTTATCATAAAATCAATATGTTATTATTAAGATGCGGCTGCGAAAGCTACGAACCATTCTTAAGGCGTGGCAGGTTTATGAATGTTGAAAGTCGGTAATTGACTATGCAAAAAATGCCGCTTAATCTTTAACGGTAAAACCGTTTATAGTAATTCATGAATTTCGATTCCAGCTCCGCGGCATACGCTTTTTCCCCGATATCCCTGAAAACGCTTACCATTTCATTCAGAATATATAGGTTTATATTTACATCATTTCCACCGGTTATTTTATGATTGAGGAAATAGGAAAGGAATTTTTCTGAGCGGCCGGACATGATTTTACCGATTTCTTCTGCCCGCTTCCTTGCCCCTGCCTGGACCAGCAATGAGACTGTCTGTGCAGTTGTGAGATCGTAGGGAACCGAGGAATCGGGCATGACCCGAAGGTTTTTCTGAATAACTTTCCGGGCCTCTTCATCTCTTCCTTCCCGGATTAAAGCCGCCGTAAGTATATTGAAAGTATCCCGGTGATTATATACAAAACCCCTGTAATCCTCATTATAATCCACATCCGGGTTATCCAGCTCCCGGAATGTGTATTTATTCATAACGTTTTTGTACATGGCGTCAATATCCACCATTGGATTATGAATATCCTTATTCTGTACAGGAAGTAATTGGTAGGTAAGACCTTCCCGCACCACATAGGGATTGAGATCGACCTGCAGGTTCATCAAGGCCGTAGTGGTAAAACATATGGGCCTTTTCCAGTCATTGTTGGCGATAATATCCAGGATCATCAGGTTGCTTTTAGAAATGCCATCCTTTTTTATATTAATTACCATCCGGTCCGGGATTTCGACGCTCGTTTCATTTCCGGGTTGATTTGTTTTTTCCCTGGATCCCTTTCCGAAGGAATCCTGCCCGATTTTCCGCAGAAGATTTTTGGGAATAAGATTCCTGGCCATTACTTCCGATTTATTAATATCCAGGAAAAGCGCTTTGGTTGGAAGGGTATTAAGGTTTCCGAATTTTGTTGAAACCTGAAGTCCCCGGTAATCTTTCTCCAGTAGCCCTAAGTATCCTTTTAAGGAAATGGCCTTATTTTTCAGATTAGGATTCTCAACGTAAGGCAGGTAGTCATCCGGTCCGCCGTTCCTGTACTGCTCTCGCGTAAGCGTTATCGGTAATGGTTCCGATTCGTAAGCCTTGCGGGTCATCTGCTCGATATACCAGTCGGTGTTAAAGTAAGTTTCAACAATTACTCTTACATCCGTACGGTATCCTTCCACTTCCTGCGCATACCAGAGCGGAAAAGTATCATTGTCGCCGCCGGTAAAGAGAATGGCATTGGGGGCGCATGTGGCAAGGAAATTTTTTGCCGAATCAACTGAAAAATACCGGTCTGACCGGTCGTGGTCATCCCAGTTCTGCGAGGCCATTAAAGCGGGGGCTGCCAGACACAGTACCAGGCCTGCAACAATGCCGGCGGATCGATGCTTCAGAATCTTTCCCAAAAAATCCATCATCGCCATCGCGCCTACCGCCACCCAGATGGCAAAAGCATAAAAGGATCCCACGTAAATATAAACCCTTTCGCGTGGTTCCATGGCGGGGGAATTTATATAAAAAGCGAGCGCGATTCCTGTAAAAACAAACAGTACCAGGATTACATAAAATACTTTTTTGTCCCGCTTATAATTATATAGCAGTCCCAATATCCCCAGTAAAAAAGGAATCATATAGTAATTATTCCTCCCTTTGTTGTTTTTGAGCTGCTCAGGCATACCCCTGGTGGATTCCCAGGGTTTGAGCCAACCTGCCCCCTGGATATCGCTTTCCTTACCTGCAAAATTCCACAACAGGTAACGCATATACATGTAGCCGAATTGATAGGTAAACATGAATTTTATATTATCGGCAAAATCGGGAACGCCTTTGGCCCCCAGACCCATCCAATTCCTGTAGGCCTGCGGTTCATTATCGCGGGAACTCCAGGCTCTTGGAATCACGGTTTCCCTTCGCGGGTCGTAAACATTCTTTAGTTTATACCCATCAATTTCATATTTATTTTTTCCTTTAATGTATATCGGGGCTCCTTTTTCCTGGTCCACCACGTCGGCGTCAAAATATTGCCCGTAAAAAAGCGGCGTTGATTCGTACTGTTCCCGCCTTAAATAGGAAATGTAATTGACCAGGTTGTCGGGATTATCCTCGTCGATCGGGGGATTATAATTCGAACGAATTAACACCAGAGAATAAGAGGAGTACCCGATGAGGATAAAAGAAAAACCTAGTAAGATTGTATTTAACAAGGCAAGGCGTTTCCTGTGTGTGTAAATTATTCCGTAAATAAGTGCCCCGGAGAACAAAAGGACAAACAGGATGACACCGGATTGAAATGGCAAACCTATCGTGTTGACAAAAAATATTTCGGAAATCCATGCCAGGGAAGGTAAACCCGGAATGATAAAACCGGTAATGAATAATATAATAAGAACCCCTGTAATTATGGTAAGGACAATCCCTTTATTCGAACGTTTATATTTTCTGAAATAATAAATAAGTCCCAGGGCTGGTATTGTGACCAGGTTGAGCAGGTGGACTCCAATCGAAAGGCCCATCATATAAAAGATCAGGATCAGCCAACGATTCGCCCTGCCTTCATCCTCAATTAATTCCCATTTCAGAATAGCCCAGAAAACAAAGGCGGTGAAAAACGATGAAAGGGCATATACTTCCGCTTCTTCTGAGGAAAACCAGAAAGAATCGGAAAAGGTATAGACCATGGATCCGATAAAACCTGCCGCCAGGATCATCATGGATTGCTGTCGATTCAGCGCAGAAGATTTAATCCCGATAATTTTTCTCAACAAGAGGGTAATGGTCCAGAAAAGGAAGAGGATAGTAAAGCCACTGGCCAATATGCTGATATGATTAATCCAGTAAGCCACCTTATGCACATTCCCTCCGGCCAGAAATGAAAATATCCGGCCCAACAAAAGAAACAATGGCGCACCGGGAGGATGTGGCACTTCGAGCTTATAGGAAGTCGCAATAAATTCGCTGCAATCCCAGAAGCTCGCGGTCGGTTCAATCGTCAGCGCATAAACGGTTACGGCTATAATAAGTACAGCCCATCCGGTAATTGTATTTGATTTTTCAAAACGATTCATGGTTGTGGGTAATATTGAAAACCGAAAGTTAGAAAAATAATTGAATTTCCCGGTTAAAAAATGTTAAATGATCGAAGCCGGAAATTTGGCCTCATTAACCTGGTTATCAGAAATATACCCGGGAGATAATATTTTTTTTACTTTAATATAAAGGCCACTAAAATGCCGAGGTAGTTACCGATGGCATAACCGATGATCCCGACCACCAGGCCGGGGATTATAATGTCCTTGTTTTTTAGAGCACCGGCCACCACAGGCACAAAAGGCGGCGACATGCTCAGGGAAGTGGAAACAATCAGAAAATTATCTACATCAATGTTAAAGATCCTGGATAAAAGTGAATGAAGGAGAAAGGATCCCGGAACGGCAATGATTATGTAAACAAGAATCGGCCAGGATTCAAAACTAAAACTCCGGATATCGGCCATGGATGCCACCACCACGCAGAACACAAGTATAAAGTACATCCCTGCCTGAAAGGATTTCTCAATCCTGTTGATCCATGTAAATAAAGAAGCCGCAATTCCCAGGGTGGTTATGAGCAGTATTACCGTTGTCATTTCAAAAATCTCGGCATTATGAGGTTTAAAAACCGAGGTTAAAAGCACTGCCAAGCCGTAGGATACCCCGAGGATTGATAGGGACAGGATACAGCCGGTTAAGAGTTTCCTGAAGGATTTCCAATGAAAAATCCCTTTGTAGGATTCAAATTCCATAGTAAACGATTCTTCCGAGAGTGAATTGAATTCCTTTCCGTCCGGCTGAAAAGGTTTCATGAACAGAAGAAAAAATCTTTGCGCCACACTCACTAAGAATAACAACATGATGGCCCCGATAACCACATCATAGGAATGAGCAAGAATATAAATATCCGGATTAACATTGAGGGCGATTTTAATAGCTGCCAGGTTGGGAGTTCCTCCGGTATAGACACCGGTTAACATGCCGGCCATTTTCCAGCTTTCGGGGATCTTATCCGACAACAGAAAATAGCCTGTCAGTACCATAATAATCGTGGATGCCAAACCAAGGATAAGGCTTAAAAACGTTTTACCCGCCATTTTAAATACAGACCTGATATTCAGGGAAAATAAAAGCAGCGGAATGGCCATAGGAATTGTAATATTCGTGATCCACTCCTGGTAATGATATATTTTAGCCGGCAGGATTCCTGAATTTCCAAGGATCAGGCCTGCGCCATAACACAAAACTACCGGGCCGATCTTTTTTACCCACGGGTAAATGGATGCCAGGTATAAAACCAGGACGGGAAAAAGAAAATAAATTATTAAAATAATGATCACCTTCAGGGTATACGCTTGTCGATATTTAGAAATAATTTAACCCTGAAAATCAGAAGTTTTTTCGGGAATCAAAATTAAAAAAGCATTTAGTTGAAAAATTATCATTCGGAAAGAAGGTTTTACCGCGTTTGGAGTACCTAATAGAATTTTACGTAAAGTTGACTTCGTGAATTTTGCCGTGAAAAAGATTATTCCTATATTGGATGGCTTGGTATCCGGTTTCGACAACAACCATATGAAAAATGTTTTAGCCTTAATATGTTTATTGGCACTGGTTTTAATAAGTACGACCTGCAGCAGCCCTAAGAAAGGGAACATTGCCTGCAAGGATGATCAATGCTGGGAAGATCTCATCCAGGCACACCTGAAAAGATATCCATTATTGCAAATAGTGGATCTTTATAAACTTCTCTACCAGTCCACCCTGGGAAACGGTCATGCTTTAACCGATAGCGCAGAAGCTCAGAAATGGATGAACGAAGATTTAAAAGATCTCGATAAAAGACCGATGGAACCACTGGCCGATACCCTGGGAAATTGTGGCAGATTCGCCAGGGTTCATATCAAAACCTACGTTGAATATGGGGGTAATGTACAGGACCTCATGAAAGCCTTTCTGGAAACAGGACAGGATTATCCGCCCGACAGTAATGCTTTCTTTTGTGCTATTTCAACTGCCTATACTATGGCACAAAAAGGGAAATTACCCTGGTCCGATAATTCCCTTCAGGAATTTATCGATCAACAGGCGCGACTTCATTACCCGGCCGTCGACCATTCGGCAGTATATGATTCAATTTACCGTCCGGCCTATCGGGTCATTGCCATTGATCTCTTACCCGGACTTTTTAAAGGAAACGATACTAAAGTAGCAGACCTTAATTCTACTGTCATTGCTTCCCGGGGGACGGAGAATAAAAAACAAAACCATCCACCCGGTACAAAAAAATCAGATTCATAAATTTTACCGTTAACGAATTATTTTTAATACCCGATAAGAATAAAAGGGGCCCAGTAATAGGGTGCTGAATATTTTTCACTTTTCAGCAGTTCGAGTTTAGCCTTGCGAAGATTTTCACTGAAACCTGCCTGCGGGTCGTTCAGTTCATTCCTGTAAAAATCTTTCATTAACCTGGCCGTGGAAACATCACCGACACTCCAGAAAGAAACCAGTATATTTCTTGCCCCTGCATAAATCAGCGCCCTTGACAATCCGATTACTCCTTCCCCTTTGGTGATTTTCCCCAATCCCGTTTTACAAGCAGAAAGTGTGACCAGGTTTGCATTCAGTTGGAGGTTATATATTTCTCCGGCATATAATATTCCGTCATCCCTGGGTTCATCCGGCTGAAGGTAAACACAGGAAAGCTGGGGATCGGTTTCGTTTACCAAGCCATGGGTGGCCAGGTGAATAATGCTGTATTTTTTCAAGTCACCGGATTTAATTTCCGTTTCATTGGCCTTGGTTCCGGTGTAAACGGTCGCTGTAAGATTTTTTTTCTTGAAGATATCTGATATACTATCTACTTCCCTCATGGTTCCAGGAAGGTTAATCAAATGATCGGAGGGAGGAAAGGTAACAGGGGCGCAAAGAAATATGGAAGGAGAAGAATTTATATTTGTTTTTGATTTTTGCAGTAACAGACCTGCCGAAAATTCATACCGCACGCTGTATTTCTTTATCAGGAAAGGAGCATTTCTGTAATCACCGCTATCATCGTCTTTCGAAACAAGGGCCTCGAAAGGAATGATGGCCAGCCGTCCGGCCGGGATAATGATCAGATTTTTAATAACGGATGGAATAGGAGGGATCAGTTTCTCATAAAGATGGCTTCCGGTCAGCATTTCGGACATGATCTCTTCGTAATATACACTGTTTCTCAGGCCGGTGATCATCCGGTCAAATTCATCCGTAAGCGGTCTATCGAAAATATGAAACCGGTTATGGCAAATAAAGAAGATGTACAAACGGTTATTCTTGTCGTCAGTAAAATAACTTAATACCCCCGTAGCAGGGTCAAGAATCTGCTGCACCTGGGATACGGATGGCGCCGTGGTATTGAACTTAAGATTATAATATTCCGGGTATTCTTTACCCAGGTTCGTTACAAAGGCTTCATATTCCCTGTTCAATTCAAAGGACCTTTGCCGCAGTTGCTCCATTTCTTTTTCTCCTGCCATCATAGCTATTTTCTGCGATACGGTGGAAATGGCTGACTTTAGTTCCTTCTCCTTTTCCAGAAGCTTCGAGGGAATTCCGGCATAGGCCTTGGCATCGGTATCTGAAATGGCTTCCTGTAAAACTGCACTCTTGCTTTTTTCGGCGAAGAAGAACGCAAGTTCCCGGTAATGCTTTTTATTAAGAACATTTAGAGCAACAGCATTTGAAATTCTCACCCCGTCAGAATAAACACCCTCTGCAATTACGCCGAGCGCTATTTTGTCATTTTCATTAACAATCCTTTGACGAAGCCTGTCAATCAGTGAATCACACAAAAGAAGCGTATGAAGGGCCAGGTTAAGGTTGGATAGCTTAAGCGTTTTCCCGTAATATTCAGATTCCAGGGCTTCCGCCTTAAATAACAAGGAATACAATAAAACATTACCGTTAAAGTAATTACTGGCTTCGGGGTTTACCCTGATATCTTTGTTATTAAAATTCCCGACATTGGAAATCAGGGCCTCCTGATATAAGTTTAAGGCTTCCTTATACAATCCTTGTGAAATTTTAATATTACCCATCGCATTCAGCACCGTGGCGATTTCGGGATGTTTATTTCCGTACACATTTCTGTACATCGATAGCGATTGATTGAAATTATCCAGGGCAATATTATAGGCGCCCATTTTCGCATAAGTCTGCCCGGTGTTTTGCATGATAAAAGCCTTGTTCGCATGTGGACCATGGTAAACGGTTTCCCAAATGGTAAGAGCGGATTGAAAATTATTGAGCGCTTCGTTGTATTTACCGGATTCCCTGTAAATGATGGCAAGATTGGTTTTAGCAATGGCGATCTTAGGATGAGATTCGCCGTGCAATTCCCGGTAAATATTCAATGCCGAAGTATAATATTGGATCGCTTTCTCCTTATCAATCTGCGAAAAAACTAGTCCAAGATCGTTGTAAGAAGCGGCAATCAATTCCTTGTTTACCCCTTTATGTTCCCGACGGATATCAAGGGCCCGCTGAATTTGTTCTTTTGACTGGTTGTATTTTCCTGTATTCAGATATACAAGGCCCAGAATATCGATCGTTCTGGCACCTTCAAGACTGTTTAGGGTACTATCACTTTCCATTTCCCGGATCGCGGACTGAAGTTTGGTTTCAGCCAGGTCGTTCCTTCCTTTGTTCAGGTCAAGGAAACCTTTATTGGTCTCCGTCAGTGCCCTGTAATACCCCGGCAAATTTTCGGCTCTGATATTGTCTGAAATTTCATTCAGCAAGGTATCGGCTCTGTCATAATTACCAAGGCTGATCAAGGATTCGGCTTTTTTATTTTGAAGAACAATTTTTATTCCAGGGCTACCTGCATCGGGCAGCGAATGATTTACCAAATCGACAACCTGGTTGTATTTTGAATCCATTATGAGAGAATCCACTTCATGAAGTAAGTCCTGGCATTGTACTTTAGCGGTAATAAACACGAATAGTACCAGTAATAGCGATGAATTTTTATTCATATTCAGAAGCGATAATAATAGCTGATCGTGGTGACATTCGGACGGGTTAAGCCGTCAGGTTCCATTTTTCTGTTAGTGATTTTTTTACCGTAAAGCAATTTGATCCCCGACCGGACATTAAAGCTATACGCGATCGTAACCAGCCCGGTCAAGGCAAGACCGGTGGATCCGTCGAGCTTTACAGTTTCACCATTCTTAATAATCTCATCTTTGTTGATCCTGAAAATCGGTAATAATCCGAGACTCAGGTTAATCCTGGAAAACCGGAAATCCTTTTCGACTCGCATCATAACATCCGTACCTCTTTTTAATCCGTGTGCCGGAGGATAATTTCTTACCTCTGCAGAATCGGCGGTACTGGCCCAGGCTCCCCAGAGAAATTCATTACCATTTCGATTGAAAGGATGTTGAATTCCGGTAGCCAGCAGCCAACCACGGCTCAGGAAGGAGAATCCCGCCACAAGGTCATAGGTTCCGAGACTGGTCTGATAGTACATGGGTAAAGGATGACCATCAAGCTTCAAATTTGAATTATTGGTGGCAATTTTAGCCCCGACCGTCGCATTCACATCATACTTATCCGAATTGATAACAGTGCGTGTATAACTGAGCGATAAATCGCCGATGCCTTGTGTGGACGTAAGTCCATTTCCTCCTACCCATTGGTAAGGAACTTTTATCTGAAATGCATTTGCCTGGTTGAGGCTGAAATTAAAATCAGCGGTAGCTAC
>CAYNCU010000114.1:0-13792 GCA_964395765.1 uncultured Roseivirgaceae bacterium | reverse complement strand
CCGAGGTACCATGAACCCCAGGGTTTTACCGTATATAAGGCATTGTTGTTATCGGGAAATTTACCGTCCTCGAGGTAGTTGTTCATCCCGATGTCAAAATTGAAATAATTGCGGGTACCCCGACCGAAATAATGATGACTGCGGCGGCGACGGTTGTCGTTATCGTCATTATCATCATTGTGTTTGTTTTCCATCTCCTGTTTCAGCTCATTGTATTTTCTCTCGTATTCCCCTTCCCTGTAATCGGGGTCATTCATAACGATGGTCGTATCTTTCAGGTAATGGGTCCCGGTGTTGTCCTCGATCTTCAGGTATTTCTGCCCTTCCGACATGGTATCCACGGATAAGCTAAGTTCCTTAAGCATGGAATTCAGGTCATAATTCCTCAGCGATTGCAGGTCCTGCTTTTTAGTAATCAGGATCATGATCCTTGCATTATTGCCCAGGTTGATCACAATGGTATCGGACGGGTATTCAGCTGCCCAAACGCCGGTTGTAATCATCGATAATGCCGTCAGTGTTAAAAAAAGTTTTTTCATTGTTGTTGTCTTATTTAGAGTTTCCGTTATCCTTTTTCGTTTTAATAAAATCGAGCGCAAACAACTGATCTTTCAGGTCCCGGATTTCACCCAGGTTAACATCCTTTCCCAGCTCCTTCGCCTTTGTCAGAAGATCAGTTACTTTGTTATTCTTTACGTTTTTGTCATTACTTATATATTCTATCGTAACCGGAGCCTGTCTATTCATTTCAGGTTTGGATTCATGCAGGTCCGCAACGGGCAGGGGCATATTTATATGTAGGCCGCGATTTACAGCCAGTGTCCGGTTATCCATCAGTTTTATATCCTTTATCCCGGCTGATTCAACAGGAGTGCGGGTTTCATTATTCATAAAAGGCACTTTATCGGAGGCAACCCGGGATTCCTTGGTTATTTTCCCGCCGGCCGTTCTGATCTTTATATCCGTCCTGTTTTTCTTTAACATAGTGGCCGGCGCAGGTGGGTTAATAGCCGATAAGTAAGCATTATTTTCCCCGTTTATCATCGTGGATTCTGTATCGGCCAGGGAAATGTGCTTTATCGTATTTATTGATCGGGTCAGTAAATAACCGCTTGAAAGTACAATGGCAATCCCTGCTGCGATGGCCAGGCGTTTATAAATCATCCTGTTTCTACGCCTGGAAATAAAATCTTCCATTTTTCCCCCTGCTTCAAAGGAAGGTTCATAGGACAGGTCTGCCAGCTTATCCCGGAAGAGGCTGTCAATTTTATTATCCTTTGTTTTCATCGGTCATTTTCTCCTTTTCCAGTACTATCAGTCTTGATTGCAACAGGGCACGGGCCCTGCTGAGTTGCGATTTGGAAGTGTTTTCATTAATATTCAGCATTTCTCCGATTTCCTTGTGCGAAAATCCTTCGATCGCATAAAGGTTAAATACGGTCCGGTACCCTGCCGGTAATTCCTGAACCAGCTTCAGCAGGTCGTCGGAATGCAAATGGCTTTCTGCCCAGGTAGTATCCGGCTGGGCTGAGGCATGGTCGATATCGACTTCCGCCCACATGGCCTTGTTTTTCCGTATATAACTTAAAGATTCGTTCACCATAATTTTCATAATCCAACCTTCAAAACTTCCTTCTCCTTTAAATTGGCTGATACGGTCAAATACTTTCATAAATCCTGTGATCATGATATCTTCCGCTTCGGCCCTTACTGTTACATACCGTACGCATATACCCAGCATCCTGCGGGAAAGCCGATTATAAAGCTCCCGCTGTGCTTTGGGATCCCCCTTTCTGCATCCCCTGATCATTTCATCAAGGGTATATGATTTTCGGATGCTCAACTTCATTCGGTGAAGTAACTGTGGTTATGATGCAAATTTTAAAAAAAAGGTTGCACGGCTTTATAAAAAGCGTCAAATTCCTCAATTTTATACGTAGATATACACTTTTTATCCTGCATGAATAAAAATTTCTTTACCCCTGGGCTTTTTATCCTCCTGATTTCAGTATTTGCATGTACTTCGGAAGACAATATTCAATGGATTTCCAGCTATGATACCTTATTCTGGGTGAAAAAGCCCCCGCTAAGCTTTTCTGAAATCTCCGGAACCACGAATGTGATCACCATTGCGGAAAATAACCCGCAACAAATCATAAACGGTTTTGGCGGCTGTTTTAACGAACTGGGATGGGATGCGCTTTCCGTACTGGATTCCGCAGTAAGAGATTCAGTCATCGGCCTGTTTTTCGGACCTCACTCTCAATTGAAATTCAATATCTGCCGGATGCCTGTCGGAGCCAATGATTATGCCATGAACTGGTATTCACTGGATGATTCAGCAGGCGACTTTGATATGAAATATTTTTCTCTTCAACGGGACAGTGAAAGGTTGATTCCATATATACGAATGGCCTTGTCGCATGAGTCCGGTCTAAAGATCTGGGCATCGCCCTGGAGTCCACCGGCCTGGATGAAGACCAACGGAAGTTATGCCTGTAAAATGGCCGATAATAATGATATAAAAAGCAAGGACCGGGAAGGCCGGGAAGGGCTTACTGAATTTATTATGCAACCCGCCTACCTGAATGCTTATGCTCATTATCTTGTAAAATTCATACAGTCATACCGCAGGGAGGGAATTCCTGTCTATGCAATCCATGTACAGAATGAGCCCAACTCCTGCCAGGTATTTCCAAGTTGTGTGTGGAAGGCTTCGGACCTGGCCACTTTTATCGGCCAGTACCTGGGACCCCTGATGGTTAAGCAAGTTCCGGATGCCGAATTATGGTACGGGACTATTGAACGACCCTCAATAGAAAATATTGATACGGTTATGGAGGATCCCGAGGCTTCGAAGTACATCAAAGGCATGGGTTTCCAATGGGCCGGGAAAGACGCCATGGAGCCGGCTCATGATGAATATCCTGATGTTTCCCTTATGGAAACGGAATCAGAATGCGGCGACGGTTCCAATGACTGGAAGGCGGCCGAATATACTTTCAGCCTGATTAAAAAATATTTTTCAAGCGGTGCCAATGCCTATATGTACTGGAATATGATCCTCGATGAAACCGGGAAAAGCCAGTGGGGCTGGCGGCAGAACTCCCTGGTTTCCATTAACAGGAACACGGGAAAAATAACCCTTAACCCCGAGTATTATCTTTTCCGCCACATTTCCCATTTCGTGGAACCCGGGGCGCGCTGGCTGACCACCCAGGGTTCGATTAAGGATGTGCTTGCTTTTAAGAACCCCGACGGAACCGTGGTGGTCGTCATTTATAATTCCGGGCAAAACCATAGCGAAGTGGTGGTGAATACACCCGTGGGAAATTTCAAAGCTGATCTTCCTCCGGAATCCTTCAATACCTTTGTTTACCAAAATAAAAACCAAGTCTGATATATGATCCGGTTTTTAACTCCGTACGAAAGAAAGATCCGGCGCCGGAATGCCCGGCGATGGATTGAAATGGGTTTCATCCTGTTCCTGGCAGTGATCTGGGCAGGAATGTTTTTCCAGTCGAAATATTCCTATAAAGATCTGTCGGCCATGCCCTTTAAACCAGCCGACAACAGCCACCGTTTTGAATTCAAGCCTGAGAAAAATTTAAAAAAGGTGGAGTTGTATGTTGACGGTAAATTATTCACTGCTTATTGTTATGATGAACATTTAAAAAAACCGGTTCTTTTCCCCGTGATCACGGCTTCCGGCAAAACCGTTACCCGCGGTTACCCCCTGGCTCCCCGCCCTTTTGAACCGGTAGACCATCCCCATCATTACGGCATTTCCTTTACTCACGGAGATGTGAACGGACTCGATTTCTGGAGCAATACCGACAGTGTGCCCGAAGACAGGAAGATGCATTACGGTACGATCGAACAACAATCCTTTGAACAGATTAAATCGGGGAATGATAAAGGCGTTCTTGAAGTGACCTGTACATGGAACCGGCCCGACGGCAGGGTATTGCTGGATGAGCATACCACCTTTATTTTTACCGCCGATTCGGACGCCAGGATCATTGATCGTGCAACAACGCTCACGGCAAGAGAAACGGGAGTCCGGTTCCAGGATACCAAGGAAGGAATGTATGCCATGAGGGTGGCCCGTGAAATGGAACAGCCTTCCGATGATTCCCGCTTTTACCTGGATGAAAACCTTCGGCGTGTTAAGGAACCCGCAGACTATAAGGCTGGCTGTCATGGTCTCTATGAAAACAGTGAAGGATTAACGGGAGATGCCGTATGGGGAAAACGGGCCCGCTGGGTTATGTTGTCATCCGAAATTAAAGGCGAACCGGTTTCCATCATTATGTTCGATCATCCAGGAAATCCGAATTATCCGGCCCACTGGCACGCCCGCGGTTATGGCTTATTTGCTGTCAACCCCTTTGGATCCAATACATTTACCGACGGAAAGGAAAGCCTGAATTATTTTCTTGCCCCTGGGGATTCGGTAAGCTTTCACTACCGTATCGCGATCATTAACGGTTATAAGCCGGATAAGATACAAGTGGAAAAAATGTTCAGGAATTTCGTCGAGTAATTCGTTGGGTAATTGGTTAATTGGTTAATTGGTTAATTGGTTAATTGGTTAATTGGTTAATTGGAACTTCAATCTTCCATCCCCTATCTACAAAATATCTTTTAAAAATCTTAAAAAAAATTATTTCTCCGCTAGCACAAAATGGTAAATGGGAAATCCTTTCCATATATTTGAAAATATAGAATATTAACCATCGAACCATGGATCCCATTAAAACAGCCATCCTGTCCTATGGCGTATCCGGAAAAGTTTTTCATGCTCCTTTGCTTAATGCCCATGGGGGATTTGAAATTAAAAAAATTGTTCAGCGTCATGGGACGGAGGCTGCTGAGGATTACCCGGGAGTTGAAGTCGTGAATTCAGTAGAAAGCGTTTTCAATGATCCTGCCCTTGAACTTGTTATCGTGACGACCGTCAATGAAACCCATTTCGATTTTTCCAGGCGAGCTCTCGAAGCCGGCAAACACACGATCGTGGAAAAACCGTTTACCAATACAATCGATGAAGGCAGGAAGCTGATTGAATTGGCTGAAAAAAACAGAAAGACCCTTTCCGTTTTTCAAAACCGCCGGTGGGACAGTGATTTCCTGACGGTGAAAAAAATTATTGAGGAAGGCCGGCTTGGCCGGCTGGTGGAATATGAGTCCTGTTTCGACCGGTATAAAAATTTTATTCAACCCAACACCTGGAAAGAGGCAACGGGCCCCGGTTCCGGTCTTTTATATAATCTCGGTCCGCACCTCATCGACCAGGCGATTGTATTTTTCGGGAAACCGGAGGCTGTTTTTGCCGATATCAGGAAGATCCGCGATAATTCCACCGTGGATGATTATTTTGAGATCATTTTATACTACAGTAATATTAAGGTGCGATTACATTCTTCCTACCTGGTCCGGTCGCCGAACCCGCGATTTGTCTTACATGGTACCCTCGGCTCCTTTATCAAATACGGGCTCGATCCCCAGGAAGATGCCATGAAAAAGGGAGGCGTCCCGGGAACTCCGGAATGGGGTGAAGAAGCGGAACGATTCAGGGGTGTTTTGGAAACCGAAACGGGTGGAAAATATATAAAGCAGAAGATCAAAACAGAAGCCGGTAACTATCTGAAATATTATGACGGGATCTATGCCTCTATCCGGGAAGGGAAAGCTGTTCCGGTATCCCCGGAAGACGCGTTAATCAATATAAGGATTATTGAACTGGCGTATCAGAGTGCCACAGAAAGAAAAGCAGTTGAATTTTCTTTATAAAGTGAAAATAACCACAACAAATGTATAAGTAGACAATGTCACACTAAGGTTTTTATTAATTTTTCAATTCATAAACAGGTAATTTGATTATTTTCATATCGGCTAAATTTTCCTTTGGAAACTTGACGTCATAGGGTCTTTGTGGCAATTATTTTTCAGCTCGTTTATAATTAATTAAATTATGGGCCAATTTAACTCCTATGATTATGTCGTACATTAAATATTTTTTCATCCTGACATTTTCATTGTTTTCCCTCTTTATTATTTCCTGTGAAAATGATAATAACAAACAGCACAATTTTCAGGAACCTGTTGACAAGGTAAATCTTAAGATCGGGGCGATCAGTCACCTGTTGGTTCCTACCTACCCTACGGTGCAAATCCCAAACAGCATGGTGAGAATCTATCCTTACACAACCCCAGGAATTAATGACGATTACCTTGCTTCAAGAATTTTCTCCTTCCCGGTAAATATTCCTTCTCACCGTGGTCACCCACTTTCGACACTGATGATCACCACTAATATGAATTCGATAGCCCCCGATTCCATTGCCTCCTCTTACGATCATGACTTTGAGACCTCCACGCCATATTATTATTCCGTTCTGCTCGAGGACCCGGGAATATGGGCGGGATATACAGTAGCCAAACGGGGTGCGATCTATCATTTCCGTTCTGAAGCGGGTGGCAAAGTACGGATCGTGTTAAGGTCCACCCATTCCGGAAAATACGAAATGGATACCCCATCCATTATCAGGGGGTACGATCACCTGGATAAAGTAACCCAGTTTCTCTATGCCGTATCAGAACCTGCTCCTCAACAAACGCAACCCTTTACCGGAGCGGGAGATAAAATTGTGGCCGTTTCCGAAGAAAGTGAGGGATCCGGCATAATCCTAAGTTATGACCTGCCTAAGGATGGCAGTATTATTATCCGTACCGGCATATCTTTCATTTCTGCCGAACAGGCCCGGCAGAATGAATCGAAAGAAATTGCCAGCCGTTCTTTCGCGGATATAAAAAATGCAGCCAGGGAAGATTGGAACAAGGCATTGTCACGAATTAAAGTGACTGGCGGAACAAAGGATGAACAACAGTTCTTTTATACCGCCTTATACAGGTGTTATGAAAGAATGATTGATATAACCGAGGATGGCCATTACTACAGCGCTTATGATAACAAGGTGCATGAAATTCATGGCCATGATTTTTATGTAGACGACTGGAGCTGGGATACCTTCCGGTCCCTGCATCCCCTTCGGACCATCCTTCACCCGGAACAGGAAGCCGATATGATCAACTCATATATATTGATGTTTCAGCAAAGTGGCTGGATGCCTTCCTTTCCCACCTTATCAGGCGATATGGGAGCCATGATCGGCCACCACCAGGCGGAAATCATCACGGACGCCTGGCTGAAAGGAATTAAAAATTTTGATATTAATGAAGCTTATGAAGGGCTCAGGAAAAACGCCATGGAAGGGACGATGCTGCCCTGGCGGGAAGGTCCTTTGACGGATCTTGATAAAGTTTATCTTGAAAAAGGTTTTTTTCCTGCAAAGAAGCCCGGAGAAAAAGAAACGGAGCCGGAAGTCCATCCTTTTGAAGGAAGACAGGCGGTAGCTGTTACCCTCGAGCATAGCTATGACGATTGGGTACTCTCCCGATTGTCCGCCTCACTGGGAAAATCGGAGGATGAAAAAATGTTTGCGAAAAGAGGACAGAATTACAAAAATGTTTACAACCCTGAAAACGGCTTTATGTCGCCCAAAACCGCCGACGGCAAATGGGTCGAACCTTTCGATCCCAAATCCCCCGCCGGCATAGGGGGCAGGGAATATTTCGCCGAATGCAATGCCTGGGTTTATACCTGGTTTGTGCCACAGGATATCGGCGGACTGGCGTCTCTCATGGGCGGCCGGCAGGCTGCGATCCGGAGGCTCGATCAACTTTTTGATGAACCTCCCGGCAAAAGCAAATGGCAGTACCTCGGTAATATGCCGGATGCCACCGGACTTACCGGATTGTTCACCATGGGGAATGAACCTTCTTTTCATATCCCTTACTTATATGACTTACTGGGCGCTCCCTGGAAAACGCAAAAGCGGGTACGCCAGTTGATGGAAGCGTGGTTCCGGGACGATCTCATGGGCATGTCCGGTGATGATGACGGTGGCGCCATGTCATCCTGGTATGTATTTTCAGCCCTGGGCTTTTATCCTGTATGTCCCGGCAACCCGGTATATGTGATTGGAAGCCCCGAGTTTGAGAAGGCAGTGATCGATCTTCCCGGTGACAAAACGTTTACCCTTCGTGCGCTCAATGTTTCTTCACAAAATAAATACATTCAGTCGGCCACGCTGAACGGCAAGCCCCTGAATGTACCCTGGTTTACCCATAATGACTTAATACACGGTGGCGAACTGGATTTGCAAATGGGTCCCCGGCCTGATAAAGCCTGGGGTACGAATACAAGGATCGCGGATTTTTACGCTGCTGGCATTGTCCCGCAATGACGGGTCATTATATTTCTACGAAGGCGTCAGGGCTGCAAAGAATTATTATGTGAATATCGACGGGAGTTTTTGCTAATTAAAAAACCTTTGAGGTCCTGGCGTCTTTGCGTGAAAACAACTTCACCTTTGCGAGCCTTATCAATCGATTCGATATTTTTTTCTATTGATTCCCAATTGCAACGCCATGAAAGTTTTAAATTTATTCTTGGCGAGGTTTTTATGACGGTAAACGGCACGCTTGTGTGTAATCCTGTAATATTTATGGTTGCGCATAAATTTATAGATCCTCTCTTCAAAGGACCCCCTCCCGCGCTCGGGATAAAATTCCGATAATTCATTTTCTTCATTGTAAATATCCGCCCGGAAAAATTCCGGGTTGATTAAAAAACATTGATCTGAAAATCCATAGCTGACATAAAAATTTTCATCCGTATCGAATGATTCCCGCATGGCTTGTTTATAGTTCCCGTCATAAAGCGCATTAGCGACGATTATCCGGTTATCCTCCTTCATTTTTTTAATAGCGGTATCGATCCATTCATCATCATTAATCAAAACAGAATCCCCGGAAAAATTCAAAAGGTAATCACAGGATCCCTTATACACCGCCATTAGAAACTGGATCATATAATAATATCCCTCTCCTTTTGTTATGTTGAAAAATTTCAGCGCTTCCTCTGCATAATCGTCGACACGAATAATTCGGTCGATGATTTTCTTTGCTTTCAGCTTTTCGGCTGCCTCCGCAACTTTTTGATAGTTTTTTACATTATTGATAAAAAGAGTCTTCAGATCAAACTCATAATGACAGGCCGAAATCATTCTTTCCAGCCGGTTCGTTTTAAGGATCAGCGGCCAATCTTTTTCGTAGCAGGAAGTAGCAAATTCTACAGTATATTCCCGATGCATTCAGTACCGGTTTTAAATTTATTTTTTCCCAGGCCTGTAAATTAATGAAAATAAATCAGCGGTATATAATTATCCCGCGGATCATACGTTTTTCAGAAGAAATATACGGATGTAAATCTGCTGAAAGCCGCGTCATCCGCGGGAAATCAAGCTTGAATTTTTATGCTTATTAACGAATTAAACTTTTTTAATAGCCTCCAATACTCTTGCGGGTGTCATAGGCATCCGGGTTAAACGTGCGCCGGTAGCGTCATAAATTCCATTGGCGACAAGAGCGCCTATGCAAACAATGGCCGGCTCACCGCCTCCCTGGGGTTTCGGGTCTTTCGATTTGATCAGGATGGTTTCGATATCCGGCACCATCGAAAACGTTGGCAGGTGATAAGTGCCGAAATTTTTCGTTTTGATATCTCCTCCGCTGAATTTCAATTCCTCGGAAAGGGTATATCCCAATCCCTGCGTAATGCATCCTTCCATCTGGATCGTAGCCCCTTCCGGGTTGATCACAAGTCCCATGTCCTGTGCGCAAACTACACGTATTACATGTACCTGCCCTGTTGTTTTATCCACCTTCACCTCGGCCATATGGGCGACATAGGATCCTGCATCAATGCCGCAGGCGATCCCGTATCCTTTCCCGCTCGGGGATTTTATGGGTGTCCATCCAAACTTGTCGGCCGCCGCTTTCAGTACCCCGATCATCTTTTCATCCTTCAGGTTCTTCAGCCTGAACTCGAGAGGATCAATACCGGCTTTCGCCGCCAGCATATTGATCTGCGACTCCCTGGCAAATGTATTTGTGTTATTCCCCGGCGCTCTCCAGGCTCCGGTGGCAAAAGGATGTATGCCTTCCTCTTCACGCCAACCGGACCCGAAAGCCTGTGTTCTGTGATTGGGAATTTCATAAAAAGCTTCCGCACCCCGGCTGCCGGCAAAATATTCACCGTAATCCCAGACGGTTAACATACCGTTTTTATCACATCCGGATTTTATTTTTACCACGGCCGCCGGCCGGTAAGTGTCATAAAAAAATTCTTCCGGGCGAGTCCAGGCAACCATTACCGGTTTCCCGCTGAGCTTGGCCAGCCGGGCGGCTTCAATAGCCTGCAACCCCCTTGATTTCCCGCCGAATCCGCCACCAATGAATACCTGCTGAATATGTACATTATCTTTTGACATTCCCAAAGCATCGGCAATCTGGTCCTTGATCTGGAAGGGGCCCTGTGTAGACGCCCATACATTCATCTTCCCTCCATCCCAATGAGCACAGGCTGTATGGGTTTCCATGGGAGCATGAGCATAATAGCTGTCATGCCATTCCTGGTCGATTAAAAAAGAAGAAGCTTTTGCACCCTGATCCAGGTCTCCACCTTGCCCCAGCATCTGCCCGTTTTTAGCCACGCTCAGGAGGTGTTCAAAAATCGTATCCTCATTCAGGTTGGTGGAAGGGATATCGTAATCGGCCTTTATTTTCTGAATGCATTCCTGTGCATATTCAGGATCTTCATGCAACACGGCGATAAGGTCCTTATCTTTTATTACCTGGATGTCTTTAATGACATCAAGGGCCGAGGTGTCCATCGACTTGAGTTTGGCATCATGGGCTGGGGGACGGTGGATAGCGGCGTATACCATTCCGGGAATCCGGATATCACCGGAATATTTTGCTTCGCCGGTAACCTTGGCACGCCCGTCCATTCTTTTCACGGACTTTCCGATGACCTTGAATTGTGAAGGGTCCTTGAGTTTGGGTTCTTCCTTTAATTGTTTAAGGATCTTTTTACCTTCCGTCAGGGAAGCATACGTAACCTTGTTGTTTTTATTTTTTGTGTCGAAAACGACTCCGTCATTTACATCAAGCTGGGAGGCTGGAACATTTAATTTTCCCGATGCCATCTGAACCAGGATGGATCTTGCCTCCGCTGCAGCGGCTCGCAAAGCAGGGCCGAAAAACCGGGTAGTCATGGAACCATGGGTACCCTGATCCCAGGGACAAAGGTCCGTATCTCCCATCACCATATCGATTTTATAAAGGTCTACATCAAGCTCTTCGGCCATCATCTGGGCTAAAGAGGTAACGACGCCCTGGCCCATTTCAATTTTCCCGGTGTAAAGTGTCGCCCGGCCGTCCAATCCGATTTTTAAATAGGCATTAGGGTCGGTGGGCATCTGTTGGGTAACCGCCGCCTCAAGGGTAGAAAAATCACTGATGGCAACGGCAATAACCAGGCCGCCCCCGATGTGTTTCAGGAAGTCGCGCCTTGACATTCCTTCCGGCAGGTAGGATAACCTTCTCTTTGGTTTTCCTGGTTGCAAAGACCGTTTCGTTTTTCGTGATATTTTTTTAATTGTGCCGATCATAACTTGGTCCCTCCTTTCATTTCTTCTCCCGCTGTTTGTATGGCTTGTATAATTCTTTTATGGGCTCCGCAACGACATAAGTTAGCTTCCATGGCATTTTTAATTTCCTGTTCCGTCGCACCCGGGTGCTCATTCAAAAATCCATAGGCGGTCAGGATCATTCCGGGCGTACAATACCCGCATTGCATGGCGTCATGATCCATAAATGCTTTCTGGATCGGATGAAGTTTCCCGTTTACACTAAGGCCCTCAATGGTAGTGACCTTTTTCCCGCTGATTACATTGGCAGGGATCATACAGGAGCGGACAGGCTTATCGTCCAGCAGAACGGTACAACTTCCGCAATAACCCATACCACATCCGAATTTTACTCCCGTCTGGCCCAGGTCGGCTTTTAAAACCCACAACAGGTTCCGCTGCCTGTCCAGTTCTATTTCCCGGGGTTGTTGGTTCAGTTCAAATTTTATGATTTCTTTCATGTTATGTCTTTCATTGGTTCATTAAATATTAACAGGGAAAGATTATGTTAAATTTCATTATCTATGAATGATTAATTAAAAAAACAGGAATTCGCGATCCTGTAAGGAGCAAGGTGAAATTTAATCAATTAAAAAAAAATATCCATGGAATTTTTGGAAAAATAACCTCCTTATCGTTAACGAGCGGGCCATTTTGGCCGGATAATTTCAATACACAGCCTTGTAATCAATTCTTATAAGCAGGTCTGTTTTCGATCCCCTGGTTACTTCAACCGGGTTAATATTTCCCTGGCCGTCCAGCTTGTTGGCATATAATCCGTTTCCTTCCTTAACGAAAACCGAATATTTCCCCGGCACAAGATGAACCGTAAATTGACCGGAACTATCGGTTAAAATTTTTTTTATGAGCCGCGTTTTTATGTGGGTGTAAAAATTACCGTCTGACATTTCAGCTTCGCTTTTATTTGTAAGTGAGTAGATGAGAAGGATTCGCTTTACCGGTACTCCTGGCTTAACGATATTATCGGTTCCGGGCATACGGTTACCTTCAAACCATATTACCCTGCCCTCAATTCCCTGGCTGATTTTATTTCCGGCTGAGCATGAAACAAATATCGACAATAGATAAATGCAGATAAAAATCTGAGCACATCTGTTTGACCGGTGATCTGATGCCATTGAATAGGTCTCTGACATTTCAATTACCTTCCGGAATTGTAATATTAAAATTAAAATTTTGCATAGTTAAACCTGAGAAATAGCTGTCTTTGCGAGCCCGATAGATTCCCTGAATTTATTAAAGCCCTGTAATCGGATCCGGGAGGTCATGCAGGCAGTGATTCAATAAAGGTCACCAGCTCGTCCGCCATCCGGTCAGGGTAATCTTCAGGGGCATAATGGCGTCCGTTGCCTAGGTCCACAACTTTCACCCCGGAAGTGTTGGCAAATAGCCAGGAACCCATGGCAGGGGTTGTCATGCCGTTGGTCATGGTAAACATAAGCTTGGGGCCCGGGTCGTTTACCAGCCATTTTCCGTCTTCGACAATTTCTTTAAGCACATCAGGCGGGCCGGCAACGCCTAACGGGTGTCGCGAAGGATCCCACAACGGGACCTGCGTCGGCCAACGCCAGAGAGCACGACGGGAGGCTGCATCCGGATACGGTGAACAATAGGCTGTAATCTCTTCTGCCGATAATTTACGCTCGATGAGTAGCGGTAAAACAACCCGGTTGAAAATATCATATTCGCCGCATAATTTCGGGCCCACTTCCGGGTCGCAGAATGACATGACGAGGTTGGCGGTGGTGGTCTTCCAGCTTAAGTTTTCTCCGCCGGGCTTACCATATGCCTCGGGGGGAAGTACCGCCAGTAATTCGGAAATAGCCAGCCCGCGAAGTTTCAAAACTCCGGTACGCGCCAATGAAAGGCCCAGCGAACTTCCCCAGTCATGAGCAACAAGCACGATATCGCCTGTGATTTTGGCCTCACAGAAAGTTTTCAGGTATTTAAAATGATCGAAAAAAGTATAGTCGATGGCAGGCTTGTCGGATCTTCCCATCCCCATCATATCAACGGCGATTACATGAAAGTGTCTGGAAAGCTCCGGGATAATACCTCTCCAGACATAAGACCAGGCCGGGCATCCATGGAGTAAATGATCTGTTTGATCTTTTGAGGTTTCTTTTTAATTCATGTTTCAGTGTGCGATTTCTTATTAATTCTTCTGCATG
>CAYNCU010000113.1:10045-13846 GCA_964395765.1 uncultured Roseivirgaceae bacterium | reverse complement strand
ACAAAGGAATAAAAAAACCGGAGGGGCAATTCATGGGCAGGTAATATTATTATGCCCTTTAGCAATACGACCAGATCTCCCTTTCCAAAAAGAAATAATCCAAGTCCCATACTGAACAAGGCAAGAAGAGTTACCAGGAAAGCCGAATAGAGCATACCGGCAATAAACTTCGCGCTGATCACGATATTCCTGGAAACAGGTCGGGTAAGGTACAGGCGAAAGGTACCGGAGGAGGATTCACCGGACACCAGGTCACCGGTAACGATGACAATTAAAATAGGAATATGGATCCATAAGGTATTCAGGGCAAAATAGGTAACCAGGTAACCGTTTAAAAGATTTCCCTGTAAGTAAAAATCCTCCCTAATATTATTGATCAGGGCGTCGAGCATATCCTTCCCGCTGACAAGCATCCCGGCTTCAATAAGCACAAGGATTACGATAACTGCAATAACTCCGATATAGCTTCGTCCGCGGTTCAGGAGTTTTTTAATTTCAATTCGCGTCGCTTTCCAAAGCATAATCGGTAAGTTGAAGGTAAAAATCTTCCAGTGATCTCACAGGGTTGATGGCCGTAACCTCAACGCCCGCATTAACCAGGTATTTATTAATTTCACCCGGGCCGTAATCGTCAGTTTTTACAACCAGTTCTCCGTAATCATTGATCACAACATTTTTAATTCCCCTTTCCGACAAAACTTCCGCAGCTTTTTCAGGTAAATTCACCCGGAATTTTATTTGACTTCCCTTACCGGCAAGAAGTTCCTTTACATTTCCTTCGGCAATCGCCTTTCCGTGATGCATGACGGCCATCCGGTCTGCAATAATTTCTATTTCCTTTAGAATATGGGAGGAGAGAACAATGGTAATTCCCTGTTTCCTCGAAAGGTTCAGGATAATTTTTCTTATTTCAATTATTCCATGAGGATCAAGGCCATTGGCCGGTTCATCCAGGATGATTAATTCAGGGTTATTCAATAGCGCCTGTGCAATGCCGAGTCTCTGTTTCATTCCCTGAGAAAAAATTCTTACTTTTCTATTTGTAAAATCAGAGAGCCCGACCCACTTGATTTTTTCGACAATTTCATCAGGCTGGATCTTTTTCGCTGATAATTCCGCTAATATTTTAAGATTTTCGTAAGCAGAAAGGTATTCGTAAAAATTCGGCCTTTCCGCCAGCGCTCCTATTTTTTCCCTTAATCGATATCCCGCCGGAGTTACAGGTTCATTAAAAAGAAAAATTTCGCCGGAATCTTTTTTTACCAACGACAATAATATTCTGATGGTGGTGCTTTTTCCCGAACCGTTCGGACCCAATAAGCCGAATATTTCACCTTTGTTCACAGTGAATGTCAGGTTATTTACAGCCTTAATGTTCCCGTAGGATTTTACCAGATTTTGAACACGAAGAACCTGATCCAAAATATCAGTATTTAAAAAATTTAGAATGATAGGTCCTGGCGAAGAATGTGGTAAGCCAAAAATGCCTGGTTATAAGATAAAAAGGAGTCTTGAATATAAAATCCGGCAAAACATGGTACCAACGGTAACCGCAACGACGGTAATATTTTTTAAGTAAAGCATCATAGTTTAAGGATCGGGCAGCCACAATGGCGGCATCGCGCTGGCATCTTGAATGCCGTAAAGCATTAATAAATTTATACCGGAAGCCGTATCGAAAAAGAAGATCTTTTAAAAGCTTATAATTCTGAAAGCGCGATCTCGCATCCAACTGCGCAAAAATGGGTAAGGAGCAAAGCCAAAGAAATAATAATCCGAATAACAAGGAATTCAGATGGCTTTCATCCTGCCAGCTGATAACCGTTAATCGGTAAACCCTGTCGGCTATTATTATTGACAAAAGACTAATTGCATGTAATAAATATCCGGTTTGAATATAAGTCTTCAGGGTTACCAGAATTGGTATTTTTTTAAGGATAAGGGGGTATGTTAACGTGCCTGCTTTCAACATGACGATTTACTTCCTGCAATTTAAATAAATTAAAAAAATATGAGGCTGTGAAAAAGTAAAATTATTTTTATTTAAATTTTACATAATCCTGATATTTAATACACTTTTGATCAATATCTGTCTTTACAAGAGAAGGATCGTTGATGACAGTATAAAAGCGATCAAGATAATCGACAGACTGTTCTTTCAGATATCCGGGATAAAGGGGATCTGTACGAATTATCCGGATAAATTTATCCTTCATGCTATTGTAATAATCAAAAGCTCCTTTTTTTTCCTCGCTTGTCATGCATATCCCCTTGTAAAACTGAGGATCCACCACCATGCTTTCAGGCACACCCGGTGGTTTTGCATAACTGGCATCGACAAATCCACTCATATCAAAATCGTAGGGCACCGCTATCGCCTTCTCCGTGCTGTCTCTTTGAATTAAATTGATATTCTTATGGGAGGTCACCCACCAGTCATTATTACCTATCAAATATTCGAATAAACCCAACTTTACAATCGCATCACGATTGAGCTGGTAAGGGTTGTAAAACTTATCCGTAATTTCCCGATGATTCCTTTCCGCCATCCGGCCATTGTCTTCAAGGAAAAAACTGTATCTTTCAAAATAAGATTTATTCCGGACGGTATCAAAATAATTTACTTTTAAAAGGCGAGCCCTGAAGCTGTTTTCCGTTACCGCGTTATATAATTTATAGATCATATATTCCCGCAATACATATTTATCACTCTGACAGGGTGTGACCAATTTAAGTTTATTCTGGTTATTAAAGAGCGTTCCTCTTACTTCCTCTTTTTTAAAGTTCACCAAAATCGGAGGGAATTTGCAATGTTTCGGGTCCAACCTGAAATTCCCCCTTACTTTTATCCGTGCCGGAAGTTGAATGGAGTTTCCACTGGAATCGGAATAAATAATACTCGCATTGTGGTATTCAGGATCATCCACTCTTTCATTTAAAATGTTTTTAAAATCCGAACGGAGGGTTATTTCCAGTAATTTATCACTGCTGAAAAGAACCTGGTTTTCCCCTTTATCCTGACCACTTGATCGGTTGGGAGCACATAAACCTGCAGCCAGGCCAAGAAAAATAAAAAACGTTTTGAAATTGAAAACGGATTTAACAGGCATGGGGGAGCTTTTTAGGTAACGGAACAATTAGCGCGAATTTAATAATTTTTATCGTTCAGCGCGAGGTTTGCGTGTTATTATCATATTAATAAACATGACGGAAAAGAGAATTATAAATAGTAACAAATCCAACTGTATTTTGAATATCCTGGTAGGAAACCATCCTGCCAGTGATAAAATGAAGACAATTAATGCCAGGCCGGAAAGATAAATATTGATTTTGCTTACTTTGTTTTTTTGGAAAACCGCATTTAATACCATGGGGCCAAGCAATCCTGTACCCGTAAAACTGACCCTGGCTAACAATACCAATTGGTCGGAACTTAACAACGAGAATATAAAAGCTATTATAGCAAATAGTAACATGGCCAGCCGTGTCCTGAACATGGCTTGTTTTTCACCTCCTTTGATGATGGATCGGAATTCGGTCCCTAAGGCAAAAAGCTGCGCATCACTGGTGGAAACTGCCGCCCCGACAAGGCCCAGCAAAATCAAGGTTGCAATCTGATAGGAATGATCGGTAATCAGCACCCTCGACAGAAAGTCGGCTGTTGATAATCCGGCGTAATGGACTGCTCCTGTCATACCAATAACCAGGGTCGGAAATATGACGAGTATCGCGAAAAAACAGACCCCCATACTCATCCTCTTCATGGCGGTCATGGTCAACACGATCATCTCCCGGCGGGCG
>CAYNCU010000113.1:0-10035 GCA_964395765.1 uncultured Roseivirgaceae bacterium | reverse complement strand
CTTCATGGCAGTCATGCTTTTCATGACGATCAGTCGGGTAGTCAGCTGGGGCTGGGTTACCGGAATCATAACAATGGCAATGGTGGAAGCGATTAAAAACTGGGGTGTCAACAGTCCCTGTGGGCCGGGGATGGAAAGCAATTTCGGGTTGATATTTTGCACTTCACTAAAAAGCCCTGACAGGCCGGAAGAAACATTTATATATTTGAAAGCGACAAACCATACGGCAATTAACAACAATAATCCTTGCACCACATCACTGTAAATGATCGCCTTCAATCCTCCCGTAAAACTGTAGATTAACATAACCACGATAATAATCACGCCCCAGATCCAGAAAGGAAAAACATTCTCGAAAGCCGCATTGAGAAAAATAGAAATACCCCTGATCTGAATCGCCACATAAGGAACCAGAAAAAGAAAGATCCCGGCAAAATAGACATAGGTAGCCAGCGGGGTTTTGTAAATGTCTCCTAATAATACGCCAATACCTTTAAACTCAGGATTGGAGGCAAGCTGCCTGAGCCTGGGGCCGAACCAGAGAATGAAATACAACATGAATGCATCGGAAACAGCCAGGAAAATCCACGCTCCTATCCCGTTAATCCTGAAAAAGTCGGGCATGCCCATCAAAGTGAATGTGCTGAATAATGTCGCAGAAAAAGAAATAAACCCAAGAACAAGCCCGATATTAAATCCGCCCATTACAAAGTCATTCGGATTCTTGATTTTCTTTTTTGAAATATATCCCAGCCCGATTAATATCAGGATATAAGCAGGACCGAGTATGAATAGCCAACGAAGCATATTTATTTTTTATCTCCCGGGTGAAAACGTGTGGCTATAATTATGTTCATCAACATTAAAATGGTAACCAGGAAACTCATCCATAAAGAATAAGGCATTCCTGCCCATTCCGGTCTGAAAATATTTTCCGGGATTACCAGGGGTGAAAAAGTAAGGACCGCCAGTATAAGCGTAACGATCAAGGTGATTCTGAAAATTATTTTTCTCATCTTAATAAAAGGTACTTAACCTCAGGGCAAGCCCTGAACCCAAATTTCCGGAGTTGCGCTCCGGTGAATTATACGACAGCCTTCTCGTCCGCCGAAGCGGAAGACGAAGGCGGATTATATTACAGTCTTCCAATGGACATTCCCCCGTCAATCATGATTACCTGGCCGGTCGAATAGGAAAGATCGTCACGGGCCAGCATGACTACCGCCTTACCTACATCGGAAGGCAATCCCCATCGTTTTTGTACCAGCAAACCATTTTCAATCATCCGGTCATATTTTTCCTTAACAGCGGAAGTCATATCCGAATTCACAATCCCGGGCTGAATTTCATAAACCGGTATATTGTACTCACCCAAACGGGCAGCATATAGCTTGGTCATCATGGATAACCCGGCCTTGGAAATACAATATTCTCCCCTATTAACCGACCCGATGGTCGATGATACGGAAGAAATGGTAATGATGCAGGCGTGATAATCCGGAGCGGCTTTTTTTTCTGCGATCATCCATTTGACAATGGACTGGGTTAAAAAATATGGACCCATAAGGTTTACATGCATTACTTCTTCGAAACTTTCTTCAGAAGCTTCCAGTATATCCTTTCTTTCCCGCGGGGCCATTCCTGCATTATTCACCAATATATTAAGATGGTTGAAATTCTTTTTGACCTGATGCAGGATTGATTCCCTCCCCGCAGGTTTTCCGATATCCCCGCGGCAATAAATAACTTTAATACCGGTATTCTTCAGTTCCTCTATAACGGGTTCCACCTGTTTTTCATCTCTGATTCCGTTAATAGCCAACTGGTATCCTTCCCGGGCTAGAGACTTTGCTATACCAAGACCAATTCCGCGACTTCCTCCGGTTATTAATGCATTCTTTTCCATCTTACTTTAAATCTTTAAGATCAATCCATTTCCTTTCTTTCCAGCTTTCCATTGCTGCCTCAGCCAATTGTACCCCTTTTGCCCCTTCAAGTAAAGTCCATGGGAAAGGCTCTTCCCCTGCTACATGTTTCAGGAATAGTTCCCACTGTATTTTAAAAGCATTCGGATAATTTTCATCCACTCCTATCGCTGTCCAGTTATCATAAAAGTTAATGGCTTGAGGTATATCGGGATTCCAGACGGGTCTCGGGGTGGAACGATAATCCTGACAAAGGCAATCCCGCAATCCCGATACGGCGGACCCCTTTGTTCCATCCACCTGTATCGTCAGAAGATCATCCCGTCGTACCCTTGTACACCATGAAGAATTGAATTGGGCAATAATCCCATTCTCCAGTAAAAAGGTACCGTATGCAGCATCATCGGCTGTGCAATCATATTCATTCCCCTGTTCGTCAATTCTTTTGGGTATCTGCGTTGCACCGATACAGGAAACCGATCTCACTTTTCCGAAAATATTTTCGAGAACATAGCGCCAATGGCAGAACATATCCAATATGATCCCTCCTGTTTCTTCTTTTTTATAGTTCCAGGAAGGTCGTTGTGAAGGAACCGAATAGCCTTCGAAAACCCAATAGCCGAATTCGCCCTTTACGGAAAGTATTTTCCCAAAAAAATTATTATCGACAAGTGATTTTAATTTTAACAATCCCGGTAACCAAAGCTTATCCTGAACCACACCGTTTTTAAGACCTGCTTCATGGCACAAGTGAAATAATGCCAGTGCTTCTCCCGTGGTGCCTGCTACCGGCTTTTCGCAATAAATATGCTTGCCTGCTTTGATTGCCAATTTTACCGACTCCACCCTGAGGCCGGTCGTCTGTGCATCAAAATAAATCGGATACTTTTTATCATTCATCACCTCGTCAAGACTGGTAGTAAAATTTGAAATGCCGGTCAGGTCACTCAATTTCTCCAGTTTGTCTTTATTCCTTCCGACCAGCATCGGATCGGGAAGAACACGATCCCCGTTTTTAAGCAACACTCCGCCTTCCCTGATTATTTCGACAATGGAGCGCATAAGATGCTGATTTGTCCCCATCCGGCCGGTCACACCGTTCATTATAATTCCCGTTTTCAGGACTGTCATAATTTAATATTCATAATTTTGAAGAGATGCAATTATTTGGGATAAATATTCATCCTGGTCCATCGACCAGTAAGCTTCCGAAAAGATCTCAACTTCATACATGCCACTGAAGCCCGCCGCATTCATCCAATTTATAATTTCCTGGATGTTGATAATTCCTCTCCCCATTAATTCCCGGTCATTTAATATATCCCTGGTGGGTGTGCGCCAGTCACAAAGGTGAAAAGCGAACAATTTATTATGCTCACCGCTGCGAAAGATTTCCTGCTTCAGGTCGGGGTCCCACCACACATGGTAAACATCTACAGCTATTCCCAGCCATGGCGAGTCAAAACCGATAACGAGGTCATTGGCTAATTTAAGCGTATTAACGGCGGAACGGCTATCGGAATAAACCGGGTGAAGCGCTTCAATGGTCAGTTTAATTTTATTTTTTTCAGCCACGGGGAGAATGGCTTCGATCCCCCGCGCTATCTGTTCTCTCGATAAAGCTAATGACTGGCCGGGCGTCGATCCGCAAACCAAAACAAGCATATCCGCATTGATAGCTAAGGCTTCATCAATCATTCTTTTATTATCCTCAACCGCCTTTAATCTGATCTTTTCTTCTGAGCCCGTAAAAAAGCCTCCCCTCACGAGCGAAACCACCCTTAAGCCTGAATTATTTAACAGGGCTGAGGCTTCCTTTACGGTAAAGTCGTCATGAAAATTTTGCCAGACGGAAATGCCGCCGATACCGGCATTGACATATTTGTGTATGGCAATATCCAGTTTCCAGGGGCGGGTTGTAATGGTGTGAAGACATGCTTTTGACAGAACGGATTGCGAAGGTGTCATTTTATGCAGTTAAAAAAAGTGTAATAATTACCCGAAGTAAATAAATTTTCCAGATAAACAGCCAGTTCCCTTGCATGATAATCTCCCCAGAGGCTGGATTCCCCATAGGGTACCTTGTCTTTTTCAGGCTGGTAATCCCATCGGTTCGGATGATGATAAATGGAATGAAGTATGAGTCCCTGGTGCCGCGGATCCTCAGACAGGTAAGGCGCCTTGAACAATGTTTCTGCAATGGTGAGACCGATCTGTAAATATTTTTTTGCGTTTTCAGGCTGCCCGGATTTTTCAAGATAATGACCTAACCTAAGCAAGCCCTGTGAGGCAATTACTGCTGCAGAACTGTCCACCGGCTCAAAAGCATTAAATGGATCGGCCGGGAGATTTTTGTAATCCCCTATTTTTTCCAGGCCGGGTGCGCCGGAATCCCAATAAGGTATACCGTCGGAGGCGGCATTTTCAAGATAAAAATCAGAAGTTATTACTGCGGCTTTTAATAAAACGTCTTTTAGATCGGTAATTTTTACAGATAGTTCCTTGAGGTTAGCATCCTGATCGTCAAAAAACTCCAGTTCTTCGGAAAAGCCCAGGATTGCCCATGCCAGTCCGCGCATCCATGTGGTTCTGCCGGAATAACCTTGTTGAGAATTGGGTCCGCGGTAACTGCCATTCCGGGTATTGAAAATTACCTCATGGGCGATTCTTCCGGGCAGATCATAGCCGTCTCTGCCCTTTCCATAATAAACGGAATAACTTGCAGTAGTCTTCAAGTGGTCGACAGCCCTTTCAAGCAGGTTGATTTTTACATCATTTTCCCCGAGCAATTCATGACCCAGCATATGACTCAAAATAAGTATTCTCACGCTTCGGAGGGTATCGATGAATAATGAATGAGGACCGTTAAATGAATATATGAATCCGCCGCTATTCAGTTCTGTCCAACGGTTAGCCTGAACCGCGCCGGATAATTTTATAGCCAGCTTATAGTAGTTTTCTTCCCACTCGTCCGCCTTTATTTTCCTATCATGCGTCAATCGCAGGAGGTTTCCGTAAGTGCTTATTATGTTAAACCCATGGTCATGCACACCAGTATGACTGATATGGACAGGCATACGGTTTACTGTTCCTTTTTTGGCTAATTCCAGCAGGTCCTGCTCTCCGGTTATTTCAAAATTGAAAATGGCAGAGCCGTAATGAAATCCTAATGTCCATTCTGTCCAGCCTTTAGACTTATATTGACCTTGTTCAGTTAAAACAGGTGCCCCCTTTTTGAAATCAAAATCTCTTTCTATTAACCTGATCTTCCCGCTGGATAATTCCCAGAATTTTTTTAACAGTAGTTTCAGTTTTTCTGGAGAAATGTTTTTATCGGCACGGATCATAGAGGTTTTATCTTGATACTCCTGAAATGAACTTCATTTCCATGGTCCTGTAAAAGGATATTTCCTTCCGGCGCCTCACCGAAATCCGGCCATACATGATACTTGCTTTTGGCCACCAGGGCCCTGAAGATCTGCGTACCTCTTTCATAATCCACAACCTTAACATTATTCAGCCAGTGTTCAATATGATTTCCCCTTACAACAATTCTTGCCCGGTTCCATTCACCAATACCATTGAACGGAACCTCCGTTCCCGGAACGGAAAGATTCTCTGCCGGAATCAGGTCATACAGGGAGGCCAGGGTACGGTTGCCATCAACGCCCTCTTTCGCATCGGGGTGATTGGCATTATCGAGGATCTGATATTCCAGTCCGATTGCTGAACCCGCTTTTTTATTGAGTTCAGGGTCAACAAAATATTTTATACCGCTGTTGGCCCCCTTGGTAATACTAAAATCCACTTCGAAAATAAAATTGCTGTATTGGGCATCCGTAATGATATCTCCACCGAAGGCCGCTTCTCCTCCTCCGCTTTCCAGGACGGTCAGGACGCCGTCTTTGATAACCCAGCCTTTTTCAGGAAACTTTTCACCTTTCGCCGACTTCCATCCCATCGATGTTTTTCCGTCCCATAACAACCGCCAGCCATTTTTTATTTCCGTCGGTGTTAATGTATTGGGGATATAATTAATCTCCGCTACCATAGGATCCGGTTTCAGTCTGGAATTCATAAGATCAACAGTTTTGATTCTGATATTTCTCCATAGCACTTTTTTACCGGCCATTTCCGGATCGCTGCCAATCGAATGAACCTGCAGCGCAATAAAACCGGAATGGGTCATATTATCCACCAGGTTTGCGCACATGATACCATTTATCCATGTGCGAATGGTATCTCCTGTCGCTTCGATCCGGTACTTGTTCCACTCACCCTCTTTAAAGGCTTTCCTGCCGGCCGGGTTGCGGGTCAGGTTGTAAAGCCATCCCCTTCCTGCTTCTTCGTAAATACCTCCGCTCCATTTTCTTGCACTGGGGTCAATTTCACATTGATAACCATGAACCCTACCGTTCTGAAAATCAGGACTGCTGTTACTCCGTAATTGAATACCGGAATTGAGCGGGGGATCAACTTTCACTTCCATTTCCAGGATAAAATCATCGTAGTTTTTTTCTGTACAAAGAAAACTATTCGGCTCATTTAATACCGAAATCCCTTCAATGGCGCCGTTGCCTACTTTAAACATTGCTTTCCCGTTGAGTTGCTTCCAGCCATTCAGATCCTTGCCGTTGAACAATTGGGTCCATCCATTATCCTGACCGAAAGATGAAAATGATACAAATAAGCAAAAAAATACAGGGATAAATAATTTATGTGTTTTCATAACTTTATTCTTAATGATGTAATTTTATAAAATTAGTTGAATATATAAATTATTTTTCAGGGAATATAGTATTATATCCATGCTGGAATCGGCAAAAAAAATTGACTCGGAAAAATTGATCAAAAATGCATTATATCTGAGCATACTGACAATCGTATATAATTTACTTGAAGGCATAGCTTCTGTCTGGTACGGCTCAGGGGATCGAACCCTGGCTTTATTCGGCTTTGGAATCGACAGTTTTGTAGAAGTTATCTCCGGCTTCGGTATATTGCATTTAATGTTGCGTTTACAAAAGAATCCCGATATCGCTTTACGTGACAAGTTTGAAAATGCAGCGTTGCGTATAACAGGAATATCCTTCTATGTGCTCACCTTAGGATTAATAGTCGGCGCCGGAAGTGTTTTCTATACCAACTCACGACCCTATACAACAAAAGCGGGAATTGTTATTGCTGTTATATCGATAGCTGCTATGTATGCATTATATAAAATCAAACTGAATATCGGCAATAAAATGCAATCGGCGCCTGTAATCGCCGACGCAGAATGCTCTAAAACATGTTACTATCTGTCGATCGTCCTTTTAGGTTCGAGCCTTGCGTATGAATTGGCATACGTTCCTTATATAGATTTAGTCGGAGGCCTGGGCGTTGCCTGGTTCGCCTACCAGAGCGGGAAAGAGTCATTCGAAAAAATCAAAAACAATTCTTTTTCCTGCACCACCGATATTAAAAAAGATACGAAGGACTGAGACCTTCTATTCGATTTGCTTTCCATGAAGATAAATGGGGCAATTTGAATAAAAGGTATTTAACCCTATGGCAAACCCGGGACCCAAATTTCAGAAGCAGAGCTCCGGAGAATTATATCACAGCCTTCTCCTCGGCCGAAGCGGAACGCCAAGGCGGATTAAAGTCAATTCAAAATAAATTATCGTTATGAAATTTTTCAAAGGAATGATATATAATCATAGAAGAGGCCGGACTTTATATTAACACATTTTAACACGTTTAGCGTTAACTCGTCGAATAAAATATTCGTTTATTTAATTGATAAGTTATTTAAAATGTAAGCGTTATGAAAAAAATAATTTTCGTAATTGTATTATTCCTGGTAAATGTCGGTTTTATAAATGCACAGGATGAAAGTATGGCAAATCAGGATTCTGCGGTGCAAACCAAAGTAGACAAACATAAACTGAAAAAGGAACGAAATCGTGAAACAGCAGTTGAAAATCTTAATCGCCTTGACTCCCTTATTAAGTCGAAGAACTGGGTAATTGAGGCTAATACGATTTATAACCGTTATAACATGGGCTACCCGGTTAATTCTACCCTGAATTTTGTATCCCTTAAAGACAGTGTACTGACAGTACAGTTTGCTTCGGACGAGAGTATGGGAGCGAATGGATTAGGTGGAATAACTTTTGAAGGCAAATTAATGCGTTACGATATAACAAAAAATAAGAATATTTTCATTCATTGTACCGCATTGACCTCCCTGATCGGAAGTTCCGATATTTTCCTTAATGTTTATTCCAACGGAAGAAGCTCAGCCAAGATCTCCGACAACTGGGGTAACCGTTATACCTTTGACGGTTATATTGTACCCTACAACCGTTCGAGGGTTTATAAAGGAATGACTTCTTATTAAAATCCTATCCTCTACAATCCGGATTATCTTTGAAGAACGGGTAGGATTACAAGTCAGAAGAATTTGAACCGGGTTCATAGGCTTTGAAGTTCTCTATCACCCGGTTCACTTTTATTAAAATATCATTCAAACCCGGGTTGAGTTCTTCCGCGGTGAACTGTCCGCGATCTATATCAATCCGTTCAAATACCATTAAATATAAATTGAATATTATCTCAAGACTTAACTGGTACCTGGGTTCGAGGAATGGTTTTATTCTGTCAATTATTTTGTAGGTTTCGAGTCTGTACCGGTCGGCAATAGTATAATATTCTCCCATCATCATCCGGAAACCAGGGCTTATTTTCATGCTTTCATTGGCGATATCATACAGTTCCTTACGTGTTACGCCGTATTTTTCCATTATATCGCCGGCAAAATAATTCAGGTGATCCATCTGGTCTTTTTGAAAATCACGGATAATATGTACGATATAGCTGAACATGGCGCATGGAGTGGCTGCCTTCATAACATCAAAAACAGGCTCAGCGTATTCATTACTTTCGTGCGTAATTCCGCAAAGATGAACAAATACTGCCGCCGGGGATACGGAAGCTCCGTTAGAATACTCAACAAAATCGTCAAATGTCGGAAATCCGTCATGGTATATATCATAGATCATTGATTGCGAGAATTTTTCAAATGGCCAAAGGGGGATTTTAAAATCCCTGACTACATTCTGCAATTCACCATATATGAGTTTTCCTTCATTTTGTCCCTTAATTTGTGAAATCCATGTGTTAACATTATTAAGCAATTCTACCTTTTTACAGTCTTCGATGATCGTGTTTTCCGCCTTATAATTATCAATCATATCGTCAACCGCACGCATGAAACTATAACATATTTTGGCCGCGAAATACCTGTCCTGTTCCCAGAAGTTCGCGGCAATAAGAATGTTCGGATGTTTCAGAATATTCCTGTAGTTAATGGATTTCAAGATCTCCAGGTAATCATTCTGATTACTGATATTTATATTTTTCATGAAAGAGATTGTTTAAAAAATGTTTATCCTAAAAAAAATTTGCCTTAGCATGTTTAACGAATATTAGTAAATGGGGTTATTAACCAATTAGATTATTTTTAATTTTCACTTAAAATTCTGTCTGTTACCAATTTCGCGGATAATAATACAAGCGGCACGCCGCTTCCAGGATGGGTACTTCCCCCGACGAAATAGAGATTTTTATACCGGTCGTGGCGGTTATGGGGCCGGAAATATCCCATCTGCATTATGCTGTGATTTAAACTTCCAAATACGCCACCTCTGGATATATTACATTGATTTTCCCATGCCTTTGGTTGAATGGCAATTTCAAACTTGATATGGTCCTCAATATCCCCAAGATTCATCCGCTTTAACCGTTGAATAACATAATTCCTTGCCTTCCGTTCCATTTCCTCCCAGTCCTGTTTAAATTTTGAATCAACATTCCCAACCGGGACAATTACCGAAATAGTATCCCCCCCTTCCGGGGCGGCTGACGGGTCATGCAGGACCGGCGCATAAATATAAAAATCCGGTTGGTTGCCCAATGATTTCGAATGGAATATCTTGTCGAGGTTTTTCCTGTATTTATCGGATATTATTACATTATGCAGTCCCAACTGATCATACCGTTTGTCCAATCCCCAATGAAAAACAAATGCCGAACATGAATATTTCATTTTGTCGAATTTTTGTGA
>CAYNCU010000112.1:13312-13846 GCA_964395765.1 uncultured Roseivirgaceae bacterium | reverse complement strand
GTAAAGACGGCATTTACCGTCAACGGAGGATTGATGACAGGCAAGGGGAGTTCGACAATGCTTTCACAGGCAGCCAGGAAAAACAGTAAGATGGGGGAAAAAATATTTTTACCCATAACTATCTCTAGTGCAAATTAGAAAATTATCTTTTTCCTTTTCCTCTTATGAAATTACATAATTATTCTTATGAATAGGTGAATTCCCTTTAAATGATGAAGTCAATAATATTTTTAAAGAAATTTCGAAAAATTCATGCCCGAGTCAATTATTTATTAATAAAATACCTTGAATTCATGACGGCACCTGTAGGTTGCCAAGGCAATGGTCAAGGAGGTGTTAATAGAATCTAAAAAATTAGCGTGATAAGATTTCAGGCTGAAAAGTGGTTTTCAATTCGTTTGTCTTTCATGCTAAATGCTGGAATTTTCATTCCAATTTTTTTATCCACAGTGTGCACAAAGGTGGCCGGGAGGGCATGGAATGATTTACCTTCAATAGGAAATACCCCCGCCGGTAGTAGCTATTAATTCGGAT
>CAYNCU010000112.1:0-13302 GCA_964395765.1 uncultured Roseivirgaceae bacterium | reverse complement strand
TTTCAGGTTGAAAAGTGGTTTTCAATTCGTTTGCCATTCATGTATTGAGCTGGAATTTTCTTTCAGTTTTTTATATCTATGGAGCATATAAAGGGGAAAGAGAGGGCACTGGATAATTTGACCTTTAACAGGAAATACTCCCACCCGTAGCAGCTATTATTTCGTATTAAAAAATCCGGATTAAATTGAATCAGTTAATTTAATATTCTGTATTCTGATCTGCTTTTTAGCTCTGATTCCGGTTTTTCAAAAAATGTCCCTGGCATGTCTCTCTAAATAATCCATTATGGAATCACGATCATAAAGAATGATTTTTTTCATAGGCTGTGAATAGCGAACCTGGCCTTCATTTCTTAGTTTTTGAAGCGTGGTTTTCGATTTAATACCCAGCAATTTCATGACTTCGTCGTTCTGCAGCCATTTTTGTTTTTCTTCATCTTGATTTTTTTTCACAAGTTTAATAGCCTCTTCCAACAACTGGTAAAAAGCTTCCGTTTCGACACATATAACTTCCATATATTATTTGATGCTAAATAGTATTAATTCGTTGCTTTTGAAAAAAATTAATAATGAATAATATATGAAATCTGAAATAATCGGGAATTTAGAATCAACTAATCTTTTTTCCCGATCCTTGCCGTCCAGCCCCCACCGGTGGATAGATGTATTTTTATGGTATCACCTGATGCGATATCTTTTTCCTCCTTTACATAATCCGTTGCATCGCGATCTGCATTGATGCCGTCTTTAAAGATCACCGCATGGTATTTTCCGGGCGGAAGAAATGAAAAATCGAGGGTAAAGTCCCGGGCCGTCCAGTTGGACATGGCGCCGACAAACCACGTATCTCCTTTTCTCCGGGCGACAGCGACATATTCTCCCACCTTGCAATCCAGCGGAACCGTTTCATCAAAGGTTGTCGGAACCTTGGTAATAAAATCAGTGCACTCCTGCTCGCGCATATAGATGGTCGGATTGTCCGATAACATTTGCAGCGGGGCAAAGAAGATTGTGTACATAGCCAACTGGTGACAGCGCGTACCCTGGCTCATAGGCATACTATTGATTGGCCTGTAATTTTGTTTGTTGGCATTTCGCATGGCTCCCGGCGTATAATCCATCGGCCCGGCCAGCATACGCAGGAAGGGGAGGATCACGTCCTCACGAGGGACATTTTCATGGGCCCACTTTACATTTTCCATACCTTTCACACCTTCCTGGCCGACAACGTTGGGATATGTCCGTTGCAGTCCTGTAGGTTTGTAAATTCCGTGGAAATCTACCATCAGGCGGTTTTCTGCCGCGGCTTTTGCAATAGTATAAGTGGAGGCCACTACAAGCTGATCATCACGGTCGAAAAAATCAATTTTAAAGCCTTTAATTCCCATTTTAGCATACATCGGGAAAACCGTATCCATTTCCTGCAACATGGAATACCACGTGGCCCAGAGAATTACCCCCACGCCCTTTTCTTTTCCATGGGCGATAATTTCCGGAAGATCGATATCCGGCCGGGTTTTGGTGAGCGTATGCGGGTCGGCCCAGCCTTCGTCCATAATGATATAAGGAATTTTATTGGCAGCGGCAAAATCAATATAATACTCATAGGTCTTGGTATTGATCCCGGCCCTGAAATCGACATGGGAAATATTCCAGTCATTCCACCAGTCCCACGATACCTGGCCGGGTCTTATCCACGATACATCTTCGATTCTTGGCGGCGAAGCCAGCTTCTCGACAATATCATTGTTCAGTAAATCCTTATCCTGTTCGGCGATTGCCACCGCACGCCAGGGGAAGCTCCGTGTACCCGTCGTTTTGGCAATGTAATCCGCCCTCTCAGTCGGAATATAATTCCGCCCTGTTTGTTCTTCCTTTAAAGGGTAGGGAGCATATATCCCTTTAAATCCTTTCCCGGTTTCATTGAGGTTCAGGAACATACCGGGGTAATCTTCCAGGTCGGCTTCCATTATATCCACTTTTCTTCCGCTCCCCATATCCACCAAAACGGGCAGAAAGGCCAGGGAATCGTTATCGAATTCCGAGAGGGTCTCGTCCTTATATTGCGATTCAAAGGAAGCGCAGAATTTACGGCCGTCACGGTAGTCATTCAGGTAAGGGACAAGGTCGCGGTAATCGGAATCGAAATTGAAATTAGCCTCTTCGTTTTTTATGACCAGGTCACCTTTCCGGGTGGTAAAGAAGCGATAGGCGACGGCGTCATTATACACGCGGAAGATCAGGCCGAAATTATTTTTACAATTCAGGGTGAGCTGGCTGTATTGATCAGGAATCACGGATTTTATATAATCGAAAGCCTTGATATGCGTATTTATCTGATCTTTTTTGGCCGAAAGTATGGAAGCATTGTCACCCAGTACTTCGCCGCCTTCAAGTATTAAGGAAACTGCCGAAGGCATGATGACCGGCTTTCCCTGATCCGTCACCGACCAGCGAAGTTTTTTTCCTGCTTCTATTTTCAAAACGATATTGCCGTCCGGGGAATTAATCTCATAATTATGTGTCTTTTGGGCGAAGACTAATGATGAGCTAATACACAGGAAAAATATAATAAAGGTATTTTTAGTTATCATTTTTATAAAAATTTATTGTCTGAAAAAATTACGTATGCTCAATTTACCATATAGTGAATTAATGTAAAAAGAAATAAGAAGTAATAATTGCAGGGACATGAAATTGACGGCCCGTTTCAAATGAATGATTTCCATTCTAACGTATGGGAATTTACCCATTAGGACACGGGGCTCCGATTAATATCGGGGTTACGCAGAGGGCGTATTTGCCGGGATTTTTTATCGGTATTAGCCGGCTTAAGATGAACAATATACTGCATGGAGTATTACCGGGATTTCTTATTTGGCCTATTACATCCATCCCATTTCTTGATGGTAATATAATGGGTTTAATGTTTTTTACAGTGGTCGGAATGATTTATGGACCGTTATTAGAATTGTGCGCCAATAAAGTTTTTAAAACAGGAATACATGTTAGCGGATGATTGTTCAAATTTTCTTTCTGACAGGTAAGGGGTCCTAAGTAAAATTAATGTTCCTTCAAAAACCCGAACTCCCCTGCCAGAACAGCGCTGCCCACCTTATTGCGGAAGACTTTCTTATATTGAAGTTCTTCCCCGATTTTATCAGCGACCAGTTCTTTGAAGCGGGGATCGTTCTGGATATTCTCAAATATGGGCTCGGTAAGCACTGATGTGGTGTAGAAGAAGGCACCATTCACCTGGTTTCGTTTAGCCAGGGCAAGGTACCTTATCGCTTCATCTTTATTTCCATTAAAAGCATAAATACAGGCAATGTCGTAATATTTGGAACCATAATGAAATGAATAAAAATTGCTTCATAAATCAAAAAGCAGGAATGCAAATGAAAGCCCGGTCAGAAATTCAGGCAAGATCATTCATAACGTAAAGCATCCACAGGGTTTCGGCGGGCAGCCTTAACGGATTGCCAGAATATACTGATCCAGGCAATTAGGAAGGTAATGGATCCCGTTAACAGAAATAGCCAAATTGTTACGGCGGTTTTATATGCAAAACGCTCAAGCCATATTTTCGAAAGATAGAGACTGACCGGAAAGGCTATAATCACAGCGATGATAACCAATATGGTGAAATCCCTGAAAAGCAGATTTATAATACCTGATAACGAAGCGCCATTTACTTTCCGGATACCAATTTCCTTTGTTCTTAATTCTATTGACAGGATGGAAAGGCTGAATAATCCAAGACCTGCAAGGATTATGGAAATGACGGAAAAATCGATAAATGCCTTTGACTGTTTTCTTTCTTTTTTATAGAAATTATCGATCCGTTGATCGAGAAAAGTATAGTCGAACGGGTCCTGCCTATCATATTTCTTCCAGGTTTTTTCTAAATAATCCATTGTCTCTGAAATCACAGTGGGATCATTATTGTCGATCCTGATCGTAGCGAAATCGGCATATTTGGGACGGTACAACAGGCCCACAGCACTTACTTGTTCGTGTAATGAACGGAAGTTGAAATCTTTGACAATACCGATGACCGGTATGTCATTAATGGTTGCCTCCAGCGGGTCATCCGAAATACCGAATTCTTTCATGGCCGTTTCGTTGAGAATTATTCCACCGGTATTTTCATTCATTCCCGGAAGAAAATTATTTCCCCGGATGAATTCAAATCCCATCACTCTCGGATAAGCACTGTCACAGGGAATTGCATAATAATGAACTTCCCTTTTTGTGCCTCTGTAAAGCAAATCCCCAACCCATTCGTTCGCGGATCCGATGCCCAGTTCCGATAACCCGTATCCGGTAATATGCGGCCTATTGATAATATCATTTTTAAAGGCTTCTTTATCAGAGTTCAAATAACCCACTTCAATTTCAACAAGGTTTTTCTTTTTAAAGCCAAGGTTTTTATTGTTAATAAATGCCAGTTGTTTTTGAATGATAAAGGTTATGGCGATTAAGATATACATTACCATAAACTGGAATACGATCAATCCTTTTCTTACCTGGGATCCTTTCGGTCCTCGTGTAATTTCCTCTTTAACAATTTTTAAAACATTATATTGTTTAAAATAAAATATTGGAATAATTCCTGAAATCACTGCGATCAGGATGACTGATAAAATGCCGGTAAAGATAAAGGCAGGTTGAAACAGGATATTTTCGCTGATCCCGTATTCAATCAAATGGTTGAAATACGTAAATAATATTTCAACCAGCATGAAGGCTATGAATAAAGCAGCGAGACACAGGATCAAAGCTTCAAAGATAAACGGGCATGATAAAAATATCCACCCTGCACCCGATATTTTCCCGAGGCCGAACTCTTTCATCCGTTTAGATTGGAGCGCTACATATATGTTAATGAAATTAATCAAGGCGAGTAGTAAAATAACAACGCCGACAGAAAGAATAATATATACAAAGTGCATGTTGCCGTACCGGATTTTTTCAAACGGGAGAGGAGTCCTGAAATAAAGACTTCTCAGGGGAATCAGATGAATGGAGGTAATATTCGAGGTGCCTGAAAGGGAGTAATCGGCCCTGAGAACCTTTAAAATTTTATTAGCAATGTTTGCCGGATCAACAGCTTTATCAATCTGAATAAACGCGGAATTACTTGCATCTGTTATATTCCTTCCAATTACTGCTTTTGCTCCGGTGAAAGGAATCAACCCCGAAAATTGTATGGAGGAGTTATCGGGCGGATCCTGTAAAATTCCTTTAACCGTAAAAGTCGAATTTCCGGATTGTAACTCTTCCCCGATAACGTCACTTGATCCGAATATTTTTCGGGCAAAACTTTTTGTAAGAATTATTGAATTGGATGTGGAAAATATATTTTCCCAGTCCCCTTGTATTAATTTAAAATCAAAAAAAAATCTGAAGGCCGAATCGCAGAATACTATATCATTCGCCTTAAAAAGCTGGTTGCGATATGAAAATGTAAAATTGTTGTACTCATTTATTATGGAAAAGTTCAACAAGGTAATATTTATTATTCCGGAAATTTTATTTTTGATAAGTGCAGTTTCCGCCGACGATAGGGTTCTCCTGTAACCGGATTCTAAATTTTGGCCGGAAAAATTTTCTTCCAGGAGATAAGTATTTTTCGTATGACTATGAAATGAATCATACGTTAATTCCCTATGCACATAAAGCGCAATAAGTATTACCGCCGTAAAACCGATAGAGAGTCCAGCAAGGTTAATTAGGCTATATTTTTTCCGCGAACTCAAATGACGAATAGCCAACTTAAAGCAATACCGGAGCATAATTTAAAATCAGTTTATATATTAATTTCACTATTCATATCTCAATACATCCACCGGGTTTTTTCGTGCGGCCTTCCATGTCAGCCCTCCTGCAGTTAATAAGGCCACCAAAACAATGATTCCAATCGCAGCAAAAAATACCCACCAGGAAATAGTTGTCCGGTACGCGAAATTTTCCAGCCAATGTTTCATGACATACCAGGCAGGGTATGAGGCGATAGCGAAAGCGATCAGGATCCATAGCATCAGCTCCTTCGAGAGCAATCCGATCACAGACAGTACCGATGCCCCGAAAGTTTTCCGGATTCCGATTTCTTTTATTCTTACGTGGGTATTGAAAAGTACCTGCGCCAATATTCCCAAAGCAGAAATGGAAATAGTAAGTACTACAAAGACGGCCAGCACCTTTGCCATTCTCCTTTCCTCTCCGTAATGATCCAGGTATCTATCCTTTGGAAAAAAATAATCAAAGGGTTTATCCGGGAATAACGCCTTCCATTTTTTCTGCAGGAACAATAGGGTTTTGCCCGTCTTTCCCGGATCTACCCTGAAGGAAACGAATTCAGGAAAATTATTCTTTTCTCCGCACTTGAACATAAGCGGCACCACCTTGTTTTGTAACGATTGTACATGAAGGTCCGGAACCACACCGGCAATTTCATACGCACCGGACCCGCCGGGTCCCGATCCGAAAACCTGCCCGATCGGGGAATCGATACCCATTTCGCGGACAGCGGCCTCATTCACAATGATCTTTTCGGGATTTGAGGATTCATCCTGAGCGCTGAATTTACGTCCCTGTAAAAGTTTTATTTTAAAAACATCCAGGAATGAGGTATCGATGGCAATCGACTGGATTTCCATTTTATCGTCTGAACCCGGCTTTGAAATCCTGAATTGATTTTGTAAATAAAATCCGGGGATGTTTTCGGATACCGTTCCCTCACTGAATCCGTACTGCATAGTATACGGAGAAACGTTTTGTAAATAAAGCTTAGCCTGTTCATACCTTTCGGCATTGTCATTCGCAAGCGAAAGCAGCGAAACACTCAGTATATTATCCAGGTCGTAGCCCAGGGGTGCCGTTTGCATATAGCGGATCTGCTTCAGGATCAGCAGCTCGGTGGAGATCAGGATAATGGTTACGGTCAATTGTATGATGACCAATGTTTTCCTGAAATAGGATTTACGGCCTGTTCCCGCAGATTCCCTTTTCAGTACAATAACGGGTTTAAAAGAAGACAGTACCAGGCCCGGGTAAATGCCTGACAAAAAACCGATGAACATCCCAAACCCGGTTGCCGCCAGCAGGAAACGGGGTTCGAAGAAATTCAATTCCAGCTGTCGTTGGGTAAGTGTATTGAACCAGGGAAGCAACAACTCGGCAAGTATCATTGCAAAAAAAACTGCAATTAAAGCGATGAAAACCGATTCGCTGAAATACTGCCCCATGAGCTGGGCCCGGTTGGCGCCGGCCACTTTTTTTACGCCGGTTTCCTTCGCCCTTTTTCCTGCCTGGGAAGTGGACAGATTAATATAATTGATACAAGCGATCAGTAATACCGAAATGGCCACGATCAGCAAAATAGTTAGGTATTTCGGATCGATTGCCGGGAATAGCTGGCTCGCGACATCGGTATTCAGGTGGACCTTATTCAGGGGCTGTAAATCGAAACCAATTACATTCATCAGCCAGTCGGGGATATGCTTTTTTTTCAGATCGTTGAAGGCTTCCCTGAGGTTATCCGGATTCACTCCCGGGTTTAGTTTAATGAAATTGTATGACCCCGACGACCACCAGGCATAATCAAGCTGATCCGACAACTGTTTACGGATTTCCGAAGAAAAGAAAACATCATATTTGAAAACCGTATTATTAGGAAAATTCCGGGCCACCCCTCTTACGATGAAATTTTTCTTTCCTAATGAGATCATTTTACCGACAGGATCGTTATCACCAAAATAAATTTTCGCCGCTTTTTCAGTGATCACGACATCGTTAGGTCCCTGAAGGCATGTTTTGGGATTTCCTGTAATGAGCGGAAAGTTGAACACCGTGAAAAATTCCGGATCGACCGAAACGCCGGTCAGACCGTAATGTTCCTCCCCGTTGGAAACCACAGGAGTTTTTTCATTGAAAACGCTGTAAATCCCGATAGTAGTACCATATTGGGCGTATTCATTTCTCAGGGTTGCCGTTAATGGCTCAGGGGTATTTCCTGCATACCCCCGTATACTGCCGTCAGGATTGATATCCACCCGAAGGACCTGGTATATCCTGTCGGCATCTTGATGAAAGTCATCGTAGTGCCATTCATAATAAACGAAGATCGATATTAGTATGAAACAGGCAATTCCCGTGGAGAGGCCGAAAATATTGATGAGTGTATGGACCCTGTTTTTAAAAAGATTGCGTAAGGTAAGGCGGAGGTTATAACGAAGCATAATAATAGAAATTTAAATAAAACTAAAAATCGGGATATTCATCTCATTCATAACGCAAGGCATTCACCGGATTTTCCGCGGCAGCCTGCAGGCTTTGCCAGGAGATCGTAACCAGGGCAATAATGACGGTTATAATTCCGGCCATGGCAAAGATCCACCAGGTAATTTGTGTTTTATATGCAAATTTTTCGAGCCACATTTTCATGACATGATATGAAATCGGGCATGAGATCACAAAAGCGACTAATACCCATTTCAAAAAATCCCTGTTCAATAAACGAAAGATATGACTGGCCGAGGCGCCGTTCACTTTCCGGATCCCGATCTCCTTCGTACGGTTCTGACATACAAATAAAGAAAGCGCAAAGATCCCGAGGCAACTGATCACTATGGCGCAGCCGGCAAAAAGAAAAAATGCCTTTCGGAACTGTATTTCATTTCGGTACATATGCTCCACGGCGGCATCCAGGAAGCTTATTTCAACCGGGAAATCCGGCGATAAATTTCTAAATATATTTTTCAGATTGGAAAGCGTGTTGCGAAGAGAATTAAAATCTTCATTCTGTAGTTGTAAAAGACAATAGGAGGCGTATGGCCTGTTCTTAATTGCAAGCGGGGCTACCGGTAGGGTTACGGGGCGGTAATGAAAATCTTTTATTACGCCGATGATTTCGAATTGTTCACCTTTTCTCATGGAAAAAGTGGCACCTATCGGATCTGTTATTTTATTATCCCTGAGAAAAGCTTCGTTTACTATCACTTTATTTAGGTCGGAAGATAACGAATCGGAATAAAACCGACCTTTTTCAAGTTTTAGCTCCAGCATTTTGATTAGTTCTGCATCGGCATCAAATGTATTGGTATAAACAAATTTTTCTGTCCCATTTATTTGCAGGTTCATGCCCCAGGAAGATACTTCCTGCCCCGGGAGAAATTGTGAAAAAGAAATATTTTTAATGGCGGGAACAGCATTGAGCAGGTTCCTTAATACATCCTTCTTTTCGCTTAATTGCGGGGTAAGATGGACAACCATTATGTTATTATCCTTAAATCCAGGGTTTTTACTTCCGAACCTGATTTGTTTTTCAATTAAAATGGTAAAGGAAATTAGGATGATTGCAATAATAAGCTGAGAGACAACAAGAATACTCCTTAGGTTCGATTTATATCCGGTTTTAACCACAGCCTTCATATTTTCCAGTATATTGGAGGAGGATATAACCAATGCCGGGAATAGGCCTGAAAATGTACTTAACAACAATACTGTGAGAACAATGCAGACAATAAATCCTCCTGAAAAAATCAAATGATAGTTAAACCCGATCCCGGTATAAGTCATGATAAACGGTTTTGCCGACTCTGAGAGGATTATTGCCATCCAGGCCGATAGAAAATACAGGAGAAATGTTTCAATAAATAAATTTCTGAAAATTGTGTATTTGGATGCCCCCAGCAGTTTTTGAATGCCGGCCTGCTTAATTCTTTCAAAATGCCTGGAAGTGGAAATATTTATAAAATTAATGACGGCGATAAAGAGTATCAGGCCGGCAACCATTATAAAAATGATTACTTTTTGCATGTCTCCCTGGCTGAAATAATTCCCTGAAAGAATCAAGTGCGACAGATCCGTAGATGAAAAATAGATTTTGTTCAGAGGGCATAGAATTATCTTTTCAGGCGGATCCTCTTCACCGGCATTTTTAATAAATAATTGCCTTATGTTATTTTCAAGTCCGGCCTTATTGACATTTTCAGAGGTCAGGATAAAGGTTTGAAAATTGGATTCATCCCAGTTGGTAAATTCCGATGAATGTACATGGATCGCAGGCATGATTGAAACCGGCACGATGGCGTTAAATCTCAAAAAAGTGTTTTCAGCCGGTTCATCAATGACCGCTGAGACCGTAAATAAATATTGATTATTGAGCTTTACGGTTTTTCCAAGTACATCGCTCTTGCCGAATAATCGTTGGGCCTCTTTCCTTGTCAACACAATGTTTCCGGGATCGTTCAAGGCTTTTTTTAAATTTCCCTGGAAGGTATGATAGGTAAACAAGTCAAAGAACCCGGAGTCGGCATAAATAAAACTGGAAGTAAACGGTTCCCGGCCACCGGCCTGAAAAACGGGCTGGTTCCAGGGTAACGATATTCTTACCACCTCCTTGACCGGGGATATATTTTTTTCCAGGTATTCTTTTAATATCCCTGGAGTAAAAGTGTTGATTAAATAGACATTATTTCCGTGTTCCTGGAATCGATCGGTAGTCAGCTCGCTGTAACAATAGGCGGAAAGAAGAATTACAATAGCCATACTCACCGATAACCCGGCCACATTGATCAGGTTGATCAGCCGTTTTTTCATCAGGTTCCTTAAAGCAAGTTTCAAGGATTGTTTCATACAACGGAATGATTAATTATCGGCTGACGGTCAATCATTGTTAAACACTTATTCATATCGCAACACTTCCACCGGGTTTTTATTGGCTGCTTTCCATGAATGAAAACTAATCGTTATTAAAGCAATAAATATTACTATTACTCCCGATAAAATAAATACCCACCAGCTCAGCATTGTTTTATAGGCAAAGTTTTCCAGCCATTTATTCATTGTATAAAAGGATATCGGGCAAGCGATCATAAAGGCAAGGATGACCCATTTCATAAAATCCTTATTCAGCATTTTAAGAATATTGTTAAGGCTTGCTCCGTTAACCTTTCTAATGCCTATTTCTTTTGTTCTTCTTTCAGTGGTAAAGTAGGTCAGAGCTAACAGGCCAAGAGCCGTCAGCATTATTGACAGGATGGTGAATATACTTATGATCCTTCCGGAATTGATCTCGGATTTATACAGCGCATTATAGGTGTCATCCAAAAACTGGTATTCAAAAGGCCGGTCCGGTACTTCCTTTTGCCAGTATTTTTTTATAGAGGTTATTGCTTCTTTATAATTAGAATTCACCTTGAATAATAGTATTCCATTCTCGTCCGTCTCCCATTGCGGGAATGTGTAAATTTGAGGGTCAACAGGCTGAACCAGGGATTTATCGTTAATATTATCGATGACTCCTTTTATCACGAATGTTTCATTTTCCCCGGATTCATGGATCACCTTATCAACGTAGGGTGGATCAATTTTTAAATCATTAATTGCTTTTTTATTTACAATGCAATAATTCATTGAATCATTGCAATATTTAAATACATTATCCCCTTCAATAAATTTAATGTTCATTAAATCGAGGTAATTTCTATCGATGAAAACCCATTCAGCAGTTATGATATCGGATTTGTCCGGTTTATAGGATAAGGCCGCCCCATGATTCCATTCCGTTGGCAGACTAAACCGCCAGGCAATTGAATTTATATTGGGATCATGGATCAGGTTGGTTTCCAACCTGTCCCAGTTTTGACTTTTTGATAAATTTCCTTCTGTATGAATAAACAGGATATTTTCCTTATCAAATCCCAGGTTTTTATTTTGAAGATAGCGAACCTGTTTTTCTATTGTTATTAATGAAATTATTAAAACAGAAGCGATAATGAATTGTGAAGTGACCAAAATCATCTGAAGATGACCTTTATTGATCTTTGAGACGCTGGCGCCTTTTAAAATTTCAACCGGATTAAATTTAGTAATAAACAAACCTGGAAATATTCCTGTCATCAGGGTAGTAATTATGATCAGGGGAATAAATATTTTTAAAAAACGGGAACTCAATAAATTTATTGAAACCGTAAATCCCGCCAAATCATTAAATACAGGATGTAGCAGTTCCAGCAGGATAATACTGACGAGTATGGAAAAAAGTATATATAAGGATATTTCCACAAGGTATTCTTTAATAATCTGAAATTTGGAGGCACCGGAGGCAACCTTTATCCCAACTGTTTTTTTTCTATTAAGAGATGAGGAAATAAATAGATTGGTAAAGTTAATACAGGCAATGAACAGGATTAAAAAAGCAATGATTGAAAAATTATAGATGTTTTGTTTACTGGTCTTTTTTGCGGCGTCAAATTTAAAATCCAGGCTATAGGGTATATCGGATAAGGGTTGTAATTTTAATTTTATTCCTACATTTTTCCACAGGGCGTTATGATCATAAATAATCCGGGTGATCATTGAATCTATTGAAATTAAATCGGCTTTGGTATTTATTTTAAAGTAGGTAATGGAATTATCTCCGTTCCACTGATGTTTTACCCACCATTCATCACGATAAACGGGAATGACAAACCTGAATTGAATATGTGAATTGGAAGGCACCTTATTGATAACTGCCGATATTTTATATTCAGTGTTATCGATCGTAATTGTTTTCCCGATTGGATAATCCCGGCCAAAAAGATTCTCAGCCAATGGCTTATCGATCACCACATTATTTTTTTCTGAAAGCGCTGTATTTAAATTTCCGGAGATGGATTGGAATGGGAAAAAATTAAAAAATGTTGAATCCGCACTTATGCCACCGGCCTTAAAATATTCATTGTTGTCGGTTTTTATCAATGATTTATGAGCGTGATTATCAATAAACCGCGTATACGAATCTAATTCAGGAATTTTCTGTAAGGCTTCGGGACCGACACCGGCAAAACAAGAAGCCGCCCTTATATATTGTCCGCTAATTATTCCTTCCGAGGTCAGGCGGTAAATTTTATCCTTATCTTTTATGAAGGAATCATACGAAGTCTCATGCAATACCCACGATATGAGAAAAATGGAACATGTAAAGCCGATGGATAACCCTAAAATATTTAAAAGACTGACTAACTTGTTTTTAACTGCATTACGGAATATGGCTTTTATTTGAATTTTCATATTTCCGGATTTTTAATCCCCGAAAAATATATTGTTTCCTTTGATTCTTATAAACCACCTTTTAAATATTACTCATACCTCAGCGTTTTTACCGGATCGGTATTAGCCGCCCGTAAGGAATGATATCCGACGGTAATCAAGGCAAGCGTAATCACGACCATGCCTGCCAGTACCATCAATACCGGGCTGATGCGGATCCTGTACGCAAATTCTTCCAGCCATTTATTCATCATATACCAT
>CAYNCU010000111.1:0-13903 GCA_964395765.1 uncultured Roseivirgaceae bacterium | reverse complement strand
CAGCGAATCAAAATTAAGATTCCGGTCAACAACACCATTAATATTCAGGGAAGAACCGATACCGTTGACGGAATCAAGCCGGTTGTTATCGTCAAGGTATAAGGTAAGGTATCCTTCAAGGTTACTGCCTATACGCAGGGAATGTTCACCTGTTCTTTTAATGGTAAATACTCTGGAACTGCTGAAAGCAAGCTGATGGCCGGTTACGGAATCATTGACATTCGCCGGGGCAAAGAATCCCCAGTAGGGAAAAAGATAAAAGCCGGTATTATCACTGGCGTTGCTTACATAACAGTTTCCGTCGAATTTGCTGGATGAGAGCCGGCCATTACGGGTAAAAGTAATGATTGTCGAATCAGTCGTGGAAATTAATTGAGATGTATGGTCAGCTTTTAAGGTCCCGGTGGAATCAACCGTATAGGCTGTTGTATTCATGGTATGCAGTATTCCGTTGCCGTAAAGCGTGCCGCTTCCCTCGCTTTCCCTGAGACCGCCCGGGAGCGTTATGATCTTAGACCAGATGCTGTCGCCTTTGATAATAAAATGCTGAAATAAGGTGGTGTCCATACCAAGCGTAACGATAAGTGTGCCTGAATCCGATTTTGAATTCTGGTTGGACGCAGTTTCCTGATGATGGGAAGGATTACAACCGGCCTGAAAAAGAACTAAGCAAATAACCGGTATAATAATTTTGTACCTGGCAGGCATAGTATTTTTATTTTAATAAATATTAATGAACTAAATATAAGAATTACATCGGAAATCTGATATCTAAAATCATTCATTCGTATTTTAAGAGACCGGATAAAGGATATTCATCTCTTTGTCGCTAACTTTTGCCTGCAGGAATAAACAGATCCTCCTGGGTAATTCCGCATTTCTTGAGCATTTTCATTCCATAGGTAAGCCGGCCTGCTGCTGCCGGATCCCTTGAATCGGTGCCGAATGTAAATTTCAATCCCTGTTTTTTTGCTTCAACGATAAATTCTTCATCGGGAATGTGCCACATGTCATTGATCTCAATGGCGATTTTTCTTTCTTTAGCGGCTGAAATTATAGCCTGTTTCCTTTCCGGCGTCCAAACTTTATAATAATCCCGGCCTATACATGCCGGAATGGAAAGCGGCCAGCTGAATATATGGATCGGCTCATTATGTAAAATGTTCATGCAATGTTTCATGTACCGCGTCATGAATTCTTCCTCGTCATCGACATAGGCATTAAACCACCAGATTTTAAGGTAGCTCCCGTCATCCTGCGGAATGGTTTGCGGATCCATTAAAACGTAATCGAGCTGGTCCAACACCTCTTTCGAAAAGTTTTTACTCCAACCCAGGTAGATAGGCTGGATGCCGATGAAAACGGGATACTGTCTCAGATTATCGATGTATCTTTTAAGATCGGCATCGGAGGCGAGCCAGCCCTCAGGTGCCGGATGTTCGAGAATACCGAATTTCATATTTCTTTGCCGGGATACTTCCATCGCTTTTTCGATGGTGAATGAATTTGTTAAATGGACATGAAGATCCATCACCTGCATATCGGAATCACTGGCGGTCATTGATGATGCCAGTGAGGGCATGGCCATTATACCTGCCGTTGTGAACATCGCACTTTTGACAAATTCACGACGGTTCATGTTGGAGTCGGATTGATTTTTCATTTTAGGGGAGTTAAAAAATTTATAATATATCAGAATTAAAAAGTATTTTCCTGCTGATTATATAAAACCGGAAATTAATTTAGGATTTATTTTTCAATTAAAAAATTACAATCGCTTAATTCATTCTACCCCGGATTTTAAATGACCAGGCCTGCACACAGGGCCTTTGCGCCGGATCCTGGAGATCGGAGGGGATCGTGATTTCTATTCCATTATTTTTTTTCTTCCAATTCAAGGGTTTTTCGTAACCCAGCATATAAATTTTACTGCCGCGTTCAGGTGTAATGTTGTCAACCTGTAAATAATTACCGGGCCAGCCTTCCCTGATCGCATAGGTGTATAGATTGTCTTTTGTTCTGGTAAAATGAATGGAATCTCCCTGTTTATAGTATTTGCAGGATCTTGTTCCGTATATCGCTTCCCCGTTCACTTTGAGCCATTTCCCGGCATAATCGAGTGCTTCGAGCGCTTTAGGACTAAAGCATCCCTGAAGATCCGGGCCGATCCCGATCATCAGATTCCCGCCTTTGGAGACAATATCAATAAGGTTGGAAACGATCCACTGGCCATTCCTGTAATATTTCGGATCCGGGTCGTAGGAAAAATAGTTCCGGGAACTCAGCGCATAAATGACCTGCCAGGGCATAGTCCCTTCACTTTCATCGCCAGGCAGGTAATTCTCGGGAGTCTGGTAATCGCCATAGTTACCGATCCCCCTCCAGCGGAACATGGTTTCCGGCGATAATTTTCTTAAATGCATCATCATATCCTGCATATGTTGCCAGGCAAAAGCGGGATACCACATATCCAGGGAGATCATATCTATTTTCCCATATTGAGTTAGTAATTCAGACAGTTGCTGTTCATGCCGCGCTTCGAATCGCTTCCAGGCAACCGGATCGGATTGTGGAGTATAGGCGCTATCCCGGTTAGGGTTCCATTCGTCGAAGCGGAAATCCGCGTCATACCAGTCGGGGTGTGAAAAGTAAATCCCGATCTTAAGTCCTTTCTTTCTTGCCGCACTGATCAGTTCACCGGTCACATCGCGGGCGAACGGCGTTTCCATGATGCTGTAATGAAGATGACAGGTGTCGATTTTCCCGGCATCGTTTCCATAAAACCGGGTCCGATGAGTTACCCATGTTTTTGTATCGTACATTGAAAAACCGTCATGGTGCTTCGCGGTAAAAACAAAAAACTTAAATCCGTCCTTTACCATCATATCGGTCCAGCGATTGGCATCAAAACCGGCCGGATACCAGGCTTTATACAAGTCGTCGTAAAATCCCTGGTAAGCCAATGATTTTTGCCGGTCATTATTATATTGTGTTAGGATCCAGGATTCCCTCCCGTGAACGATGCTGTAAATTCCCCAGTGGATCCGTAACCCGTATTTCATATCTTGAAAGGCTTCATAGGATTTTTCCGGAGCATGTTCATAAGCCGAGAGGTCGGCATTCGCCATATAGGGTTGCCAGTGGTGCGTACCTGCCCGGCCTTTGATAATCCTTCCGTCCTTGTCAGGCTGGTCCGTTGGCTTATAGGGCCAGTTCTTCTCCTGGGCAAGGGCTGTCAGGTTTACTACTATTAATAATGACAGCAAAAAACTTTTTAAATTAAAGAAGATCATTGGATTCAATGCTCGGGCACCAGTATTTTTCAATATGTTGAAGAATTAGTTTAACTCCTTCGGCATGGCTTACATAAGGAGGCATTTTCGGGTTGTACATGGCATCGGTAAGGTCTCTTACCACCACTACGTTTCTGCCCAGGGCCCGCTGGCCGCGAACTCCGAAAGATCGTCCGAGTACGCACATGTTTAAATGCACGCCCATCAGAATTACATTTTTAATTCCTTTGGAAACGAAATAATTATTAATCTCCTTCCCGTTGTCCGAAATTCCGTCAGTGGCGGCAATCTGCAGGGCCGGATTTTCACGGGTCCAGACTTTGAAATTTTCAGGCTGTACATTGGTGTCGCAACCGCCGTCGCTGTCATCAACCGGCAAGGGGGCTTCCCTGGCTGAATCGACGTAATACCAGCCTTTGATACCGGCTGAAGAATTGTCCTCAGGCGCATTTTCCATTTTTTTTCTTTGCGGGAAATCTTTATAATATTCCATCGTTTCACTGGGGGCATGGATGATGGTGATGCCTTTTTCCCGGGCCGATTTAATTACCTCGTTCATCCGGGGCGCCATTTGCATTACCCTTTGCGTTGCCCCGTCGCACCAATGCCGGTCCCACATATCGCAAATGATAATCGCTGTTTCTTCCGGTTTCCACTGAAGTATTTCGGTGCTGTCTTCCCAGGAGCCGTTCGGAGCTTTTATTTCTTTTCTTGCATGGAGGGTTAAGGGATTTTCAGATTTAAATCCGGATAGCCAGCAGAGTAGAATACTAAAAAATAAAAGAATCGGTTGCATTAGTTATCGGAATGAATAGTTAAATATATAAATCAATTCGCTATAATTCAATTTTTAGTAATCGTATACCGGCAGACCGGGATCAGTTTTTGGTTTTCTTTTTGAGAAAAGTAAACTATTGAACCAATGAACCAATGAACCAATAAACCAATGAACCAATAATCCTTAGCATTAAAGAATCGAATATTTGATCAACATACTAAAACAAATAATTTACCAGTCCCAGGATACCGGTATAGGAAATAATCAAGGAGAAAATAAACGCAGACGCCAAGCCGATATTAATTAAAGAACCTGCCTTATGTTCACCCATTAAACTTTTGTTATTGATAAGAATAAAAATACCTGCGATAACCAAAGGCAAAATGAAAACATTAGCGACCTGAGTGGCTATCTGCGCCATTATGGGGTTTGAACCCAGCACGGGAACAATAAGCCCAATAATGCAGGCAAAGGCCGTAAGAATTTTAAAAAGTGTTGATTTGGTTTCCATTTTACCGTTGCGATAATCCCCGATTAGCAATGGAGCCACCATCAGGATGGGAAAGATGGAGGATATTCCCGCACTTAAAGTGCCCAGCATAAATACGGCAACGGCCAGTTTCCCTGCAACAGGTTCCAGGGAGTAAGCCATATCAAGGACCCTGGTAATGGTTTTCCCATGGTAGAATAATGAACCGGTGGCAGCGGTCAGGATGGAAGCGCTGATAATAAACATCAATACCGCAGAGAATAAAGCATCACGGGATTGCTCCCTGACCTGGGACCTTCCCCAGCCTTTTTCCTTTACAATCAAAGGTCTTACCACAAAGGTCGGGGCGGCCATGGTAGTTCCGACAAAAGCAGCTACCATCAGGCTGCCCCCGGCGGGTATGGAAGGACTAAATCCAAGTATAATGTCCTTCACCGGTGGTAACACGATAAACATGGATATAATAAATGATAAACCCATCAGGGTCACAAAAATAATGAGCACTTTTTCAAAGATTGAGTATCGCCCGGCAAGCAGGATGACATATAAAACTGCAAGCAAAAAAGCGGCGATGGCTAATATCATCCAGTAACCTGTTTCGGACATACCCGGTATAAACAAGCGGATAACTTCAAATATTCCGCCTGATGTCAACCCTATGATCCCGGATAAGGCGCTCCATTGTCCGATTACCACGCCCGCAATAGTCAGTATAGCCCATAATTTCCCGAATTTCAATCGCTTCCTGAATGCAAAGATTGACGTTTCACCGGTTACCACCGCGTATCTTCCAAAGACTTCCATGAGCAGCCAGGAAAAAAATACACTCAGCAATAATACCCAGATCAGTTTCATTCCATACTGGCTTCCCGCTTTTGCCATTGATGTGACACTGCCGGTTCCAATGGTATACCCGATGCAAAAAATACCGGGTCCGAAAGATAACAGCAATGCCCATATCCTTTTAAACGGGTTACGAAATTTGCTGCCGGAATCAGGTAGAGACATTTTATATTAATTGTACAGGGAATCGAACATTATATTTTTGCAATATTTTTTGATAAGTTATCAAAAACCTGTTTTAAAATTCACAACAATAATAAAATTAACTGAAAATTATGCCGGAGGTTATCCGTTCCTGCTGATCATTTCAAGGGATTTTCTGTTGAGCAGATGGATATGTTTTGTTTGCAGGTCGATCAGTTTTTCTTCATGAAACTGGGTTAAAACCCTGGAAACGCTTTCACGGGATGAATGCACCAGGTCACTTAATTCATTCCGGTTAAGGATCAGTTCGAATTCATCTTTTTGAAATATTTCATTGGCCATGAAGAGCAGGGCATCGGCAATCCTTCCGTTGAGTTGTTTCTGCGTGAGGTTTACGCAGCGATGAAAGTGTCCTAATTCATTTCTGCATAATTCAAGGATTATTTCATATGCAAAATTTCCGTTTTGATATATAAAATCCCTGAATGCATTGATATCAATAAAGCATGCCGTCAGTTCCGATAAAGCGGTGGCCGAATAATTATTGACCCTGTCGCCGAAGGTTGTCGGCAGGCCCAGGTAGGTAGGGGCCTTGGAAATTTTCAGAATGGTTTCCCGTTCCGGGCCCTGCATATGAATTTTTACAAAGCCTGTCCGGATATAAATAACATTGGAGGAAAGTGCATTTTGTTTGAAAATGATATCCCCGGGTTTAAACTCCGCCAGGGCGCAATTTTTCCCAAGCGTATCCAATTCTTCACATTTCAGATGAGAAGCCGCACTGGATTTGAACCCGCATAATCTGCACTTAGTATCTTCCATGAATCCCGGTTATATAATGTCTTAAAGTTATTATTTAATGCCCTGAAAAAATGTGACTTAAATCACATTTTGGCTTATGCAACATCACCCGCTATCCCGGGAAACAGCCATTCCGGAAGGATACCTTTACTTATATTTTTTAACAATTAATTAAATATTATGGCAAACAAGAAATTAACAATGGCCCTTTACACCGGAAGCCTTGACAAGCTCACGGCCGCCGGCGTAATCCTCAGCGGCGCTGTCGCAGATGATATGGATGTTGATGTTTATGTACTCATGATGGGCGCCCGCGCTTTTAAAAAAGAAGTCGGCTCCGATCGCGAAATGCTGGAAATGGCAGAATATCCGGCATTGAAAAAAGATTTTATATGTTCACTGGATAAATTAAGTGTAAAACCGTGGACAGAATTCTTTAAAGAAGCCAAGACCCTTTCGAACGTGAAAGTTCACATCTGCGGACTAGCCGGTAAGATATGGGGCGGCGCGAAAAAAGAAGACTTTATCGACCTGGCGGATGATATTGTCGGCATCAACGAATACATCACCTCAGCACAAGAAGCCGATATGCATTTACTGATCTGACCTTAAATAATAATATTATGATAATTGAAAATTTAAGTGATATAAAAATTGATAAGGTAGTGGACGCACGCGGCACTGCCTGCCCGGGCCCTTTGCTCGCCGCAAAAAAAGCCATCGGAGAAATCCAGACCGGCCAGGTTATGGAAATTCTTTCTTCCGATGAAGGGACGAAAAGGGATGTACCGAAATGGGCTGAAAAGAAAGGTCATGAATACCTTGGCACACTAGATGAATCGGGGTATTTCAGGATCTTCATGAAAAAAGGTTAAAAATAAATGACTGAACAGGAATTACGGCAGCCGAGGATCCTGGTATTTTCCACGGAGAAAATATCGGACCCTGCTATAGACCTTGCAGGCTTGCTCAAATTGCATTATCCTCCGAAGATTTATTCCATCATTGTGCCCTGTTCCAGTGCCATAAAACCCAGGTGGATCATGCATGCCTTTGAAAAAGGATTCGATGGTGTTTTCATCGCTGCTGACGGTACAGACTGCTCCTACGGAGAGTCGTGTACGGAAAAGACTGCGGCGATAATAAAATGTACGCATGAACAGATGAAACAAAAGGGGATGAATCCTGCCCGTCTTAAAATGGCTGCTATTTGCTCGGTTTGTGCGGAGCCGTTCGTGAAGCAGATGAATGCTTTTACGGATGGCCTGAGAAGCGGGTCAATTCCATTAATGGCAAAAGAGAGTGTGGCGCCCTAGTCTCAGGGCGGCCCACTTTCTTTCCTTTAAATTAAGAAAGTATGGATTTAAGAAAAATACCGGATAAGAATGATGTACTGGTAGTGGGCGGTGGTATTGCCGGCCAGGAATCTTCGCTTAACCTGGCGAACCAGGGATTCAAAGTTATACTGGTGGAAAAAGATCTTTCACTGGGTGGGAAAATGATTCATTTAAGCAAGGTATTTCCTACCCTTGATTGTGCAGCCTGTATTACGACTCCCAAGGTTTCGGAAACGGCAAGGCATCCCAATATTTCCGTGCTCACGAATAGCGAGGTAAAAAATATCAGGCGGCTTCCCGATAATTCATTCGAAATCGTGATCGTTAAGCATCCGCGATATGTTGATGAGGAAGCCTGTACCGGATGCCAGGATTGTGAGAATAAATGCCCTGTAGTGGTTGAGGATCAGTATCAATATAACCTGGTTGGCAGAAAAGCAATTTATGTTCCCTTTAGTATCGCCAATCCGAGGATAGCCGCTGTGGATATTGATAATTGCATATTTTGCGGCTTTTGCGAAAAAGTCTGCCCTGCGGACGCCATTGACCTGATGCAACAACCGCAGGAAATCACACTGAATGTCACATCGGTGATCATTGCCACCGGTTTTAAATTATTTGAACCCGAAAAAATTCCCAGGTATGGCTTCGGCAGGTTTAAAAATGTCCTCACCTCCATGCAAATGGAAAGACAGCTGGTTCCCACCCGGCCGTTCAACACGGTTTTAAGGCCCCTTGACGGGAAGATGCCTGATAATATTGCTTATGTGCTTTGCACCGGGTCAAGAGATGAAACGGTAGGTAACCCGTTATGCTCTCAGGTATGTTGCATGTATTCGATCAAACAGGCACAATTACTCCTGGGTGCCCTTCCCATGGCCGATGTTACCATTTATTACCTGCATATCCGTGCCTTCGGAAAAGGATTTAATGAATTCTACCAGCAGGCTAAAAATATGGGAGTGAATTTTATTAAAGGGAAAGTGGCCCGCATAAAGGATAAGGAAAACGGGAACCTGGTATTGCGATATGAAGATATTGAATCCGGCAGGGTAAAAGAAGCCGAACATGACCTGGTAGTATTATCCGTGGGGATCCAGCCCAACAGAGATATTAGAAAGATCTTCAGTAATGGTGAAGCCATTGAACTTGATCATTATGATTACGTAAAGCAGGTTGACGAGCTCATCAATCCCGCGAAAACCAATTTAACCGGAGTATTCGTGGCAGGTTCCGCTTCCGGGCCCATGGATATTCCTGATTCCATTTTATCAGCCGGTTCAGCTTCTGCGGAAGCGGCCTGTTATATAAAACAAATGCCATGAATAACAGAATAGGCGTATATATCTGTCATTGCGGATCAAACATTTCGGATGTGGTGGATGTGCAGAAAGTCAAAGAAACTGTAGCAGCCATTCCTGGGGTAATAAAAACGGAAACCCTCATGTTTGCCTGCGCCGATTCCTCCCAGAAGCAGATCATTGCAGACATTATAGATAATCAACTCGATGGCCTGGTCATTGCTTCCTGCTCACCTAAATTGCATTTATTCACCTTTCGTTCAGTTGCTGAAAGGGCCGGTCTTAATTATCACCAGTATGTACAGGTAAATATCCGGGAACAGGGATCCTGGGCACATGGCGATAAACCCGGGGATGCGACTGCCAAGGCAATACGATTGATCAGCGCCGGGATTGCCAGAGTTAAACGGGCTGAGCCGCTGACCCCTGTTGAAATAGCCGCCAGGGATTCAGTACTGATTATTGGCGCCGGAGTAGCCGGTATGCGGTCGGCAATTGAGCTGGCAGATATGGGAATGTATGTTTACCTGATAGAAAAGAAACACTTTACCGGCGGGCATGTGGCACAATGGGACAAGTTATTTATGGGTGCTGATATCGGGCATGAAATCACAGCAAGGTTATATGAGGAGGTTAAAAAGAGAGATAAGATACAGCTTTTTACCGGCGCCGAAATAATTTCCAAGGCCGGGAGTATCGGTGATTATTCCTTGACCATCAGGATAACACCGAGGTACGTGAACAAACCGATGGAAAAAAAGACTTTTCAGAGATTAGTTGAAATATGCCCATCTGAAATAAAGGATGAATTTTCTTCCGGATTATCATCCAGAAAAGCATTTTACAGGAATGGGGATAATGCACGGCCATCCCTTCCTGCCATCGACCGGGAAAACTGTAAAGTCGAATGCCATGATTGTGCAAAGATTTTCGATGGCATTGATTTAAATTCCAGCACAGAAGAAATTAATATTCAATGCGGCTCAATATTGTTGTGTACCGGTTTCGATCATTATAGCCCCGGAACCGGTGAATACGGTTATGGAGAAATAGAAAACGTGATTACCCTTCCGCAATTTAAAGAACTGGCGGAATTATCGGGAGATAAACTCCAATTTAACGGGAAGAGTATCAAAAATATTGCCTATATCTATTGCGTAGGCAGCCGCCAGGAAGAGGGAGATAACAAGTATTGTTCCAGATTCTGCTGTTCCTCCGCCATTCACTCTGCACTGCTGGTCAAAGAAAAATTCCCGGAAGTAAATAATTTCCATTTCAACCGCGGAATACGGACCTATGGGAAGCATGAACCGATGTACCAGCAATCATGTGCCGGTGGGGATGTTTACCTCCAGTTCAATGAAGATAATCCCGTAACCGTGATCAGGAATGGAAAGGATAATACCATAGTAAAGGTTAATGATTTATTAACGGCAGGGCAGGAGCTTGAATTGGAAGCTGACCTTGTCGTTCTCGTTACAGGGATGATCCCGGCTGAGAACACCCGGGTTGCAGATATCCTGAAAGTTCCTGTCGGCAGGGATAAATTTTACAATGAAGTTCATCCGAAGTTAAGACCTGTTGAAACGGTATTGGACGGAATTTACATTGCCGGGTGTTGCCAGGGTCCGAAGACAATTACAGAAAGTGTGAAATCGTCTCTTGCGGCCGCTTCAAAAATATTTTCACTCCTCGGGAAACGGAAGCTAAGCATTGAGCCGACACAAGCTAGGATAAATCAGTCAAAATGTGAATGGTGCGGGAATTGCAAAGACGCTTGTCCTTTTAATGCCGTGGAAAAAATAATGCTGGAGGGTAAATATATTGCTTCCGTGAATACCGCTGTATGCAAGGGTTGCGGAATGTGCCTGCCGGTTTGCGAACCCAATGCAATCGACCTCGTAGGTTATTCGGATGTTGAAATTGAATCCATGATTGAAGCACTGGTTGATTAAAATATTATTACCGTATGGCTGATAAAAAAGGAAGAACGTTTGTGGAAGCGAAAAAGACACGGGGAATAAATGATCTGGCCCGGGAAGGTTCTAAAACGTTCAAAGAGTATAGGAGGCGGATCCACAAATCCCTGGAATCCGAAGCTAAGTCCATTCCCCAAATCGCAGGGGATACCGGTTTGCCCCTCAACGTGGTGACATACCACCTGATGACCTGCAGAAAGTACGGTTCCATTGAGGTGGAAGGGATCGATGATAATGATGAATATTTTTTATACCGTTTAAAAAATGCAGGACCCGATGATAACGAAGATTGACCCTGATTTCAGCCGAGAATTAATAAAGTACGGGGCTGATAATTTCCAGAAGTGTTATAACTGCGGAAATTGTACAGCCATATGTAACCTGACTGAAGAATCGGTAAACTTTCCCAGGATGTTTATCAGGGACGGTTTACTGGGCCTGAAAAAAAACATCCTGAAAAGCCGGGAATTGTGGATGTGTTATGGTTGCGGCGATTGTTCAGAATCCTGCCCGCGGCAAGCCGATCCGGGAGCCTACATGTCGGCTTTACGCAGGTTTGCCATCGGCCAATATGATGTTACCGGAATATCAAGAAATCTTTTTAAAAGTAAATTATTTACGGTTTTATTTATTAGCCTTTTATCCGTTATGCTCGGCTTTTTCATGCTGACCTTAAAACCCGAACATAATTTATCAAGGTGGTTGTTTACCTATATCCCTTACGAGGTAATACACACGGCAGGAATTGTGATCTTTATTATTACGGGTATAAGTATGGCGGCAGGAATAATCAACATGGCATTACACGTAAGTAATTCCGGTAAAAATAAAGCAAATGCCGGAAGTCATTCGGTACTGAAAGCGGCCCGCGGTTTATATTACGAGCTGCATAACATGAGCCGTCACAGGCAATGTGATTCGGAGGAAGATTCCACCTGGAGTAAGAAGCCCTATTATCTCAAACCATGGTTTATTCATTATTGTATCATGTGGGGATTTATGGGACTGCTTTTGGCTACCGTGCTTGATTTCATATTTAAGAACCCGGACATCAGTATATGGTGGCCTACCCGGTTATTGGGAACGCTGTCGGGACTAATGATGATGTACGGCTCGACCCTCTCGGTCTTTTATCGTTTGAAAAAAGTCACAAAATTTTTTAAAGATACAACATTTTCAGACTGGCTGTTTATCGACCTGATCTGGGTAGCCGGCTTTACAGGGTTCTGGCTGGAAGTTTCTGTCACATTTAATTTGAATGACCTGGTGAGCCAGGGGATATTCCTGGTTCATATCATTGTGTCCATGGAACTGGTATTACTTTTTGCCTTTTCGAAATTTGCTCACGTGGCATACCGGCCGGTGGCTTTGTTTTTTTATTATTTAGAAAAAAATTGAGCTTGCCCGATGTTTCATGGAGAATCGCAGCGCTTCAACGAATTTTTAAATTTTTAATTTGATTTTTATTATCCCGAATCTACGGGGTAACTTGCGAATATTTTATTATTTCAAACGTCTTTGAAGAAGATGAGATATTTGATTTCACGACAATCAATCCGTTATCGAAGGTTTTATTGAGGGCAACCTGTGTATTGGATTGTATACCTGTCACCTGGATGGTGTTCTTCAGGTTTCCCGAATTATCACATTCGTAGAGATAAAGCGTGCCGTCATTTTTCAGGATGGAAAATATATAATACTGTGAATTGAAATCAAGAATATCCGAACATCCCTGGTCGAAGGAAGTGGTGGCGGCATCGGAATTTACGATTTTCCATTTTTCATTTCCCTGGCTATCGAACATAATGAAGTTCACATTCGGTTCCGATCCTGTGATGGCAAGGAAATCGTTATCGGCCAGTACTTTCACAGCATATCCTTTGTAGGGCAGAGTCCATAAGGTGTCGCCTTTCTCATTTATTTTCATCAGGTAGTTACCGGTCTGGGTTGATTTACCGCCGGCAATTGCTACAAAATTACTGTCGCTCAATGCGGAAATCGAAAGAGCGGCAGGACCGTACAAATAAAATTTTATCCACTGGGAAGTTCCGTCGGGCTTCAGTTCCTGGAAAGCCATATAATTATTTTTTTCTCCGGCCAGGAAATAATTTCCGGATTTATAGGCAAGCCCATACATGGAAATGCTTGTGTTGACAAAATTCTGAAAAATCAGGTTTCCATTAGAATTGTAATCCACGATTCTGGGCGCCGGATCGTAAGAGAATCCCTTGTCGCGGTAAGCGGAATATTTACTGTTACTTACCGCTATTACCCGGCTGAATCCTTTCGGGGAATCACTCTGTGATTTAATACTGATCCAGACCTTTTTGCCGCTTTTATCATATTTCATGATCAGGTTCTGGAATGTGCCTCCATTCATTGAAGCACCTCCGGTCATAATGAAACTGCTGTCGGAAAGCTGGATTACATCGTTGATACGCAAGGAAGTATCGGCAAAATTTTCCCGGATATCGAAATCAACCTGGTTTTTTGGCGTAATGTTATCGTTATTTTTATTGCAATGTGATAAAAAAAGAAACGTGAGTAAAAGTAAGGGAGGATAAATTCCTTTCATTGGTTTGCGTAATTGAATTGATTAGTTCGGAATTAAATCAGGATAAAGTTACGGATTAAAACTTAGTCCCGGATAATTAATGAGTTGAATTTTAAACCTATGAAAAATAATTTCGAAATTTCACGATAGCTCTCAAAGAAGGTGCAGAGGACACAGGTTTTAAATTTTTTACTTTACCTTATAACGGCCGGATAATCCCATTCCAGGTTTCAGTGGAATATCAATTGAACATACCGGCGATCTTCAATCCTCTTCCCACAATCTTTTATCACCGATCCTCAATATTCAATCTTCAATCTTCAACCCCAGTGAGGCAAGTTCATTCTTAGTGGTTACGTAATCCTTATGCAGTATCCCATAAA
>CAYNCU010000110.1:233-13994 GCA_964395765.1 uncultured Roseivirgaceae bacterium | reverse complement strand
TAATTTTTGAGTCTTGATTCTTGGTTTTTGATAATAATATCAATATCCAATATCCAATATCCAATATTCAATATTCAATATTCAATCCAATATTCAATATTTAATATTCAGATTTAAAAGTTAAGATATAGGATCAATTTTATTCATTTCTCAGGGAATGCGCCGGGTTTACGGAGGCCGCACTGATAATCCTCCACCCTACGGTCAGCGCGCTGACACCGAATAAGATTATGACAGACAGAACAAACGGTGTATATTCCACGGGCAAATGATATTTCCAGATGGTGTCCATCATCATATAGGCAAGAAAATAGCCGGAAACGGATCCAAGAACGGAAGCGATGGAGATAATGATCACGAATTCGAGGCTAAGGTTTCTGACTATTCTCGGTATAGAAGCTCCCAGCACTTTCCGGATCCCGATCTCCTTTGTCCTTTTAATGACATTCAGGGAAACGAGGCTGAACAATCCAATGGACGACAAAATCAAAGAAGCCAATCCAAGAAATATGAATACGGCTTTGATATGATTATTGATCTGGGTGGTTTGTGCCTTATTGTTATCCATATAGGTAACCGTGGGCAGGACGTCCGGGAAAACTATTTTCCATTGCGATTCCATGTAATCATGAACATTTTTAATATTGGAAAGATCGGTGCTTACGGTAATATATTTATAATCCTTTTCAGGGATATAGCGGAACATCATAGGTTGAAGCGGGTTCCAGAGTCCCCCGTCGATAAAAATATTTTTCACCACGCCGACAACATATAAAGGGATAGTATCTTTTTGCAATATTCTTTTCCCTATCGCCTGGCTCCATCCGAATTTTTTTACCAGGTCTTCGTTCACGATAACTGAATTTTTGATATCCGACTGGCTGTCCTTTATGAAATCTCTTCCTTCCAGAATGGTAGCTCCGATGGTATTCAAATATCCGTCGCCTATGTCCAGGATATTGGCATCCATCTCAGTTGACTCACATTTTACCGGATCGTTATACCATGATGCCGTCACACTGTTATTGGATCCCGCGATGGAATTGATTTTCCCGTAACTGACCAATTCATTTTTATAAGTCTGAAAGTCATCCCCGCTGCCGACATAGGCATAAAGGGTACTTTTCTGGTTAAAGCCCATGTCATAGTTTTTCTGGTATTCAGCATTCCCCCAGTAAATAAATCCGGTAACGACAGAAATAATGGATATGGCATACTGCAGGGTGAGTAATGTCCGGGTAAAATAATTCGTGCCGCTGAATTTATAATTTCCTTTCAGGACACTAGCCGGCTGAAAACCGCTCACATACCAGGAGGGGTACCCACCGGAGATAAAGCCGGTGAGGATCAACATTAAAAATAAAAAGAGGATCAATCCGGCATTTTGCACAAGGTCCAGGTGAATATCCAGAAACGTCCATAGCGAACTATACAGAGGAACCAAAAAAGTGGCAAAGGCTATTCCCAGGAGCAGGGCGAGGAATGCAAGCAACACATTTTCTCCCAGGAACTGGGCGATCAGTTGTCTTTTCCCGGCTCCGAGCACCTTCCGTATTCCGATTTCTTTGATGCGTTTATTGGCGATGGCGATGGAAGTATTTGTGAAATTAAAACAGGCAAGCAGGAGCAGTAGTATGGCCATGATGGTTGTACCGTAAAATTCTGAAACCGGCAAACTGTAGTTGAACCAATGATTCCAGACCTGTTCCTGCTGGGCGCGGACGGCCATTCCCTTAAAGGGATCAAGATAGTAATGATCTACTTTATAATCCTCCTTGGACCGGTTTTGAATCTCCACATATTGCTGTAATTTTTTTTCGATACCGGATACATCACGGGGGTTATCCACCATGATAAAAGTAGAGTTGAATAACGACCAGTCATCTTCTTTCCAGTTCCTAACATCAAGCGCGTTGTCAAAATGTACATAAGCATCTGCCTGGAAGCTTGAATTCAGCGGGGGTTTCTTAAACACGCCGCCGACGATAAATTCAATCCTTTTATCGCCGTTGATATAAGTGATCATCTGACCTGTAGGATCATTGTTCCCTGAGAAATATTTTTTTGCCAGTTCGGAGCTTATGAATATCCTGGACTTATTTTTTATATTTTTGATATCGCCTGTAAGCATTTTGAAATTAAAGAGGTCAAAAAACTCAGGATCGACACAGGTTACCGAAGTCCTAAATAATTCGTCCCCCACCTTGAAATTTCCTCCGGCCGGGTATACCCGGGCTACCTTTGCCACCTGGCCGAAATTCAAGCGGATAATATTACCGAGCGGCATGGGACAATCCCCGTTCTTCACCGGTTTTCCGTCGGTAATCCGGACGAAATTCACTCGGTATATTTTATTGGCATTTTTATATTGCTTGTCAAAATCAACATTAAACTCCCAGTTTAAATAAGCGACGATGGCGCATCCGAGAGCAATGGCCAATCCCAGAATATTGATTACGACAAAAAACCTGTTTTTAAGGAGGTTCCTTACGGCAATGAATAAGAAGTTCCTGATCATGGTGTTGTGTTTTTGTGTTGTTGGAATATTAAAAATAGTGAATTTCCAGGTTCAACCCAATAAAAAATAATCCTGTATTTTATTACGTACCTCCTGCGATTAAGTTAATAAAACCATACTATTAATTGGTGTAACAGCAGGGAATGCACCGGTCCGGTCTTTCGATTTATTTGTCCAACTGTTGATTGAGGATTTCCTGGTTTTGAATCCTGTTATTAAGATCATACAAATAGTATTTGGAAGGCTTATTCCTGTATTTTGCGTAAGCATCCTGAGCCCATATTTTTGCGGAATCGAGGTTTCCCAGGATCTCATATACTACCGCCAGGTTGTGCGCTGCCCTTCCTTTAACCTTTCTTTTCCGGCTTTGGACCGCTTTTTCAAGTGAAGAAATGGCATTGTCCCAATTATTGATCTCCATCATCCTGGCTCCTTCGGCAAGGTCCTGGTTATGCTTACCCCTTTTATAATACTCCCTGGAAACCGAATACCATTGAGGCGTAACGCGGCGGGCATATAATATCCCGGCCTTATAACCGGCATCCTTAACCGCCTGGTTTTTACCGGCGATCGCATTGACGGCATCGGTCAGGGAATTGGCGGGATGATCCCAGTTAATGTTTTGCGAAAAACGATATTCGTCAATGATATTTTTCTCTTCCGGATAGTATAGGCGGAATCCCAGGTTCACTGAATTCGAACCACTGGCGACATGCTGTGCCATACCGATCACTTCGCCAACTTTATTCTGACCAGGCAATAAATTTGTGCCTCCCGAAATAATAAAATTCGAATCAAAACTTTCCAGGGAAAGAACTGCATCTGCGTTGTATTTTTTGCATAACATTTCAACCGTGTCCCATGGAAGCGGGTTCGGAAAGGCATTTCCAAAGCTGGTACCCTTCAGCATTTCGGAAGTACGGATCGCCTTGAAAATCGGGGAATATTGCATAACGGAATAAACCCCGTCAAGCGTAACCTGCGCGGCATCTTTATCCTCCCCTACTCCTTCGCCCGTCAGCACGCCTTCAACAATATTGACACCTTTTTTTTCAGGGACAGTTCTGTCGATAATTGCAATCGTCTTTATATTCTTCGGCAGGGTGACCGGGGCAGGCAACATAACCCGGAAAGTGATAATGGAAGAGGCACTGGCAATCATGAAAACCAGGAACAGGGATAATAATACGTATAATTTTTTCATCACTCAAAAATTTATTTATGAAATCTACATTTTTTATGTAACTGTTGAAACTAATTTCATGCCAATAAATTCATCGGATTTAGCCCTGGAATTTTAATTATTTAAAATTAACAAAGGATGAAAATCCTGAATCGGCAACGCGAAACATTGAATAACCGCTTAAAACTATGAGAATTAAATTATCCTTGCTTACTTTATAGATTGATCATTAGCCGGGATCATACTAAAAAAAATTAGCAAATGGTCGTCAATCCAGGAAGGTTATTTCAAATTTGTTATTCCGAATACGCACTGGCGGCGGTAAACATTTGGTGCATGGAACAGGTCATCGGATTATTTTCTGCCGCCCAGAAAGCCCGTGCCCCCTTCATCGTCCAGACCACACCTGCAGCAAGGAACTATGCCAGCCCGGAATTGCTTTTATCCATGATTGATGCGGGCCATAGACTTTACCCGGATGTCATTTTTGCCGTTCACCTGGATCATGGCAATGAGGCACATATAGAAAACGCACTCGAAACAGGAGGATATAATTCTGTGATGATCGATGCTTCTCATGATACCTATGAACAAAATATTTCCAGAACTTTAAAGGTTGTTACAGCGGCGCATGCATCGGACATAGAAGTGGAAGCGGAACTGGGAGTACTGGCAGGGGTAGAAGACGATATCCTTTCATTGAAAAGTAAATATACCAAACCTGAAGAGGTTGTAGATTTCGTCAGGAAAACCGGGTGCGACAGTCTTGCCATTGCCGTTGGTACCAGTCACGGTGCCTATAAGTTTTCCGGAGGAGAGGGTATACAATTCGGAATACTGGAGGAGATCGGTAAAAGGATGCCGGGCTTTCCCCTGGTACTCCACGGAGGCTCGGGTGTCGAACCTTCTGAAATTAAAAGGATAAATGCCAGGGGGGGTAAGCTCGGGACCACGGCCAAAGGGGTTGACAACGATCAATTGAAAAAAGCCATTGGATTGGGAATATGTAAGGTAAATATAGCCACAGATGCCCGGCTTATCTGGACCCGGGTACATCGTGAGTTCTTCATGAACAGCCCGGAACTGATCGATCCGGTTATTCCGGGTAAAACGTTTATTTCGGAATTTGAAAAATTCCTGCTGGAAAAATTTGAAGTCCTGGGAGCCGTTGGAAAAAATCAATTTATTAAATTACCTGTTAAATAATCAAGCATGAAGCGCGATCCAAAATGCGATTTATTATTACATCCCCTTGCCGATTCAGGAGTTTATCATCGGGTAACCAGGGAAGAAGCTTTCTGGTCATACCTGAACTTTGAAGCCCGGTTGTTAATAAAAGGGGAAACATGGAAAGGTGATACGGGAGATAATGAATATGGAATAATCCTGTTGAGCGGTGATTATTCCGTTATTTCCGATAAGGGAAGCTGGAAAACCATTAACGGGCGGAAAGATGTCTTCAGCGGGATAGCCTACACATTATACCTGCCCAGGCATACTACCTTTGAGCTGACGGCTGTCAGTGAAATACTCGATATCGCGTATGGTTGGTGTGAAACTGATGAAGATCATCCTGCTGTCTTTAAAAAACCGGCCGAAGCGGCGATCGAGATCCGCGGCGGTGACAATGCAACGCGCCAGATCAACAGTCTCATACAGCCGGGCTTCGGATGTCATAAAATCGTATCCGTTGAAGTGTATACGCCATCCGGAAACTGGTCGTCCTTCCCAGCCCATAAACATGATATCAGGAAGGTTGGCGCCGAGGGAAAGGTAGAAGAAGCATGCCTGGAAGAAATCTATTTTTATAAAATCGATAAGCCGCAGGGCTATGCTATTCAACAGGTTTATAATTCCGATCGAAGCCTTGATAAAATAGCCCGGGCCCATAATAATGATGTGGTCCTTGTCCCCAGGGGATACCACCCTGTGGTTGCCGGACACGGGTATAATGTTTATTACCTTAATTTTCTTGCCGGCAGCGATCAGTCCCTCGCCAACTCCGATGATCCGGATCATAAATGGATCTATAACTCCTGGAAAGGAAAGGACCCGAGATTGCCAATGGTGGTTGCCGATTGAAACGGTAAGATCACAAAGTTGGATATTGAAAATTGAAATTTGGAAGTTGATAATTGGAATTTGGAAATTATTTGACATTTGAATCTTGATCGTTAATAAATGTGGGATGTAATATGTTTCGGCAGGATCTCCATTGATCTTTATTCGCAGGAACCTGGTAAGCCCTTCGAAGAGATTCCCGGGTTCAATGCCTTTGTCGGTGGATCGCCCCTGAATATTGCCGTCGGCTGTAAACGGCTAGGGCTGAATCCATTTTTAATGACCGCCTTGGGACAGGATAAGGTTGGTGATTTCATCATTAACTTTTTGAATAAAGAAGGAATTGATACCACAGGAATTCCGGTAATTCCCGGAACACGCACACCGGCGGTTCTTCTTGGCATAGAGCCTCCTGACCGGTTTCCTTTGGTTTATTACCGGGATAATGCCAGTGATTCACAGATCTCCATCGACCACGTGATCCGTGCCGGTATTGAAAAGTGCAGGATGCTGCAAATGTCGGGAACTGCACTTAACAAGGAGCCCTCGAGAAGTTCCGCCTTTCTGGCGGCTGAAATGGCAAAGAAGAATAATATACCCGTTTTACTGGATCTTGATTTCCGTGCCGATCAGTGGCACGATGTAAGGGCTTACGGCGTAACGGCGAGGGCGTTCATGAAAAACGCGAATATTGTGTTGGGTACACGGGAGGAAATTCTTGCCGCAAGCTTAACCGACCCGGCACGGTTAAAGATCAGTCACCAGCAGATCTCTGCCCCTGAGATCGAGGGAAACCTGGAGGATGCCATCCAGACTATTCTGGATGCCGGCGTTCAGGCATTGATCGTTAAAACGGGCCATGAAGGTTCCACGGTATTTTTACCGGGCCCGGGAAGCCCGCAGGAAAAAGTACCCGGTTTCCCGGTGGAAGTATTGAACGTATTGGGTGCGGGAGATGCTTTTGCAGCCGGTTTTATCTACGGCTATCTGAAAGGCTGGGACTGGTATAAATCCTGCCGTATGGGGAATGCCTGCGGTGCATGGCTGGTTACCCAGCCGGGTTGTGCGAACTTTAATCCATTTGAATTTGAAATTCTGGAATTTATAGAAAATCATGGCGGGTTTTGACAAAAAATCAGAGGGCAATAGTCAGAGATCAGAGATCAGAAGCCGAAAACAAATGCCGGCATTAAATCCTCAGGAAAGAACTTTCTGACCTCAGACCTTTGCCATCCGACTTCGCTGGTCAGATAACGAAAACAAATAATTAATACCAATGAATACAAGAAAATTAACCGTTGCCCAGGCGGTCATTGCATTTCTTAAAAATCAATATGTTGAAAGAGACGGAAAGGAGAATAAATTTTTCGGTGGATGTTTCGGAATCTTCGGCCATGGAAATGTCGCCGGAATCGGTCAGGCATTACAACAGAATCCCGATTTCAGGTATTACCTGGTAAGGAATGAGCAGGCTTCCGTTCACATTGCAGCCGCCTATGCCAAGATGAAAAACAGGCTGGCCACATTTGCCTGCACCTCTTCTATCGGACCGGGTACGACCAACATGCTGACTGCGGCTGCGGGTGCCACTATTAACCGGCTACCGGTCCTTCTGCTCCCCGGTGATATATTTGCCAGGAGAAATGTTGCCCCCGTCCTGCAGCAACTCGAATCTCCTTTCTCGCAGGACATTGCCGTTACCGATTGCTTCAAACCTATTTCCAAATACTGGGACAGGATCAACAGGCCGGATCAGCTGATCACCTCCTTACCGGAAGTTATGAGGGTGCTGACATCGCCATCCGATACCGGTGCCGTTACGCTGGCTCTTCCCCAGGATGTACAGGCGGAATCCTATGATTTCCCGGACTCCTTATTTCATAAAAGGATCTGGACAGTGCCCAGAACCCGGCCGGATATTGACTTGCTGAAAAAAGCGGCTGAGTGGATCAAAAATTCAAAAAAACCCTTGATCATCGCCGGAGGTGGTGTTATCTATAGTGAAGCCACGGATATTCTGAAAAAATTCGTAAATAATACGGGAATTCCGGTAATTGAAACATTTGGCGGTAAAGGTTCATTGCCTTATGACGACGTGCATAACCTCGGAGCGGCAGGCGCCACCGGTACCGAAGGAGCGAACGAATTCAGCCGCGCAGCCGACCTTGTAATCGGTATCGGCACGAGATACAGCGATTTTACCACGGCATCTAAAACGGCCTTTCAAAATGAAAAAGTGAAATTCATCAATATAAATACCGCAGAATTTGATGCTCACAAACACAGCGGCCTTGCATTAACCGGGGATGCAAAAGTGGTATTGGAAGAATTATCGGAAATGCTGTCCTCCTTCATGGCGGAATCATCCTATATTCAAAAGGCTTCCTCTTTTAATAAAAGTTGGGAAAATAAAGTAAAGGAAGCTTATAACCCGGATACATCGGGCTTACCCAGTCAGAGCGAAGTGATCGGAGCTGTCAATGATTTTTCAGCACCGGACGATGTCCTGTTATGTGCATCCGGAAGCCTGCCCGGCGACTTGCATAAATTATGGAGAACCCGGAACCCGAAAGGCTTTCACCTGGAGTACGGGTATTCCTGTATGGGTTATGAAATTGCCGGGGGGCTGGGTGCTAAAATGGCCTGTCCTGATCGTGAAATATATGTGATGGTTGGCGACGGTGGCTATCTCATGATGTCCTCCGAAATTGTTACCTCCGTCCAGGAGGGAATCAAGTTAATCATCATCCTTATCAATAATCATGGTTTCGCCAGTATAGGAGGCCTGTCAAAATCGATCGGAAGCGAAGGATTCGGTACGCGGTACGTTTTCAGGGACCAGGATTCCGGACAATTAAACGGATCCATGTTACCCGTTGACCTGGCGGCAAATGCAGAAAGCCTGGGTGCCGAGGTAATTAAAGCTACCGACATACCTTCCCTGACCGAAGCATTGAAAACCGCCAAATCAAATATAAAGACCACGGTGATTCATATAGAAACTGTGCCGGAAAGAAAACTGGCAGGATATGGATTTGCCTGGTGGGATGTGCCTGTCGCTGAAGTTTCCGAAATGAATTCCGTGCGGGAAGCCTATAGTAAATATAAAGAAGAGCGTAAAAACCAAAAATATTATTTATAAATTGGCCGAACCTGAAACCAAACCTTTGATAATTTGATATTTGCTTCCTTCTTACTCTTCACCGCGTTTGTAGGTTTTTATTCGTGGTACCGTGTCAGAAAAGATAAAATGGATACGCCTGAGCGGTACTTCCTGGGCGGGCGAAGTCTGACGGGAATAATGATTGCCGGCTCGATGCTGATGACGAATATATCCACAGAACATCTCATCGGTATGAACGGTTCGTCGTATAAAAACGGCTTTGTGATCATGGGCTGGGAAGTAACTTCCGCGCTGGCCCTGATTGTCGGTGCTGTTTATTTTATCCCGAAATATCTCCGGATGGGACTGACCACCATCCCGGAATACCTTGAAAGACGTTTCGATTCGGTTACCCGTACGCTGGTAGCCATGTTCCTGGTTATCTCATTTGTCATTACCCTATTACCGATTGTACTTTATACCGGTGCGATCAACCTGGAAAATATTTTCGAGATACATACCATGCTCGGGGTGAGCCGCTCAACCGGATTGTGGATCACCGTATGCCTCATCGGTGCAGTAGGTTCTGCCTACGCCATCTTTGGCGGGCTGAAAGCGATTGCCGTTTCCGACACCATCCAGGGCTATGGATTATGGATCGGCGGTCTGCTGGTCCCCATTCTTGCCCTTTTTGAAATCGGACATGGAAATATGATCGTTGGGATCAGTAAAGTCTATCATGCAGCCCCTGAAAAATTCAACGCTGTCGGCTCCAGCGATTCCATATTGCCCTTCAGCGCCTTATTTACCGGGCTGGTGATTAACCAGCTTTATTTTTGGTGTATGAATCAATCCATCATCCAACGGGCACTGGGAGCCAAAAATCTTGAAGAAGCACAGAAAGGGCTGCTACTAACCGGTGCCCTGAAGATTTTCATGCCCGTAATTATTGTCCTTCCCGGTGTGATCGGTTTTTATTATTTCGGAACTTCGTTATACGATAAACAGGATCTTGTTTACCCTGAACTGATTAAACGGGTCCTCCCGTTAAGTCTGACAGGCTTATTTGCTGCGGTGGTAATGGGAGCCGTATTAAGCACATTTAACGGGGTGCTGAACAGTGCCGCCACATTGTTCAGTGTCGATGTATACAAAAGGCATTTAAGAAGGGATGCCAGCGATAAATCGGTAGTTTGGGTGGGAAGGGTCACCTCCACCCTCGTGGCTGTATTTGCCATCCTGACCGCACCCCTGGTTGCCCATGCGCCGCAGGGACTTTACCAACTTCTTCAGCAACTGAACGGAATATTTTTCATTCCCATAGCCTCCATCATGCTGGCTGGATTCTTTTTCAAAAAAATTTCTTCGGCTGGAGCCAAAGCGGCCTTGTTTATCGGGATGGCTTTTTATGTCCTGACTACCTTTGTTTTTAAAGTCAAGCTCTTTTTCGTCCATGTTTGGGGAATTGAATTTCTGTTGAACATGGCTCTCATGTTTATCTTCTCCTATTTTTTCCCTGATAAAAAAACCTACGAACCCGAAAAGGCGGAAGTAATCGACATGCGTCGGTGGAAATATACTCCTGTAGTCTCCATTATACTTGTTATCATCACCATATCCGTATATGTAATACTGAGCAACATCGGAATCGGATAACTTGATGATGATTCAATTTTGATTGCTGCGTTTCAGGAATGGACTGCAAAAAATGACACGAAAGCAGGTGGACGGGTTGGCATTAGAAAGTAAAACACATTATTTAGCGAATTGATATAACAATTAATTTTATTTTCGAATATGAAATTTTAAATTTCACACAATAGGTTAATTTAGCCTTTCCAATAAGCCTGAAAATCCCCGGAATTATGTGACAAAAAAATTCCGAATTTTATCAATTGATATTTTTATAAATGGAATTATTGAAAAATTACATTAACGGGTCCTGGATTGAAAGTAAAGAAAAATCAACCCTGCCGGTTATTAATCCGGCAACCCAGGAGAAGCTGGGAGAGGTTCCCTTCGGCAATCAAACGCATTCAGATCTCGAACAAGCGGTTTTAGCTGCAAAGAAAGCATTCGGGGAATGGAAGGATGTTCCTGTTATGGCGCGGGTTCAGCCACTGTACCGATTGAAACAGCTAATGGAGGAAAACCAGGACGATATCGCAAAAACCATCACCATGGAATGCGGGAAAACCTTTGCCGAATCAAAGGGAGAGCTGCAAAGAGCCATTGAAAACATCGAAGTAGCCTGCGGAACCCCGTCCCTGATACAAAGCGAATTTTCGGAAAATATCGCACCTGGAATTGATGAATTCATGATCCGGCAACCGGTTGGCGTTTGTGTGGGCATTTCTCCCTTTAATTTTCCGGGGATGATCCCATTCTGGTTCCTGCCTTATGCCATTGCCTGTGGAAATACTTTTATTGTAAAACCGTCAGAGCGGGTTCCATTGACCATGAATAAGGTTTTCAGGCTGATTGACAAGATTGGCCTTCCGAAAGGCGTGGTGAATATGGTCCATGGCGGTAAGGAAACGGTTGATGCTATTCTTGAAAATAAGGATATCAAAGCTATAAGTTTTGTCGGGTCTTCCGCTGTAGCCCGGTATGTTTATTCCCGCGCCACGGCAGCCGGGAAACGCGTTCAGGCCCAAGGCGGAGCAAAAAACCCCCTGGTGATCCTTCCCGATGCCGACATTGAGATTTCGGCTAAAATCATTAACGACAGCGTTTACGGTTGTGCAGGTCAGCGTTGCCTTGCCGCTTCGAATATCATTACGGTAGGAGACAAAAAAGGTATCATTAGGGAGGCCATTTTTGAAGGTGCAAAAAAAAGAGTGACCGGTTACGGCCTGGAGGAAAAGGTGGAAATGGGCCCGGTTATAAATCCGGACAGGAAAAAAACAATTGAAAATCTTATCGACCGGGGTATTAAGGAAGGTGCGACTGCCCTGCTCGACGGAAGGAAAACCCGCATCCCCGGCTATGAAAATGGTAATTTTATTAAACCGACCATACTTGAAAATGTATCGGCTGACGGAGAATTGATCACGACTGAAATATTCGGACCTGTGATGAGCCTGTTTCATATGGATCAGCTTGAAGATGCAATTACCTTTATCAATAATAATATTTACGGCAATATGGCCTGTCTTTTTACTTCCAGCGGTTTGGCAGCCAGGACGTTCAGAAACAAAGTCGCGGCAGGAAATGTCGGAATCAATATCGGGGTGGCCGCCCCTATGGCGCAGTTTCCTTTCAGTGGGTGGAAGGAAAGCTTTTTCGGAGATCTTCATGGCCAGGGGCGACATGCAATTGAGTTTTTTACACAAACCAAGGTGGTGGTTGAGCGCTGGCCTAAGGAATGGTCTCGCAAATTTTAAACATAAATCATTATGATCAGAATTGCCAATGCTCCATGTTCATGGGGTGCTCTTGAATTTGACCTGGATAAGAAGCCATTGGGCTACCAGCAGGTCCTGGATGAAATGGTGGAAACCGGGTACGTGGGAACGGAACTGGGTGACTGGGGTTTTATGCCGACCGATCCTTCAAAATTGAAGAAAACGTTACACGATAAAAACCTTGAATTACTGGGGGCCTTTGTACCCATAGCGATGGCGAATGCCAATGCGCATGACGAAGGTATCAACAGGGCCCTGAAGACCGCGGAGTTAATGTCCAAAGCCGGATTTGAAAATGCCTTCATTGTGCTGGCTGATAATAACGGAACGGTGCCAGAAAGAACTTTTAATGCCGGGAGGATCACCTCCTCCATGGGATTATCTGGCAAGCAATGGGAGATTTTTGCTGACGGTGCCATGAAGGTGGCCCGGTCAATCAAGGATACCTTTGGCATGCGGACTGTTTTTCACCATCACTGCGGAGGATACGTGGAAACTCCCGAAGAAATTGACAAATTAATGTCTCTTACTGATCCGTTATTCCTGGGCTTGTGTCTTGATACCGGTCACTATTGTTTTGGCGGAGGAGACCCTGTTTCCTGTTTGAAAAAATATAATAAAAGGATCTGGCATGTCCACTTTAAAGACTGCGATGAAACGGTTAAAAAAAATTCCGTGATCAATCAATGGGATTATTTCGAATCCGTGGCCCATGGGGTGTTTTGTGAACTAGGGAAAGGAAAAGTTAATTTCAATGAAATTGTAAAAATCATGGGAAGCTATCAATATGAAGGATGGATCGTAGTAGAACAGGATGTGTTACCCGGAATGGGGGAACCAAAAAAATCAGCGCTTTCCAACAGGAATTTTATTAAAAGTATAGGCTTATAATTTTTATCATTAATTATTAAATCATATCATGCATAATCTTAAAATCGCCGTTGCCGGCCTTGGCCGAATCGGTAAAATACATTTAAAAAATTTATGTGACCTTGCCGGCCCTGTTGAGGTAGCCGGTGCCATGGATATCGATCCTGCTTCCGGATCCATTGCAGAAAAAGCCGGGGTAAAATTTTTCACGCAGCAGTTCGATCAATTACTTGAACTGCCGGGTCTTGACGCCGTAGTTATCTGTTCGCCGACCAATACTCACGCCGATTATGTAATTAAGGCTGCCCGATCAGGTAAGCAAGTCTTCTGTGAAAAACCGCTTGACCTCTCCCTTTCAAAGGTGCTTGAAGTTCTGAAGATCGTGAAGGAATCCGGAATCAAACTGATGCTGGGATTTAACCGGCGTTTTGATCCCGACTTTAAAAAAATCCATGATCTTGTGAAAGCAGGGGCCATCGGCGATCCTCAAATTGTAAGAATCACCAGCCGTGACCCGGGCCCGCCCCCCGTGTCCTATATTAAAAATTCAGGGGGATTATTCCTTGATATGACTATTCATGACTTTGATATGGCCAGATATATATCCGGGAAAAAGATC
>CAYNCU010000110.1:0-223 GCA_964395765.1 uncultured Roseivirgaceae bacterium | reverse complement strand
AAAAGGCGCCGTCCATGTTGATAAAGCTATCGGAGAAGCCGGTGACATTGATACTGCCGTGATCACACTCACTTTTGAAGATGATACCATGGCTGTGATCGATAATTCCAGGAAAGCGGTGTACGGATATGACCAGCGGCTGGAGGTTTTCGGCAGCAAGGGAATGCTGATGGCTGATAATAATTTTAAAGATAATCACAGGCTATACAACGATAAGGGTGTT
>CAYNCU010000109.1:0-14000 GCA_964395765.1 uncultured Roseivirgaceae bacterium | reverse complement strand
ATGCTATTCTGGTCGCCAAGAACCTGGCCAAAATTGATCCGGAAAAATGCAAGCTTTGCCGCGACTGTATCGACGTATGCGGCAGCGCTTCTATTTTAGGGCTCAACTTCCCGCCGAGGAAAGAACGGCCGCCGAGGGAAGAAAGGCCGAAAAGAAAATTAGCCATGACAAATGAAGAAACTAAAAAGGCGGAATCCATAACGCCCGGTAGTCCGGATAATACGGCAGCGGGTGATAAGGACAAAGAAGCTGCCGGGAATAACGAATCAAAAAGCGCTTAATGTTAACTTTCATATTTAACGGCACACGTACTTTTCCCAAGGGTGGAGTTCACCCGGAAGAAAATAAACTGACAGCGGGAAAAAAAATTGAAAATGTTCCCCTTCCCGATATGCTTATCGTACCTCTTACCCAGCATATCGGCGCTGCCGCGGTACCTGTTGTCGACCGGGGACAAATGGTAAAAACGGGCCAGGTCATTGCGAAGACCGGCGGTTTCGTGTCAGCGAACATTCATGCTCCTGCCAGCGGTAAAGTAGCAAAGATCAATGAATCGATGGATAGTAACGGCTACAGACGGATGGCAATATTCATCAAACCGGATAAAGAGCAGATTTGGGAAGACGGAATCGATACGAGCGATAATCTTGTTAAGGATATCAAATACTCCAGGGAAGAAATTCTCAACAATGTTCTTAAATCAGGTATTGTCGGAATGGGCGGGGCAACTTTTCCTACCCATATTAAATTAAATGTTCCGAAAGGAAAGACCGCCAGCCTACTGATCATCAATGGTGTGGAATGTGAGCCATTTCTCACTTCAGACCATCAGCTCATGCTGGAAAAAACCGAAGAAATTCTGGTTGGGACAAAAATACTGATGATTGCTCTTGGTGTGGACAAAGCAGTCATAGGCATTGAAAACAATAAACCGGACGCCATTGCAAAATTCAATTCCCTTCTTTCTTCCTACCCGGGAATTACCGTGGCCGGATTAAAGGTCCAATACCCGCAGGGCGGAGAAAAACAACTGATAAAAGCCATTACAGGACGTGAAGTTCCTTCCGGAGCTTTACCGGTGGAAGTAGGTTGCGTGGTACAGAATGTCGGTACCACCTATTCGGTTTACGAAGCCATTCAGAAAAACAAACCGTTGATCGAAAGAGTAGTGACCGTAACGGGGATGTCAGTCGCAAAACCCGGCAACTACAGGGTGCGGGTCGGAACACCGGTGGAACATCTAATCAATGCCGCCGGCGGTTTACCGGAAGATGCAGGAAAAGTGATTAACGGCGGGCCCATGATGGGACGTGCCTTGAACGAACTTGATGTACCCGTCACCAAAGGAACATCCGGGATCCTGATCCTTCCAGATACCGAATCAAAACGACCGAAAAGCAAAGTTTGTATCCGCTGTACCAAATGTGTTTCCGCCTGTCCGATGGGTTTGGAACCCTACCTGCTGATGACCCTGGCTGAAAAAGAAATGTATGACCAGGTTGAAAAAAACAGGGTGATGGATTGTATTGAATGCGGATCCTGCTCCTATATATGTCCTTCATCAAGAAAACTCCTTGACTTCATCCGGCTTGGAAAATTTGTCGTGGCTAAAAATATCAGGGAAAGGAACAAGGTATGATTGATACAGAAGAAAAGTTGCTGATTGTTTCCCCTTCCCCGCATATACGTTCCGGCCTGACAATCCCGAAGCTCATGTACGGTGTGATCATCGCCCTCATGCCGGCGTTGTTGTTTTCAGTTTACCTGTTCGGCATCGGGGCACTTATCGTTACGTTGTTATCGGTCGCTTCCTGTCTTATTTTCGAATATGTCATTACCCGGTATTTACTGAAGCGGGAAACCAATATCAATGATGGTTCGGCGATTGTAACGGGGATTCTACTTGCCTTTAACGTACCCAGTAATTTGCCCTGGTGGCTGGTGGCGTTGGGTAGTTTCGTAGCCATAGGAATTGCAAAAATGTCATTTGGAGGACTGGGTAATAACCCATTTAATCCTGCCCTTGTCGGAAGGGTATTTCTCCTGATATCGTTTCCGGTGCAGATGACTTCGTGGCCTGTTCCGCTCGCTTCGAGGTTAAGTTATACGGATGTTGTAACTGGCGCTACACCCCTGGGAATCCTTAAGGAAGGCATAAAAAACGGTGAAAGCATAGCTTCCCTGATGGCAAAAATCCCTTCTCATTTTGATATACTTTTAGGAAGAGAACCGGGTAGTATCGGCGAAATGTCAGCCATTTTACTGATCGTCGGGTTTCTTTACATGCTTCATAAGAAGATCATCACCTGGCATATCCCGGTGACCATAATAGGAACCATTTTCGTTTTTTCCGGCATTCTATGGCTGGCAAACCCTTCGAAATATGTGGACCCTGTTTTTCAAATTCTTTCCGGCGGCGCCATGCTGGGGGCCATTTTTATGGCGACGGATTATGTAACCTCGCCCATGACAATACGAGGCATGATCATCTTCAGCGTAGGCATCGGTATCATTACCGTGCTCATACGCGAATATGGATCTTATCCTGAAGGCGTATCATTTGCCATCCTTATCATGAATGCATTTGTTCCGGTAATCAATAAATATGTTAAACCCAGAAGGTTCGGGGAGGTACTGAAAAATGGCTAAGAAAGAATCATCGTTTATGAATATGCTGATCACCCTATTGGTGGTCACACTGGTATCTTCCACATCACTCGGGTTCATCTACGAAGTTACCAAAGCCCCGATTGCAGCAGCCGAAGCTGCCCGGAAGGTGGAAGCAGTAAATAAGGTGGTTTCAGGATATGACAACAATCCCGTGAACGATATGTATAAAGTTGCCTCACCCTATGAAGGGGACAGTCTGGAATGTTACCCGGCAAAAAAAGACGGCAAACTTGTCGGGATGGCTATCAGGACATTGACTAAAAAAGGATATGGGGGAACGATCTGGTTAATGGTAGGATTTAATGCCGGAGGAAAGATCAATGATATTGAAGTGCTGCAGCAAAAAGAAACTCCCGGGCTCGGCCAGAAGATGACAACCCCGGAATTTAAGGATCAGTTCAAGGGCATCGATCCCTCAACCTTCAAAATTAAAGTTAAAAAAGACGGCGGAGATGTTGATGCCATTACGGCGGCCACCATCAGCTCGCGGGCATTTTGCGATGCTGTAAATACGGCGGTTGATGCTTTTAATAAAGGAGTTAAAAAATGAACAACTGGAAAAATTTTACCAAAGGATTTATCAAGGAGAACCCTACCCTGGTCCTTTTATTGGGAATGTGCCCGACGCTGGGCGTGTCATCCAGTGCGAATAATGGATTGGGTATGGGACTGGCCACTACCTTTGTGCTGGTTATGTCCAACCTTGTGGTGACGCTGGTGAAGGATTTTATACCGGATAAGGTCAGGATTCCATCCTATATCGTGATCATTGCATCCTTCGTAACCATCGTTCAACTCGTTATGGCGGGATATTTCCCCGAACTTAATGCCCAACTGGGGATCTTTATTCCCCTGATTGTGGTTAACTGCATTGTGCTGGGTCGTGCGGAAGCATTCGCTTCAAAAAATAAGGTGATTCCCTCAGTGCTGGATGGCCTTGGCATGGGGCTGGGCTTTACCTTCTCGCTGATTCTGCTGGGAAGCGTCCGTGAACTGCTGGGCAACCTTTCCGTATTCGGCCATAAAATCGTTCACGCCGACGGCGCATTGGTTTTTATCCTGGCTCCCGGAGCCTTTATCACCCTGGGCTTTATTATCGCCGTTATCAACAAACTGAAAAAAACCTGACAGTATGGAATATATTTTGATAGTCGTCAGCGCTGTATTAGTCAATAATATTGTATTGACCCAGTTCCTGGGTATCTGCCCATTCCTGGGGGTTTCCAATAAAGTATCCACTTCCTTCGGGATGGGAGGAGCCGTGATCTTTGTAATGACACTGGCTACCATAGTGACTTACCTTGTTAATTATTTTGTATTGGATCCCCTGGGTATCGGATACCTGCAAACGATCAGTTATATCCTAATCATTGCCGCACTTGTTCAAATGGTTGAGATCATTCTCAAAAAAGTAAGTCCGGCACTTTACCAGGCATTGGGCGTATATTTACCGCTGATTACCACCAACTGTACAATACTTGGGGTCGCCATTCTGGTAATCCAGAAAGATTTTAACCTGATGGAAAGTGTTGTTTTTGCCTTTTCCAATGCCGCCGGCTTCACCCTGGCCCTATTCATTTTCGCCGGTATCCGTGAACAAATGGAGCTTTCCGATCTTCCGGCAGGAATGAAGGGCATTCCTGCAGCTTTGATCGTAGCGGGCCTGTTATCCCTTGCATTCATGGGATTTTCCGGCATCGTTTAATTTTATTAACTTGAGTAAAAAAGGAGGTGACTATGATTAATCTTTCAGTGAACTACATGGGAATGAATCTTAAAAATCCAATCATTGCCTCAAGCTGCAGTTTAAGCCATAGCACCGAGGGCATCAAACGCCTTGCCGATGCCGGTGTAAGCGCCGTTGTCCTGAAATCACTTTTCGAAGAACAGATATTAATAGAAGCGCAGGAAATTGAACAATCTTCCGTCCTTACCGGGCACCCGGAAGAATTCGATTATATACAGCAGATCGGCATGACGCAACGCTCGGACGAATACCTTCGAATGATTGAGAAAGCCAAGGAATTGGTTACGATTCCCATCATTGCCAGCATTAATTGCATCACTGACAGGAAGTGGACAGAATATGCCAAATACATAGAAGCTGTCGGAGCCGATGGTATAGAATTAAATATTGCCCTGCTTCCAAGGTACCTTGACCGAGACCCGGAAGTAATCGAAAACGAGGTTTGTAATATAGTATCGACGGTAAAACACAATGTGAATATCCCACTGGCTGTAAAGCTGGGCCCTTACTATACGTCCATCCCCAGGATAGCAAGAAAGATAAGGGAGAGCGGAGCCAGTGCACTCGTTCTGTTCAACCGGTTTTACCAGCCTGACTTTGATATTGAACAATTTGAACTTGAATCGAAAAACCGGTATTCTACGGCGGCAGAAATGTTCAATACTTTACGGTGGATGTCCATCCTCTACCAGAAAACCGGATGCAGCCTGGTTGCGAATACCGGCATCCATGACGGGGAGGCCGTAGTAAAACAATTACTCGCCGGTGCCACCGCCGTTCAAGTGGCTTCTACACTTTATATCCATGGTTTAAGCCAGGTGCCTATAATGATCCAATACCTTCATGATTGGATGATCCGCCATGATTATAAGAATATTGATGATTTCCGGGGACTGATCAGTCAGAAAAATTCGCTTCAACCTGATTATTTTGAAAGACAACAGTATATTCGAGCCTTGGTAGGGGTAGAATAATATTGAATTCAGAATGCTCAGGTTAATAAGAAAAATACTCGGCCTAAAAAGCAGGGAAGAAATTCTTATAGATATTGTTTCCCGAAATCCGTACATTATCGATGTAAGGACGCCGGCGGAATATAAAATGGGGCATATCCAGCAAGCGGTAAATATTTCACTGGACCAGATAAAATCCAACGCCGAAAAAATAAAAAAATTCGAAAAACCAGTGATTACATGTTGCCAGACCGGAAGCCGAAGCGGCAGGGCGGCGAGGATTCTTAAACGAAAGGGGATCGAAGCCTATAATGGCGGTGGATGGGTTAACCTGAAGGATATTATCAGGGCGGCCAATTCCATTTAATTTTTATTCTTTCTTAACTTCCGCTACGAATGCCCGGCAATAATAAAAAAATTTTATTCCTTGCTCCTTATCCTTTTGACCAGGCCCCTTCCCAGCGTTTCAGGTTTGAACAATATTTCCCGGCATTGAAGGAAAATAATATTGAATTCGATTTTTTTTCATTTTATTCAATGGCCTTATGGAAGCATTTGGTGCAGAAAAATAATCCCTTTTCCAGACTTTTTAGGATATTATTTGCTTTTTGCCTCAGGTTTTTTCAGGTCCTGCATTGTTATGCTTATGACCGCGTGTTCATTCACCGTGAAACCTGTCCGGCCGGGCCTCCAATTTTTGAATGGATCATCGCCAAAGTATTCCGTAAAAAAATAATTTATGATTTTGATGATGCCATCTGGCTTACGGATGATACCGGCCGGAACGCAATAAAAGATTTTTTAAAATGGAAAGGAAAAGTAGCGCGGATCTGCCGGTGGAGCCGCAAGGTAAGCTGCGGAAATGATTATCTGTGTGAATTCTCCCTTCAATACAACGCCCAAAGCTTTATTAACCCGACTACCATTGACATGGTGAAATTGAACGGCAGATATCATCAACATCAACCAGGAAAAATAATCATCGGCTGGACCGGTTCCCATACGACATTAAAATATTTGTATACTATCGGCGACGAATTAAAGATGGTTCTTGAAAACAGTGAATTTTTACTTTCCATCATATGTAATAAAAAACCGAAATGGGATATTGCCGGATACCGTTTTATTGAATGGAATAAAAACCGTGAAGTGGATGATCTTCTTACTTTTGATATCGGCCTTATGCCCCTGCCTGATGATTTATGGACACGGGGTAAATGCGGGTTCAAGGCCCTTCAATACTTGTCGCTTGGGATTCCCGCACTCGTGTCTCCACTTCCGGTAAATAAGGTAATCGTGGACCACGGCATCAACGGGTATTATTGTACTACCCCAGAAGACTGGATAACTAATATTAAAGGACTGGCTACGGATACGGAAAAACGAAAGCGCTTCGGTGAAAATGGCAGGCAGAAAATCAGGGAAAATTATTCCACCGCTTCCAATCTCAACAACTTTCTTGGCCTGTTTGAATAATAATATATAAGAAACATCGCCAGGATGTAAAATGACATCATGGGTATCTTATAACGGACCAGGGAGCCGAAATTATAGGTTGAAATTCCCACCGCAAATGAAAAAGTGACGGCAAACAGAAGGCAGAACACCACAACGGGTTTGGTCGAGATGATCCTTACTACATTCAATGGACCGGAACGGAAAAACACAAATAAAGTGAAAAGCAGAAAACTCAGACTTTCAAGGGCCGAAAAGATCATAACAGGGTTTTTTGATTCCCATAGATAGGGTCTGAACAAAGTCACCCAGACCGCCTTATAGGATTTTTCAAGCATCCCCCTGGGACTATAGTCGTAATCACCCAATGTATAGGTCGACCCTCCCTCTCTTTCACTTACATAAGAGATCCAGCGGGCTGTAGCTTCAGCGGTCTGGCTAATGGAAGAAATATTATACCTTGAGTTTTCCGAGCTGATTTTAATTATGGAATAATAACCGGCAAAGACGGCGATTCCCAGGATTACAGGAAGGAGCATCACCCTGGCGACAATATTACGGATAGAAGTAATATATTCAAAATACAGCCACGCAAACAAGGAAGGCACCAAACATAACAGAATATATATTTTGACCACAAACAATATATAAAATGCTATCAGAATAATAATTACATTGGTAATGACCGATCTTTTCTCAATAAAGATGTTAATGAAAGCGTATGTGGCCCAGCTTACGGCGCCGAGAGTTAATGAATCTTTCATTAATCCGGAACCCCAGAAAAAAACAGACGGAATAAAGAAAATAGCAAGCGCCAGTTGTAAATGCAAGCGTGGAAATATCCTGTAAAATGCGGTGTACATCGCCCAGGCTCCTGCAAAACTATAAAGTGCAAATAAAATGGCAGTAGCAGAATAAGTATGAAAAGTCAGAAGATCAAAAATCCCTGCTATCCGGATTACAAAATAGGAAGATGGGTCGCTGAAGAATACGATTTTCGAAGCATATTCATAAGTACTCTCTGTGATGTGTCCCGCATTGCCGAAAACAAGGGACAGGCCCTTAAGAGGGGAATCCATAAAAGCTTTCCAAATGTAATAGCTTCCCTCGTTAAAATAAGTAAAGGTATCGCCGCTCTGATAATAATACTGGTAAATAAATCCCAAAGCTATAGCTCCCAGGATCTTTACCGCCAATGCCGGGTAAAAATAGGGCGCCGTATTTCTATCCGTAAACCGTCGGCGCAGGAAGAAAGTGACCAGGAATATAATAATGATCAGGAGCGGTGTTACGATTATATCTCTTGCGGTCATCTTAATTCCTTTAGAAGCTCTCTCGCTCGTTTATTGGCAGCCTCACTCCTTTTGGTATCCTTTCTGACTTTTTTAAAGTAATCTTTAGCCGAGGCTTTATCTCCCTGCTTCATGGCGATTTGACCGAGCGAAAGATTTGAATAAATATAGTAGCCTGCGTCTGTGGCATTCCCCTCCTCTGAATATTTTATGCATAATTTATAATATTTTTTTGCGGATTCAACATCCCGTTTGCGTTCATATACCTGCCCCAGGAAAAAAGATGCCCAGCGTCCTTCTATAGTACCGTACCCGAACATGCCACTGTCAATCCTGTTCAGGATCTGCAATGACTGGTTTTCTGTTTCATTGGTATAGCCTAACGAATAAAGCATACGATCATAATACCGGTGAAAGTAGGAATTGTCCGGGAAAGTTTTGTGCAAATATTCCGAGATAACAAGCGCTCCCTGGGGATCGTGCTCGTCGGTGGCAAGAATCCGCATTAAAAAATACTGTGCTTCCGTTCTCGTATAAAAAGCGTTATGCGCAACAGTTTCAAGTTGTTTCAACCCCAGTTTCTTATCTCCTTTCGGGAAAAATGCCATAATAGGCTTTAACCAGGGGTAATTTTCCGGGATCCAGACTGAAAAATAATTAAATAAGGCATCGCCGAACATGAGCTCCGGGCTGAGATATGAATTTCCCTTGCAGTCCTCAAAATATTTTAATGAATTTTTACTGGCAAATGCTGCCTTTATCCATTCGCTTCTTTCCCCGTATAATCGCCCTTCAAAGCCATATCCGGCGGCAAGAAAAAATGCCCCCTCGATCCGGCAACGGGGTTTATCATAAAGTTTTTTTGCATAATAAATAGCGGTATCGATATAGGCAATAAAACGATCGTCATACTGCTTGTCATCATAATTGATATTGATTTTCCACCACGTACTGAGACCTAACAGGAAATAAGCGATCGGGTGATCCGGGTATCGTTGCTTTATCCACCTGAATTGCCTTTCCGCTTTATCAAATTTAAAATTATACATGTCATTGATGGCATCCGTTGAAGCGATCTGAATGTCCTTGTCTTCAAGTAGAAGAATTTGTGATGTATCCTGTGAATTGTTGTCCTGCGCAAAAACAGTGAGGGATTTGCAGGTTATTAGTAAAATAAAAATATAAATTCGCGGTTTCATCTGCAGCCTTATACTATGACGGTAATTTTTTATCGAAATTGTTCTGTTCCGTATAAATTACGCTAAAATAAATCTTTAAGAATGAAATAGGATATTCTATTCCATGACTGTTAAATTCAATAATCCTTTCGCTCCCGTTTTCAATGAATTTTACCAGATTGATAAACGTGTATTTTTTATATTGGTTTGCCTGATTTCTTTCCTGTTGCTTTTCCTGAAAAAAAGCCTGATTGAAAGTCATATCGCCGCCTTTGAGATTCTGGAAGAAAGAGGCCAGATGGGAATATACCACGCGGTGAGTTCACTTCAGTACCTGACCATTCCGCTTATTTACCTTTATAAGTTCACCGTTACCGCCTTTGTATTGTGGGTGGGCTGTTTTACCTGGGGTTATAAAGTTTATTTTTCAAAACTTTGGCAATTGGCCATGCTGGCCGAATGTATCTTTTTCCTGGCGGAATTTATGAAAATCGGCTGGTTTCTGACGGTTAGCACGGATCCTGATATCTGGGATGTAAGAGCATTTTATCCTCTTTCTTTAATGGGATTATTCGATTACCAGCATATTCAGGCAGCTTGGCACTACCCGCTCAAAGCTTTAAATCTGTTCGAAGTATTTTATTGGATTATCCTCGTTTATGGAGTCCAGTATTTATCCGGAAAAAAAATAAACCGGTCATGGTATATCGTTTTTTCCTTTTATGTATTCTGGTTTTTTATTTGGCTCGGATTTTATATACTTGTTTACAAATAAAATAGTTAATAATTCATTCATTAAAATCGAACCAATATGAGTACAGTTTCCGTAGGTATTATCATGGGAAGTAAGTCAGATCTCGGGGTCATGCAGGAATCAGCCAAGGTGTTGGATGAATTAGGAATCGGGTTTGAGCTAACGGTTCTTTCTGCCCATCGCACGCCGCACAAGGTAATGGATTTTGCAGAATCGGCCAGGGAAAGAGGAATAAAGGTAATTATTGCCGGAGCCGGTATGGCTGCTCATCTTCCCGGTGTGGTTGCTGCCTTCACGACACTTCCTGTAATCGGAGTACCCGTGATAGCTGCCAACTCTCCATCAGGACTGGATTCCGCGCTGGCCATACTTCAAATGCCTCCCGGTATCCCCGTGGCAACCGTTGCACTGAACGGAGCCCGTAATGCAGGAATCCTCGCTGCGGAGATTTTAGCTGTTTCCGATGAAACTTTGCGTGATAAACTGCAATCATTCCGTGAATCAATGAAGAAAAAAGCCGAGAACCTGGCCGTTGAAATTGCACAAAAAGGATATAAGGAATTTTTATAACATGTCGCTAAGCCCGGATCCGGAATTCTGTAAAAACTCCGGATTCGGGTTTGGTATTAAAGAAAATCGCTTTCTCTTACGTCGACAGACCTGTGATCCTTTTTCACAAAAACCCGAATTTCGCCTCCCCAAATTTGATGTTATTGAAATTTTTCCATAAATATGCTGGTTATCCGATATTGTGAGAAAGATAATTTCAACGGTTTTAGCACTAATTTTCCTCAATTACCTGGCAGGATATTATGTCATTTTCTGGGTAATGAAGAGGAAGGCAGATGATGCGATGACATATCGGCTCAACACCGATAACTATAATTCCAGAGAAACCATTACTTTTAAATTTCCTTTTGCCCTTCCTTATTACCAGGATTGGAATTCTTTTGAAAGAGTAAACGGTTCGTTCCAGTATAAAGGAGAATATTATAAGTTCGTTAAGCAAAAACTGGAACGCGATACACTTTATATTGTTTGCATCAGGGATCCCGATGTTAATCGTATCTCCGGTCTTGTTAAGGATTTTGTTAAACAAACCAATGACCTTACCGCGAATTCCAAAACCATAAAGATTATGGGCAATTTCAGTAAAGACTACCATGTGACCAGGAATACAATTTTTCTTGACAAACCTGAAGAATCTTTATTGAACCATAGGAACCGTAAAAAGTTCTTCGAACTCTTTACCTACCTCACAGTCCCGACCCCCCCTCCCAAAGGCTGAAATATTCACTCTTCGATTTAATAAACATCACATACGATCTGGTTGCAAGGTATTCATTCTACCCATGATTGCCTGCTTATCCATATTCCATATTATTCAGAACTAATGTGCGAATCCGTGTATTCATAAAACAATGAATTACTATTCGTATTGGTAAATTCTGAATGATATCAGCAACGATCTATGCATCCGCCATTCGTGTGTGCAACCATTTAATTAAAAAATAATGCCTTATATAAGTAACCTAGAAGACCATCTTCCCGGAATAACCGGGCTGCTTGAATACAGGAAAGATTCCGCAGTACCTATTCGTGAACTTACCCAGGTCCTTATGCGGGGCCCTTCAACCCTTACCGAAGGTGAAAGGGAATTAATTGCCACGGTAGTATCCCATGGTAATGAATGCAGGTTTTGCACCTCTGCACATACGGCAACTGCCGATAAGCTTCTGGATACAACGGAAATCACACGGCAGGTAAAGGAAAATATTTCGACGGCCAGGGTAAGCGGGAAAATGAAAGCTCTTTTATACATCGCCAGGGAAACTGGCATAAGCGGGAAAAATGTAACTCCCGAATTAATCGAAAATGCACGAAAAACAGGGGCAACGGATATTGAAATTCATGATACGGTTCTTATCGCTGCCCTGTTTTGCCTGTATAACCGGTATGTCGACGGTTTGGCAACCATTACGCCAACTGAGCCGGCTTTTTACAACAACCTCGCAGACCGCCTTGTTCGAAATGGCTACCAGCGCCTTTCGCAGGGTTATGATCACTTAAAAAATGTAAACTTTAATAACGCATGAAATTAAATGAAAAAATATATACTCTTAATACTAATGATGGATCCCCTATTCCTGTTTGCGCAGGAAAATATCGTTAAGGGTACCATTATCGATGCAGACAGCGGCGATCCGATCGCCGGAGTTAATATTACCGTTAAAGGCAAGGTCATCGGTACTATTACCGATGAAAAGGGAAACTTTGAATTGAAGTTATCCCTAAATCCTCCTTTCACATTGGTTATTTCCGAAGTGGGTTATGAAAAACAGGAAATTCCCATAACCAGTCCCGCCCAGACTCTAAATATCGGGCTTAAAACTTCTACCCAATTGATGAATGAAGTGGTGGTGGCACCGTCAAGGGTTGAAGAAAATATTCTTAAATCCCCGGTTACTATTGAAAAACTTGATGCGGAGCAGATCCGGGAAACCGCCTCCATAAATTACTATGACGCCTTGCATAATCTCAAAGGAGTGGATATGGTGACAAGCTCCATCACCTTTACGCCCATCAATACCCGTGGTTTCAATGACACCGGTAATCCAAGGTTTCTACAGTTGGTTGACGGAGTTGACAATCAGACGCCCGGCCTGAATTTTGCCGTTGGCAATTTATTCGGAGCCTCCGACCTTGATGTAGAGAGCGTTGAACTTATTCCGGGGGCCGCATCGGCATTATACGGGCCGGTAGCTTTCAACGGTGTATTAATGATCAATACCAAGAATCCGTTCCAATACCAGGGGCTTAGCGTGCAGTTGAAAACCGGTATCAACCATATTAACGAACCGTATGCAAAACCTCACGGCTTGTATGACTATTCTTTCCGGTACGCCAAAGCCTTCAATAACAAATTTGCCTTCAAAGTAAATGCCGATTATCTGAAAGCGCTGGACTGGTATGCCACCAACTATACCGATGTAGATCAGAATACGCCGCCCGACCAGCGGGGTGATAACAACCCTGCCAGGGATGCGCTGAATATATACGGGGATGAGGTATCCGAAAACCTTCCGGGAATCGGATGGGTGGCAAGAACAGGATATGAAGAAAGAAACCTGATGCAGTATGATGTTCACTCATTGAAACTGGATGCTTCTGTTCATTACAGGATCAGTAATAATATGGAAGCCTCTTATCAGTATAATTTTGGTAATGGTTCGGCCCCTTATACCGGCAGTAACCGGTTTTGCCTGAATAATTTTCTCCTGCAGGAACATAGGGTGGAGCTGAAAGGAAGCAATTATTTCCTGCGTGCTTATGGTATTGTCGAAAATTCACAAGATTCCTATAACGCAAGGGCCCTGGGCCAGTTGATGAACAGGACCTGGGTGGAGGACCTTAATGGTAATGTGGTAAGCCCCGACCAGGCGGATAACATGTGGTTCAACCGGTATGCAGCCGCATTTAACGGCGATATTTCCGGGGTGAATGCCGGAGATCCTTCAACAGCCCGTAGGTTTGCTGATGAAGGCAGGATCCTTCCTGGTTCTGTTGAATTTAACAGTAAAAAAGACAGTCTTATCCATACCTATGGCCTCTCTGGAGCAGGAATTTACAGTAATAGTAAATTCTACCATGTCGAAGGTCAGTATGATTTCAGCAAGGAAGTAAAAATTATTAACCTGCTGGTAGGCGGGAATTTCAGGCTGTATGATATGTTTACCAATGGAACTTTATTCGATGATAAGGACAACCGGATTAAAATAAAGGAAGGCGGTGTTTTCGTTCAGGCATCGAAAAGCTTGTTCAATGATAAATTAAAATATATATCTAAATATCTTGATAAAAATCCTATTCTTCCAGGGTGTAATTTATTTGTGTCTTGTAAAATATATAATTTATCTCCCGATTCATCAGTATTAAGTTTATTTTTTTCTT
>CAYNCU010000108.1:0-14167 GCA_964395765.1 uncultured Roseivirgaceae bacterium | reverse complement strand
AACTTAATATTCCAACTGAAGTTCTTATCAAAGAGTACTAAATAAAATTTGCATAAAACGCCTAACACGCGGCTTTTAAAAACTATACCTTTCTCTTCTGACAGTTTGATACTTGATTACTGTTTATTCACTTTCTCACTGGTTCAAGCGGCAAGCGTTATTTACCAGGCATAGTTTCTACCTGCCAACCGATATAGCCAAAAAGGGTTTTAGATGAATTTAAAGTTTTTTACCCGCGTTAATTTCATTTGTATCTTGATAACGACATTCTCCGCAATCCCTTTCAGTCCATACTGCCACCGTTATATGCCATTCCACACTTCAGACGAGCAGATTAATTTCTCGTACTGGAGACAAATCCGGACAGTGAAAGCCAGCTGAAAATGATAAATTTGAGAAAAATATAAATAACTGATTATCAACCAAAGAATTTGACGTTAATGAGAATAACATAAACATATAAAAAAGATAAAGATGAGTGAAAATATTTCAAAGAAAATCATACATGTAATTATAAATTCCGGATTTGTGATTTTTATTGTAACTATGATACTGCTTCATTTTCTGGAGCCAGAAATAAATCCGATTGAAAGAACTATGAGTGAATATGCATTGGGCAGATTTAATTGGCTTCATTTTCTGTCAATGATTAGTTTATCCGTTGGTTCTTTGCTACTGTCCTTTTCCTTTTCACGCAGCAAATACTCAAATGAGTTTAAGATTGTTATTGTTTTTCTTTGTTTGTGGAGTTTATCCATGTTAACAGCAACTTTTTTCCCGTCCGACTCCTTTGACCCTCACATTGACAAGGTTGTTCTTACAACACCTGGCATTATTCATTCTTTTGCTGGATTAATTGGCACGCTAAGCCTCACATTGTCCACTATATTTATGAAAAGAAAGATTAAAAATCATGCGAATATGGCAAAGTGGGAAAGCTTATTCAGAATACTATCAATAGCTGCTGTTTTAAGTGTTATTTTATTTATACTTACTGTTTCAGTAAAACCTTTATTTAAAACATATACAATCAAATCTATACAAGGGATAGGCGAAAGAATTGCCATGACAGTATTTACTATTTGGCTTTTCAGTATTGAGAAATTTATTCGAACTACATGAGATTAAAAACGACATTTAACATTTATTACTCGCCATTTGGAAATAAATTAATTTTTTGCCGATTCGTAATCTTAATTTCTGCCTATCGTGGGCGGGATAATTTTAAATCTGCTTCGATTAATTATTTCCATTATTGATTTGAAAATATGATAACGCCTGATTTCTTCAATAAATCTTTTTGATCACTGCTGAGTTTCCAGTTGTTGTCAAAATATCCTTCGGCGATTACATTCTTGACCGATCCTTTATAAAGAATAAAATCCTTGAATCCCGGGATGAGGGTTAAGGCGGATTGAGCAAAACCCATCGGGCCCACCGTTGCGCCGGTCCACCAGGTTAAACCGGAATTAATAACAAAGTAATGATTACCTATCGGGTAAATGTATAACAAGCCGTAATCTGCTGAATCCGGGTTCAGTTGTAAAGGAAGCTGATCGCTGTATTTTTCAATGACCCTGTTGGTTTCTTTATTCCCGAATAGAATAAGATTGGAACTTTCAAAATCACTGGGTCTCACCTGGCTGTCGGATATTGTCCGGGGGAATACCATGATGCGTCCGAGGAATTCCCCGCGGTAAACCGACCAGTTGGAAGCTCCCTGCACCTCTTCAGCCCGTTTCATGATTACCTCCCTTCCGGGCTTGTCCTCCGTACCGAAAACATAAATGTGACGGCTCGAAAAAGCATCGGCCACAGGGCCTTCAAGGCCGGCTTTCTTTGAGTTGAGGCCTTCCTGATAGGTGCCTGTTGTCCATTTCCAGTCTTCCAAAAGGAAGGTTACTGAATCTGAAACCCTGATTTTCATATTTTTACCATCTATTTTCACCTGTAATTCCTTATCCGGGGTAAACATTGGATGACCTGCGAGATGGAGCGTAAATGCATCTATATGTGATGTTTTAATTTCTACATGGTTGGGAGATATGAATTTCGCGTCAATCATGGCTAATTCCCCGGGTCCAATCCGGTTCAGGCTTACCCAATAAGCCTTATTATATTTCAGATGATAGCTGGCAAAAAAGACGCTGTCAGGATAGGGATTACGGACATATTTATCAAACCAATGAAACATGTATTCATCCTGATAAGCATTTTCCCAGACGTTATGTCCGACGCCGGGTACTTCATGGTATTCGGTTTGAACTCCCAGGTCTTTCATCCTGCTTTCGAAATCTCTTGTTCCCTGGGGCTTGACCACAGGGTCAGCACCACCCTGGAAAAAATTGACCGGAAAGTTCAGGGCATTTCCTGCAAGGTCAATTGTGCCGGTCGGTGGTGCAGGGCAAACCGGGGCAATGGCCGCCCAAATGTCGGGTCGTGTCAATCCTATCCATAAGGTACCGCCGCCGCCCATCGATAAACCGGTAAGATAGACCCTGTTCTCATCAATATTAAATCTTTTCTCTACATCGGCCAGAACGTCGTAAACATCCTTTTCGGCAATTCCCTGGTATCCCATGGTACCCCGGGCCAGGGGAGAAGCAACAATATAATCGACCGGGAGCCAGTCGGGAAAATAACGACTGGCTTCTACATCGGTTTCCCCGTTGGCATTACTTTTTCCGAATACCCTCCGCAAGGCCAACCTGTGATTGGACCCGGCTCCATGAAGCATAACGACAAGTGGATATTTCTTTGAGGGATCGTAGTGCTCAGGGATATACAGCCCATAGGGCTGTTCCGTATCATCTACGTTTGAAAAAAATGTCTGAACCTGCGGACCGGCAGGTAATGACTGGGGGACTGCCCTGTTAAAAGATAAAAGAACAGTGGCCAGGCTGAAAAAGGTTAGTTTAAAAAAATTCATTTTTTTAAAAGGGATTTGATCAAAAATTTATTACCGGAAACGGGAATTATTATAAATTCCATTGTTTTTTCAAAATTAGACCTTATAGTTTAATTCTCAGCCTATTATCATCCAAGATTTAAACGTCCTGTCATTTTATTCTTTCAGTTTACTCTGTTATATTAGCAAATTGTACTCTTCCCGAATATCAAAATCGCTTCATAAACCAATACCTTATGGCTTCATACAACTTAATTATCAACGAAAAATCGCATACCGTTGATGTAGATCCTCAAATGCCGCTCCTATGGGTTATCCGTGATGTGATCGGAATGAAGGGAACCAAATTCGGTTGCGGTATTGCCCAATGCGGCGCCTGTACCGTTCACCTTGAAGGTAACGCGGTCAGATCCTGCACCTTGCCGGTGATGGCCGTGGCAGGGAAAAAAATAACTACCATTGAAGGTATCTCTGCCAACAATGAACATCCTGTCCAGAAAGCATGGATAGAAATGCAGGTGCCGCAATGCGGATATTGCCACTCGGGTCAGATCATGTCGGCGGTGGCATTGTTAAAAAGAAATCCTAGCCCAAATGATAATGATATAAATGCAGCCATGCAGGGGAATATATGCCGTTGTGGTACTTATGTGAGGATCAGGAAAGCCATTCACCGCGCAGCTGATCTGATGGCATCGGGAAGTAAATAATTGGTAAAATCAATCGGTTAAATCATGAAAAAAACAAATTCAATAGGACGCCGTGAGTTCCTGAAAGTTTCCAGCCTTACGGGGGCCGCATTAACCATCGGCTTTTATTTTCCCGTGTTGGGAGAAAAACGTGTAAAGATAATCAGCGGGGCTGAAGCCGAAGCGTCAGGCATTGAACTGACGGCCTGGATCAGAATTGAAAAGACAGGGAAGATTACTTTATACGACCATAGGGCCGAAATGGGCCAGGGTTCTTTCCAGGCAGTGCCGCAGATCATCGCCGAGGAACTGGAAGTAAATCCGGACCAGGTTGAGATCCTGTTTGCTCCCGGAAGTCAGTCGAAATACGGAGACCAGACCACAGGAGGGAGCTCAACCGTCAGAGGGTCCTATAAGCGTTTATTAACAACCGGCGCAACGGCCCGTGAAATGCTGATGACGTCGGCTGCCAATAAATGGAATGTAAATAAATCCGACTGTTATGCTGAAAACGGCCTTGTAATACACCGTCCTTCCGGTAAGAAATTTACCTATGGCGAACTCGTTGAAGATGCCTCCAAACTTCAGCCCCCTAAGGAGGTGACCCTAAAGGCAAGAAAAGACTATAAAATTATTGGAAAGCCACTTCCCCGGCAGGATGCGCCTCTGAAAACCAATGGTACCGCTGTATTCGGACTGGATAAAATATATCCGGGGATGCTCTACGCCGTCGTGGAAAGAAATCCAAGATTTTTGGGAAAAGTGAAAAGCTTTGACGATAGTGCAGCGATGAAAGTCCCAGGAGTAAAAAAAATATTTAAAGTTCAGATGCCCGTATTTGCCACCCAGCGTGAAGGCGTTGCCGTTGTCGCCGATAGTACCTGGGCGGCCATGCAGGGAAGAAAGGCACTTAAAGTTGATTGGGATGATGAGGGCTTTGAACATATAAGCAGTGAACAATTATACAGCCGGATGAAGGCGGATCTTAATAAACCCGGTCTCAAATTAAAAGCTGCCGGGGATTTTGATTCGGGCTATGGGAAGGCTTCCGGAAAAGTCGATGCGATTTACGAAGCCCCTTATGAATCTCATAGTTGCATGGAACCATTGAATTGCCTGGCCTATTGGAAGGATAATAAATGTGAAATTTGGGGCCCGACACAGGCCCCCGACTGGATACAAAAAGATATAAGCGAACGTTTTAAAATCCCGGTTGAAAATGTGACCGTAAATATGACCTTTCTTGGCGGGGGATTCGGAAGAAAGGCCTTTACGGATTATACGACGGAGGCAGTTCTTATTTCAAAAGAAATGCAGGCGCCTGTACAAGTAGTTTGGACCCGTGAGGATGACATGAGCCAGGGACCCTTCCGTCCCGGGGCAGTATATCAATGCAGGGCAGGATTAGATGATGGACGAATATCCGCATTCAGTACTAAACTGGCTGCTCAGAATATGGATCACCAGGATGCCGGTGCAGATAAAACCAAACCCAATGGGAGCACGACGGAAGGATTGCTGGAACCTTACTTTGACTCGATTAAAAATTATCACTTTAGTGATGTGCCAACCGAATCGGTAATTCCGGTCATGTGGTGGAGATCGGTATATGCTTCAACAAATGGATTTGCCTATGAAAGTTTTATGGATGAGCTGGCCCATGCCGCCGGGGCCGACCCTCTTGATTTCAGGAGAAAACATCTTGATAACGATCGATACCAGGCGTTGATCGATAAGCTGGAAGAAGTATCGGGATGGAAAAATCGTGGTAAAAATGAAGGTTGGGGAGTAGCCATTACCGAATGTTTTGCAAGCCCTGTAGGCGAGGTTGTCAAAGTATCTCGGACATCCGATAATAAACTGAAAATTGATAAAGTTTATGCTGTTATGGATTGCGGATGGTATGTTAACCCGGATATTATTCATGCCCAGGTAGAAGGCAGTATTACTATGGCGCTGGGGGCAGCTACGATTCATGAAACACTGTTCAATAATGGTATGGCGGTACAGAAAAATTTCAATACCTATAAGATGCCCCGTATCAATAACCTCCCGGATATTGAAGTCCATGTGATGGACAATGATGAAAAACCGGGAGGAGTAGGTGAACCGGGTCTTCCTCCTTTTTCACCTGCATTATGCAATGCGATATTTGACCTGACCGGTAAAAGAATAAGGAAACTACCTTTCGATCTTAATGCAGTTTAAACGTAACACATTCGGATTAATTATCATATAGATAGTACCCGGGCTTGCTATAAATCAGAGCTTGTATCAGGACGAATAGAAGACAATAATTGTACTATTGGAATAAGAAATATTACAAATTAAGAATACCTGACCTGAGATAAACTTTATCTCTCCTTTATTATCAATATTTTACAGTGCCTTGATTATTAATCTTTCGCATCCAGTTTGTATATTAGTAGAATGTGCATCATTCTCACGAATTACAATTCGCTGAATAAAATCAATACTTATGGCTTCATTCAATCTTATAATCAATGACGTGTCTCATACCGTTGATGTAGATCCCCAGATGCCTTTGCTTTGGGTGATCAGGGATTTCATCGGTCTTAAAGGCACGAAATTCGGTTGCGGCATTGCCCAGTGCGGTGCCTGTACTGTACATCTGGAAGGCAACCCGATTCGCTCCTGTACCTTTCCGGTTTCCGCAGCAACGAATAAAAAAATAACAACGATCGAAGGAATCTCCAAAGATAACAGTCATCCTGTGCAGAAGGCCTGGATCGAGATGCAGGTCCCTCAATGTGGCTATTGTCATTCCGGACAGATCATGTCCGCGGTGGCTTTGCTCAAAAGAAATCCGAAACCTACCGATTCGGATATCGATGCTGCCATGCAGGGAAATATATGCCGGTGCGGTACCTACGTAAGGATCCGGAAAGCGATTCACAGAGCGGCGGAATTATCGGTTGATTTTGGAAGTAAATAATCAAGAAAAATTGATCAGATCATGAAACAAATAATCAATATAGATCGCAGGGAATTTCTCAGGATCTCAGGTATATCCGGAGCAGCGCTCGTTCTTGGATTTCCTTCAAAAGCGGTTAAGGCTACGGCCCATGTCATGAGCCTTAATGAAATGGATGATCCTTTTAAACTTACTCCCTTTGTGATCATCGAAAAAACAGGCGCCATAACCATTATGAATCCTCAGCCTGAGATGGGCCAGGGAACTTTTCAATCAGTACCATCTTTGATGGCTGAAGAATTGAATGTCTCCCTTGACCAGGTCAACATCAAACAAACGGGTGGGGAATCTGTGTTCGGAGGTCAGGTGTCGGGCGGAAGTTCATCCATACGCAGACATTATTTCGAATTAAGAAAGGTCGGCGCCTCGGCCAGGGAAATGCTGATCAAAGCTGCCAGCAATAACTGGAAGGTACCCGAAAGCGAATGTTATGTCGAAAATGCAAAGGTCTTTCATAAACCTTCCGGTAAAAGTGCGACATATGGTGATCTTGCGGAGGCGGCATCAAAATTACCGGTTCCCGCTGATCCGAAACTTAAGGATCCGAAAGATTTCAATTTACTCGGTAAATCGATTCAAAGACCCGATATACCCTTAAAGATAAGCGGCAAGGCTAAATTCGGCATCGATATGGAAGTGCCGGGTATGGTGTTCGCCTCTGTGGAAAGAAGTACTGTTTTCGGAAGCAAACTGGTAAGTTATGATGACTCGGCTACCATGAAGGTTCCCGGCGTATTACACGTTGTTAAAGCCGAAAGAGTCCTGGGCGATATGCATTACGAGGGCGTAGCCGTTGTTGCCAGTAATTACTGGGCCGCTTACCAGGGCAGAAAAGCTTTAAAAGTGGTATGGGATCATCAAGGAAATGATAAGTTCAATACCAGCGATTACGAACAACATTTACGTGATCTTGCCAAAACAGAAGGCCTTGTTGCCCATGACAGCGGCAACTTTGACAAGGCGTATTCCGAAGCTCCGGTTAAACTGGATGCCTTTTATGAAACACCCGTTGTATCACATTCCACGATGGAGCCGATGAATTGCCTTGCGCACTGGAAAGATGATAATACTGTTGAATTCTGGGTATCCACACAGGGGCCTACCCTGATTAAAAATGATGTTTCCAGTGCATTCGGTATTTCCAAGGATAATGTAATCGTCAATGTGCAGTTTAATGGCGGTGGTTTCGGAAGAAGGCTCCGGGGAGATTTTGCCGTTGAAGCTGCCGGTATATCCAAAGCCATCGGGAACAAACCGGTTAAGGTTGTCTGGACCCGGGAAGACGATACCCAGCTCGGTCCGTTCAGGCCAATGACATTTTCGGCCCTGAAAGCCGGATTGTCATCGGACGGAAAAGCATTGGCTTTTCAGCATAAAGTGATCTCACCTTCCATGCGCGCCACCACCAGCGATCATTTCGATTCATCCAAGGTCGACGGCTCCATGGTGGAAGGGATCAGCGATCAGCAATATGAATTTCCCAACATGAAGAATTACTGGGTATATTCCGAGTTGCATATACCGATGGCGGCCTGGCGTTCGGTTACCAGTTCCACGCTTGCTTTCGCGCATGAAAGTTTTATCGATGAAATGGCGGTAAAAGCGGGGAAAGACCCCATGGATTTCAGACTCGGATTGCTGACTAAAGATTCCGACACCAAAAAAGTATTGATGAAACTGAAAGAAGTTTCCGGCTGGGGCACTCCTATGGAAAAAGGACGGGGAAGAGGGGTTGCACAATATGAGTTTTTTGCGGGATTATGCGGCCATGTCGTGGAGGTAACCAAAATGGATAACGGTTCGGTGAAGGTTGATAAGGTTTATTCGGTCATTGACCTTGGTACTGTGGTAAACCCTGACAATGTAAGCGCACAGGTGGAAGGGGCCATCGTAATGGCCCTGGTTGCTGCCACCAAGGATGGCATCGTATTTAAAGACGGCAGTTCGGTTCAGACGAATTTTAATAATAACAGAATGTTGCGGATCAATGAAATGCCGGAAGTGGAAGTCCACATTCTGGCTGATGGCGGTTCCGTGATAAAAGGTGTCGGAGAGCCCGGCATTCCTTCTCTGGCACCGGCATTGACCAATGCTGTTTTTGCAGCCACTGGAGTTCGTATCCGGCGACTCCCTTTTGATCTGAATAAAATTTCCTGAGAATTGTTGGTTAATCTCATTATTAATAGAATACTTGGTTTAAGGTTGTAAATTATCTCGACTGTAGGCGCATTCAATCCCGGAATTGTGAATTTGCAATTCCGGGTACGCCTTTTCCAGAACCGGAATCAGGATATTCTTTGTTAAAACTCCCGGATGATTTTCGGGATAAATATTAACATCAAAACGTAAAAATAAATTATGATCAAAATAGTACTCATGAGTATGCTAACGGCCTTTTACGGATTCTTCGGTATGTCTACGGCCCAGGATGATTTGCAGGATAGTATTCAAAGAGGTGAGCAGGTTTACCTGACCAACTGCATGAGCTGTCACATGATTAACGGGGAGGGAGTATCAGGCGTTTATCCCCCCCTGGTAAAGGTCGATTCTCTATTAAAGGACATACCGACCAACATCAATGTCATTTTAAAAGGTCAGAAAGGAGAAGTAATGGTAGCCGGCGAAAAATATAATACGGACATGCCTTCGCAAAATTACCTCACCGATGAACAGATTGCCGATGTTTTAAATTATGTAAGAAACAGCTGGGGAAATAAGGATGAGATCATTACTCCTGAAATGGTAAAAACGGAAAGGGACAAACAATAAGGGAATTTTTAAGCATTATTTCATCTGACTTTTCATGAAGGAAATTCGCAGGATTATTGATGTTTACGAAAAACTAGACCTGTCACAAAGAAAAGTGGCCCTGGCTACCGTAGTGGCAGTAGAGGGTTCTTCTTACCGGCGGCCCGGCGCGCGGATGCTGATTATGGATGACGGAAAATGGGAGGGCGCCATCAGCGGGGGATGCCTTGAAGGAGATGCTCTCACCCGGGCAAGAAAAGTGATGTCGAATAATTTACCGGAACTCGTGACTTATGACACGATGGATGATGATGCCAACAGCCTTGAAATAGGATTGGGTTGCAACGGCATCATTGATGTATTCATCGAACCTGTTAATCCCAGCGACCACACCAACCCGGTTACATTCCTGAAAGAATATGTGAGAAACAGGGAGGTGCATACGCTGGCCACCATCCTTAAAACAGGCAAAGGCAGTGATTATAAAGCCGGGAAAAGGTTCATCCTGACAAAAAAAGATTCAGGATCCATTCCGGACTGGTTGTATGAGGATATGCTGAAAGTTTTGAACGACGGAATCCCGGTGATTAAAAATTATGACCAGCCGGGAGGCATATTTGAGATTTTCATTGAGAGAATAACGCCTGACCTAGAACTGATAATTTTTGGCGCCGGTTTCGATGTGGTCCCGGTTGTAAAAATGGCCAATGAATTGGGGTGGCAGGTAACGGTTACCGAAGATTGCGTGGCCCATCTCGCTCCTAAAAGATTTACACCCGCTACGTGTCTGTTATTTGCAGACCGGGATGCTGTTCTTGAAAAAATTACGGTGAATGAAAGAACGGCCGCGATCCTGATGTCGCATAACTATAAATATGACCTGGCAGTTCTTGAGGCTTTATTAACTACCGAAATTCCCTATATCGGGATTCTTGGCCCTTTAAAGAGATATGAAAAACTAAAAGCTGAAATTCAAAGCAAGGGAAACGCTTTTCCGGACCGGAAATTTGATAAGGTGCACGCTCCTGTGGGGCTGGATATTGGTGCCGAAACACCCGATGAAATCGCACTTTCCGTGATTTCCGAAATAAAAGCATTTTTTACAGGAAGAACAGCCGGTTATCTCAGGGAAAGGAAATTACCTATTCACCCGAGAACTGAATGAATTTAACCTTCAAGCTTTTTTTTCATTTTTTGGCGGGCAATTTCAACTTTGCTTTTTTTGTATTATGACTGATCCTTTTCTTAATAATTTTTTCCAATAGAGGAACCGGTAATTTCTGATCGGTCCTGATATGCAGGGTACTGCCTGAATAATCAAATCCTTTAAGTTCCTTTTCATGCTCCTTGAGAATAGTAGTGCTCATCGTGTAAAAACTGCTTCCCTTTTTATGATTGCCGAAGCCTACCAGCATCCCATGAAGTTTGTAACATGGGATCATATAACTGATCACTTCCTCTGCCATCGGTGCTGCTGACCGGATCAGGGACCGGATTTCCTTAAGCCTCGGTTGCGAGGCAACAGGTTGCATGGCAATATACTGGTCAACATTTCTTGGTTTATTGTTCTTTTTCATCCATTTATTTGATTTTTATCTAACACGGGCTTGTGTAATATCTACCGGAAGAGAAAGGTCGGTAATATACTTTAATGTAGTTATCTATTTAAAATTTTTCATCATTGATAAATTTTTAATCAAAATAACCTGAATCCTTCGAATCGAGGATCTACAAAAACGACATAGTGGAGGCCCGAATACGACAATTGTTTATTTTAACGGACGATGGCGCAGGAATAAATTTTACCACTTTGGTAAATCGATTTCTTTTCCGCCAATTTTACGATATTACTGAAACCAAAACCTGTAAATAATTCTTTTAAGGTTGAAAAACCGATCGGGTAAGGAACCCAGGGATTTGCCTGTGGTATTTCATACTCAATGATGATAAATTGCCCCCCATTCTTAAAGTAATGCATTAATTTGTCAAGTAATAAATTTTTCCGTCTGACAAAATGCATTGAGTTAGCCATTAAGATGCCGTCCAGGGGAGGGACCGTTAATTCGTCATTTACAAAATCGGCCTGTATGATTTCAATTTTTGTATTTAATCCATGCGGTTGCAGGATGGATTGTTTTTTTTTATCAATGGCATAAATAACACTCTCTTCTGCCAATAAATTTGCCAGTGCCAGCGTAAAAATGCCGCTTCCACAACCTAAATCGGCCCATAATGCAGGTTTGTCTCCATAAACTGTAGATTTACTAATTAAGTCCATGGCCTCCGAAACCTGCATACCGTAAAGATAATGTTTCGTTGATTGTCAAAGGGGATTGAACTGATCCTGTGTTACCGTCGATGGCCGGATACTAAGAATTTTTAACAGTAATTGTAAATTCCATTTCAGTGTAGCAAACGGTGAAATTGGCATTTACCCTGACCAGGGTCAACCGATCGATCGTTCTTCTGAAATTAAGATCGGCCATCTCAATTTCAGTCCTCGCCGATCTATATTTTTTTTCATCAAGGGATAAAAGCCTTGACGGCTTGCTGAAATCATATGCTTCGCGACTAAATAACCCTAATCCAACATGTGGGATATAGGGTAGATCTTTTCGTAAATAATGAGTGAGGATATTGGTATACAGGTCATCATGAAGGCGTATGACCTGATCGTTGCCTTCGTCCAGCACCACCAGGAGCCAGTGATCGAAAGTTTTGTACAATCCTTTAATCCTGATTTTAAAAGGCTTCCAACGGGCAAGTATCCGATTAACATGATGGATAAGTTTGTCTTTCCCGATAGTTTCAGGTACAGGAAATACAAGGGGAATATGTTCCGGGATCATATTCGCATAAGGCTCGTATTTATTCCTGATGGATTGAAATACATTGTCATCTATTTTCGGATAATAAACGAGGCTTAAATAACCTGTTGAGATGATAGCGGATTTCATTATTACAATAAAAAATAATCAAAAAAGTTCCTTATAAGGTATTAAATATGCGCTGACCAATCCATTTCTGTCAAAATCCAGAGATGAATCTTGTAAAGATTATGCATTATTCTAAAATCTGTCGGTCCTGAAGTAACCGGGCTTTGATTTCCTGATAGGACAGGTCGTAAATTGACATCTTCTTTTCAAGTGCCAATCCGGCAATGGTACCCGCACTTTGTCCCAGGATCATAAAAACCGGTTCCATCCGTATCGATCCGAAAGCAATATGAGAACTTGAAACGGCCACGGGGACCAGCAGGTTGGCACATTCCTCTTTTTTGGGCATTATAGCCCCCATGGCAATCTGATAAGGCTTATCGGTCGGGACCCCGATGTCCCCTTCATTCTGGACATACCCTTCCGGAGTAATGTAACGCTGTACATTATGCGAATCCATAGTATAGGACCCCATTCCGATGGATTGAGAAACAGGCTTTTTACCCAGTATTTCATTTTCGGTCATGACAAAACTTCCCAGCATTCTTCTTGCTTCGCGGATATAGATCTGGTAGGGCCAGTTCCCGTTGTCGGCGAATTCATCTCGGGCATATCCCCATTTCCGCATGGCAGTCCTTATGGAATCAGGCACCCGGGGATCAGTGGCAGTAAAATATAACAGCCCTTTTTCGTAAGTTTCATGTTCCATTATGATTTCTTTTCTACGGGCATAAGAAGCATCCGGGTAATCATAATTCATTCCTATATCATCTGTACTGAAGGGGCCGTGGTTATTAACATCGGTTTTTAAATTAGGAATAGGATCGAATTTTTCAAAGGTTTCCCGCCAACCGGCTTTATATACTCTTGCCAACAGTTCATACTGGGCTGAATCATAACCTTCAGGTCGTGTTATGGGTACCTGGTTGTCTTTATCCTGAGTCAGGCATAGCCGAAAACAATAGGCCTGCACCTTGTGGTCGCCCTCACCCTTTTGGCCCGGATCCCCGGCGGAGATTCTTGGTAATATTCCGCTCGACGGATCTCCCGGGACCCGGTACGGGCTGATCTTCATGTCATCGAAATTATGCCGGTGCTGGAATACACCAGTTTCCACGCCATTCCATTCTTCGCCATACTGGTTATTGGCTTCCCTGCCGACCGTATAATTTACCCCGGCTGCAGCCATCAGGTCGCCTTCATAGGTGGCATCGATAAATATCTTTCCTGCATAGGTATGCCCGCTGAGGGTTGTGATCGATAGGATGCTGCCGTCTGTTTTTTTTACTCCCTTTTCACGATCCAGCCATTCATTACGAAAAACTTTTATGTGGTTCTCCCGGATCATATCTTCAAATACTTTTTCAGCAATATGGGGTTCGAAGATCCATTGGGTCCGGTTCGCGCCGTCTATGGCCGGGGTACCCTGACCGGTATTTCCATAATCCTCTTTCTTTTCCCATCTCCAGGTACCCGGTTGCTGATAGTATTCATAAATACGATGGTAAAATTCCCGGGCAATGCCGCCGATCACGCTTTTATTTCCGGTATCGGTAAAACCCAGTCCGGATGTTGTCATTCCTCCCAGGTGTTTTTCCGGGCATACAATGATAGCAGATTTACCCATCCTCACCACCTGTACGGCCGCGGTAATGGCGGCAGGAGTGCTTCCGTAGATGATGACATCCGATTGTACAATATTTCCGGAGTCTCCTTGATTAAAATGGCAGGAATTAATTAAGATCGTCTGGATTAAAATCAATAGGATTGATTCAAATTTTTTCATTACCGGAATTTTTTAAAATATTAATTGAATTTCATAAGAAAGTTATTGATTGCCGAAAAATATTTTTCAGGTTGATCCAGCCAGCCGTAGTGACCGCATTGATCG
>CAYNCU010000107.1:0-14441 GCA_964395765.1 uncultured Roseivirgaceae bacterium | reverse complement strand
TAACCGGAAGAATATCCGGCAGGATTGCATTCCATAAAAGCATCACGATCCAGCTTATTAAAATCACGACGATCGGAATGATCAGTATGGCCATCCATCTGAATTTGTGGGGCCTGAAAGGAGATTGCGTTGGATTATTCATAATTTATAATATCATTATAGAGATCTTCAAGTCTTTTTCGTAATTGCTTAACTGCATATCCTTTTCTTGAAATTATTGTTTTCAGGTTAACCCCGGTTTTATCGGCAATTTCCTGGAGGGTCATTCCTTCCAATTCATTCCAGATAAAAACCTGTCTCTGATTTTCGGGCAATGCCTCAAGGGCCTCAAGCAGTTCTTCCCAGAACATTTCCTTTAAACTTTCGGTTTCAGGGGTTGTGTAATCGGGTATTAGGAGTTCCTGCAAACCTGCATCATCCCCGAAATTGGACGATAATAAACTTTCAAGAGATTCCGGTTTTTTCTTCCTGTATTGATCGGTGATCTTGTTCCTGGCTACCTGAAAGAGCCATCCGCTGATATGCCCGATGGAATCCATGTCCATAATATTGCTAAGCTGGACCCACACATCCTGCAGGATGTCTTCTGCATCTTCATTGGTCTTCACCCGGCTGCGGATAAAACGGTACAATCGTTTCCCGTAGTCCCTGACTACCTGAATTACCGGCTGTTTGGACCTATCTGCCATGGAATATGTCGCGACTTCCTGCATTTAAAGGGAAGACGCATAAGGCTGTATATTACTTTAAATATAACACCGGGGTTCATGCCGGACCGGGAAATTACAAGACCTCGCAATAAAACACATTTCGTGCGCTTTCTTATGTAATTCCATGGCTTTTCCAATCATATTTTGGCCTTTTACCCGTACCCTGGGTTTTAATGTTACTTCCCTGAACTGGCCGCTTCCGTCGCTATTTTCTGTCATGATTCCTGCGGGGGAATCTTCATATTCCGTTACAATAACCCCATTATCGGAACATAAATGAAGGTACCACAACATGTGGCAGGAGGATATTGATATGACCAGTAATTCTTCCGGGTTGTATTTTTTCACGTCACCCTTGAAAACAGGATCAGAGGATAACTCAAGCAAAGGCTTTCCATAGGTTGAAATTATATGTGTTCTTTCATAAGCATTGTAATTTGCGGTTCCTTCACCCAGGTTTCCAGTCCATTGCAGAAAGATCGAATATTCATGTTCGCTGTTCATGCTTAGGTATTTACCGGTTTAATCGAAAATGCGCAACTTCCTGTCTATAATGACAGATTCCCGCTCAGTTGCATCATACTGATTTCCGCAATCTTTGCCATATATTCCGCGGTGAGAAGTTTTCCTTCGGCTTCAATGGCATTTTGCTGGATATTTCTGAAGTCGATCTCATTAATGGCGCCAAGTTGGTATTTCTGAAACGCAATGGTAAGGTTTTTACGTGTATTCTGGAGGTTTTCCCGTTCGAGTGAAATTTCCTGCAGGGCACTTTCATAGCCATTATAACTTTTCAACAGGTTGGCCTCCGCCTGTATCAGTACTTGCTGGGAATTAAAATTGGCAGAATTATAATCAAGTTTCGCATTTTCCAGTTCTCTTCTTTTGTTCATTCCGTTGAACAGGTTATAGCTGAAAGTAAATCCATAACCATACCCCCTGCTCTGGTTGGAAGTAAGTACGCCTACTTCGCTTTGTGATTTCACGTAATTATAATTAGTATATAAGGTAAAATCGGGAAGAAATGCCGACTTGCTTTCCCTGATCTGCTGATAAAGAACATCCATCTGATTCCTTGCCAGGAGGAGGTCAACATTTTGATCTTCGAGTTTTAGTTTTAGCGGTTCGTAGGTAATGGAATAATTAAGATCAAAATTGTGGCTGGCTGCAAATTTTGTTTCCGGGGAACGTCCTGCCAGTACGTTAATATCGGCGAGCAGGTTTTTTATAACTGTATTCTGATCGATCAAAAGGATGCTGTCGGAACTGAAATCAACTTTTGCCTGGTTCAGATCGAGTTCAGAGGCAGCTCCTACCTGGAATTTTTTTTCTGCCAGGCTTAACCTTGCCCTGGAGATTCCCATGCTTGATACCAGGACCTGCCTGAGTTTCTGTTCCTGGGATAGCTGGTAATACAGGGAGGCGAGGTTTACATATAATGTTTCCATTTCCATCCGAAGTTCAAGTTCTCCCCGGCTTTCCAGGCTCGCTAACCTATCCTTTGTGGCGAACATTCGAAGTCCGTCAAATACGGTCCAATCCAGTTCCGCAAGAACATTAACGGCGGAGTTCTGTGCGCCGTTTCTTTCCACGGGTGAACGAGAAGGGTCGGAAAAAACAAGTTTTGTATTGTTGGATGATTTGCCGTCAGTACCGGTCAGATCCAGGGTGGGCAGGAATCCTGCATTCCCTATAGAATTGTTATTTCCGGCAATCGTGGCATTGTTTCGGGCTACCTTAACGCCGAAATTGTTTTCAAGGGCTTCCGATAATAATTCCGAAAATTGAGTCGTATCAGATTGAGCCCGAAGAGATAGAACGGATAAGGGAAAAAATAAAATAATGATCAGCAATAATTTTCCTTTAGACATAGGTTTTAATTGTTTTCCTGGAGCTTAAGTAGATATAAAGAGCGGGAATTACGAACAAGGTCAGGATCAACGCGAAGGAAAGTCCGCCAATAATTGCGATACCCATTGGAATTCGGCTTGTGGCAGCACCTCCCAGGGCCAGGGCTATCGGCAGGGCTCCCAGGATCGTAGAACAGCTTGTCATCAGGATCGGGCGAAAACGCTGGGTTGCAGCCCCGATTACGGCTTCACGGATATTCATGCCGGTTGCTTTTCTTTGATTGGCAAATTCCACGATCAGAATACCATTTTTGGTAACAATCCCCACCAGCATGATAATACCGATCTGGCTAAAAATATTCAGTGTCTGGCCGAATATCCATAAGGTGAGTAAAGCCCCTGCCAATGCCAGGGGCACGGTAAACATGATAATCAGCGGGTCGGAAAAACTTTCAAACTGTGCGGCCAGCACCAGGTATACTAATACCAGTGCCAGGAAAAATGCATACATCAGGCTGTTCGAGCTTTCGGCAAATTCCTGGGATACACCGGCAAGGCTGGTGGTAAAGGATTCATCCAGTATCTTTCCTGCCAGGCGCCGCATTTCATTGATTCCCTGCCCGATCGTATATCCGTCCGTCGGATTGGCTGAAATCGTTGCAGAAATGTAACGGTTATACCGGTACAGGGTAGGAGGAGTGGATTCATAATTGACATTTACAAGGTTATCGAGCTGGACAATCTGGCCGTCTTTATTCCTAACACCAACCGTTTTCAGATCAAACGGCTTGTCCCGGTCTGATTTTATGGCCTGGCCAATTACCTTGTATTGTTTCCCTTTATAAATAAAATAACCGAAGCGTGTTCCGCTGAAATAGAGTTGAAGCGTTTCCGCAATATCCCTGACGGAAACACCCATTTCCTGTGCTTTGCTCCGGTTAATATTCACACGTAATTCAGGTTTATTGAATTTCAGATCAATGTCCGACACACTGAACATGGGATCATTCCGGACACTGTCCATAAATATCGGTACCACTTGTTTCAACTTGTCAAAACTGGTTGCCTGAATTACAAATTGTACCGGAAGGCCGGCATGATGACTAGTCTGGATGGTTTGTTCCTGGATCACAAACGACCTGGCAAAATTCATTTTATTCAGGATGGAAGTAAGCTCGGTGGCGAGTTGGGCCTGGCTGCGTTTTCTTTGATTCGGTTGTACGAAGCGGATATGAGCAAAGCCGCTGTTGGCGGATACATTCGATCCAAAACCGGGGGAGGTAACCAATATGATAGATCGCTTTCCGGCAAGCGTATCAATAACCTTTCCGATATTGGAAATGTACTCGTCCATTTTATCAAAGGAAGTCCCTTCAGGAGCAGTGGTAGTAATCCTGAGATTGCTTTTATCTTCCATGGGAGCCAGCTCGGAAGGTAATTGTTTCCCGCTAAAGAAAATGATAAGGCAGGATATGCCCATAATTAAAATTCCCAGCCATGGCCGTTTCATGAAACTGGTCAGGCCTCTATTGTATGCGCCGATCAACCACTCGAAGAAAGGTTCGGTTTTTCGGAAAAACAAGTTGGGACGTTCCCTGTGTTTCAGGATCCGGGAACTCATCATAGGGGTCAGGGTGAGGGATACGAAGGCGGAAATTAGTACCGAACCGGCAACTACAATTCCGAATTCACGGAATAACCGGCCCGTTAGGCCCTGCAGGAATATGATCGGGAAAAAGACTGCTGAAAGTGTAATGGTTGTAGAAATAATGGCAAAAAATATTTCTTTGGAACCTTTATAGGCTGCTTCCAGCGGTTTCATCCCTTTCTCCACTTTGCTGTAGATATTTTCCATTACAACGATAGCGTCATCCACCACTATTCCTGTGGTAAGCACAATTGCCAGCAGTGTGAGTATATTGATTGAAAAATCGGCGACATACATGATGAAAAATGAACCGATCAGTGATATGGGAATGGCAATAATCGGGATAATTGTGGTTCTCCAGTCACGGAGAAAGGCAAAGATTACCAATACCACTAAAGCGAAGGCCAGCAGGATGGTTTGCTGTACTTCGGATATGGCCCGCCTGATGGTAGTGGTGGCATCCATGGCAATTCCCGTGATGATGTCCGGAGGCAATTCTTTCTTTATCTGGTTCACCCTTTTCATAGCCTCATCCACAATATCAATATAATTAGAGCCGGGTTGAGGGCTCAGCGCCACACCGATCATCGGAATATCGCCATTGCCTCTTAACAGGGTCCGTTCGTTTTCAGGCGCGAGTCGGGCCTGTCCCACATCGGAAAGTCTGACAAGATTTCCGTTCTTTTCGGCAATCACGAGGTTATTGAAATCATGACTGGACGAAAGCCGGCCAATCGTACGTATGGTTAATTCGGTGGTTGGGCCTTCAATTCTGCCTGAGGGGATTTCAACATTTTCTTTTGCCAGCGCATTCCTGACATCAAGAGGTGTGAGGTTATAGGAAGCCAGCTTGTTTGGGTCAAATTCCAGTTTCATGGAATATTTGCGCTCGCCCCAGATCCTGATTTGGCTTACACCGGGAATGGTCTGGAGCCTTTCCTTGAAAACATTGTTTCCGAGGGCCGTTAATTCCAGAAGAGAACGGCGATCGCTTTGTACTGTAACGGAAAAAATGGTTTGTGCATCGGCATCCGATTTGGTTACGATCGGAGGATCGATATCCGGGGGTAAGTTCCTTAACGCTCCTGAAACCTTATCCCTTACGTCATTAGCAGCAGCTTCCATGTCCGTTCCCAGGCTAAACTCAATTGTGATGGAGCTTCGGCCGTCACTGCTGGCCGAGGTAAGGGTTTTAATTCCTGCGATACCGCTGATCGATTCCTCGAGGGGTTCTGTGATCTGGGATTCAATAACTTCGGCATTTGCCCCGGTATAATTGGTCGTAACGGTCACAATGGGGGGATCCACACTCGGATATTCGCGTACACCCAAAAAAGTATAACCGATAGCACCGAACAGAATAATTACGATTGACATGACGATCGTAAGGACCGGCCTGTCGATACTTATGGATGATAGGCTCATAAGCGTACTTATTTTATTGAGTTACAATTTTCGAAACATTGATGTTCATGCCGTTCCTAATTGCGAGCAGGCCGGTAAGTGCCAGGGTGTCACCCTTTGTAAGCCCGTTAATGATCTGAACCTTGTTTTCAGTTCTCGATCCCGTAGTAACTTCCGTAAGTTGGGCCTGACCGTTCTTTATGACATATACATTTTCACTATTTACAAGGGGGACTAATGCCAGCGTAGGAATCATAAGGGCATTTTTGATTTTTTCCAGGCCCAGAGAGAGCTGTACAAAGGCCCCGGGTACCAGTTCATTCTTCTTATTATCGCACAGGGCCCTGACTTTCAATGCCCTGGAAGATGGGTCGATCATTGGATCTGTGGCATAAACCTTTCCGACGAAACTTTTTTCCTCTCCTGAAAGATTAAAAGTCACTTCCATGCCTTTATGTATTTGTCCGGCATACTTTTCAGGGACATTGAATTCAATTTTAGCAGGATTGGTCTCCACCAGAGTTGATATTATGTCGCCGGTTGAAACATAGGCACCCGGGCTGGCCAGGCGAAGCCCTACATAACCGTCGAAGGGGGCACGGATATTCGATTTATTGATCCTGGTTTGAATTAATGCAATATCAGCCTCAAATTCTTTAACGGTTGTTACGGAGGCATCATATTCCTCCTGGGTGATGCCGTTCACTTCTATCAATTGTTTTTTTCGCTGTTCGTCCGCTTTTGCCTGTTCGATCTGGGCGTGAAGTTTCTGGAGCTGTGCCTTCAGCTCGGAATCATCGACTTTAACCAATAATGAGCCCTTTTTGACAAAGGCACCTTCCTTGAAATTTAATTCTTCGATTCTACCCGATAATTCGCTTCGAACCTGGATTTGTTCATTAGGTAAAATAGTTCCGGGGATGGTTATGGCATTGTCGAGGGTAGCCGGTTTAACAATAAATCCTTCAACCGAAATAACATTATCCTTACTTTCCGGGTCATTGCTTTTTTGGGTTCTTTTACAGGCACTGTTAAAAAAAATTGAAATGGCTAACAGCACGGATAATTTAATGTTCATTATTTTAATCTGCATTTGTTTTTCCAGCCTTATATTTTCAATATAAAGATAAATCATTCAATCTATTTGTCAGGGGGCATAGTGTTAATATCCCGCAGAGATTTCCGGACTTTAAGACAAATCGATGAAATCAAAGATATTGACAATACCAACTTTCATAAATTTGATGTCATTTTTTGGCCATCCTTTCGTGTATATTTTCAATTAAACCGGTCTGCCGGCATTTTAATCGGAATCAAGTGCCACAAATAGAAGGGACGATATTTCTAAATGAGCCTTAATTATCCATAAAATCGGGAATAACAACGATTTTGATGCTATAAAATGATCCTTAAAAATAAGGACTAATTGACGGATATTTGATTTTTTGTGTATTATTGCAGCTTAATATATGACTGTAAGGGTGTTTTGCTAAAATGCTTTATCAATCCACCTCCTGTCATAGAATATAATTTTAATTACTTATATCACAATGACCATTTACGTAGGAAATCTCAATTACAAGGCAGCTGAAAATCAGCTAGCGGAGCTTTTTGCAGGTTTTGGAGAAGTAAAATCTGTAAAGATTATCAAGGATAACCAGTCAGGCCGTTCAAAAGGTTTTGCATTCGTTGAAATGGATAGCGAAGAATCTGCCAACAAGGCCATCCAGGCACTTCATGAAACAGAGTTCCTGGGCCGTTCTATCATTGTAAACAAGGCCCGGCCTAAAACAAACGCCTGAGGCCTTTTTCGTTTACCAGGAAGAAATAATCGGCAAACCAAACTAATGAGTCACCATCCTTCCTATCATGAGATGGTGATTTTTATTTTTTTTACCAGCTTCGAGTCGGTAGGTGATATGCTATTGGATACTGTGAAGAATTCTATTTTTTAGCTTTTAGCAACCTGGTTACAATATCTTTTAATTCCCTGATCCGAAGTCCGAGGATAACCAAACAGCCAATAAATACCAGTAAGGCAAGGGTGAAAAGTTTTCCCCCATCGCCCAAAATAACAATTCCCAGCACAAATAAATGGGAAAATATTGCCCCTGAAATAATAATCAATCCAAGAAAAGCGCCGTACAGGGAGGTTTTTCGGAAGATTAATAATGCCCCGGTGATCAGTTCCAGTATTCCAGTTATGATCCTTCCCCATGGTTCCATATGTAATTGACTGAAAATATAAACGCTTTCTTTAGCACCTGTAAATTTATAGAACAAGGTTTGAAGTAATATGACCGCCACCCCGTAGGCGCATATTCTTTCCACATAATATATTTTTTTTGAATTCATAAAATACCTGATTAAATACTCCCTATTGTTTTAATTTAAATGAATCTTCTGGGATAATGAATAAATTTATTTAAATTTAAAATAATTTACAGGTGTTTATTCCTGTTCTCAGCCGGATTCGATATTCGGTTTTTTTTTAAATAGATTAGAAAACTTAATTTTCTTTCCTTTTTCAGCTTTTATTCACCTTCGCGGTCCTTAAAAGAAGTCTAAGAGATTGATTTCATATTATTGAAAGTATTAAATATCTGTATCATTGACCTTGTGAGCAAAGGTCCGCTTTCAACTTTGTATGCGCGGATCATGCATGGGAATCTGGGTAGTATAATGCCTATGGCTGTTGCGGCATGGTGTGAACAGGCAGGACATAAGGTAAATTATTTATGTTATACCGGCCTGGAAGACATTCACAAGGAATTACCGCAAAACCCGGATCTTGTTTTCATCGGCGCTTTCACGCACGCCGCCTATTTGGCTTATGCCTTAAGCAATCATTTAAGGTCCGGCGGTGCAGTTACGATTTTGGGCGGTCCTCATGCCCGGTGTTATCCCGATGATGCTGTAAATTATTTTGATTATGTATTGGGGTTTACGGATAAGCAATTAATTCTTGATTTACTGAAGAATTATGAACCTTCCGTACATAAAGGGGAATACTTGTCCGCTCAGGCACAGCCAACGGAATTACCCGGTGTAGAAGAACGTTGGAAATATATAGAAATGAATTTGAAGAAGGCCCCTTTTTTGAAGATCATTCCTATGATCGGTAGTATGGGATGCCCCTACTCTTGCCCCTTCTGTATCGATTCATCAATTCCTTACCAGGTAATGGACTTTAGTTCTTTGAAGGATGATATCCGTTTTGTCACGACTAAATTTAAAAAGCCCATGATTGCGTGGCATGATCCCAACTTCGGGATAAAATTTAATGATACGATGGATGTGATTGAATCTTCCGGCGTTAATGGAAACATTCGCTATGTTGCTGAAACCAGTATGGCAATGCTTACCGAGAAAAACCTTGTAAGACTGAAAAAAAACGGTTTCGTTGCCCTGCTCCCGGGAATTGAATCCTGGTATGAGATGGGAAATAAGTCGAGGGCAAAGGGTATTACCGGTATTGATAAACTGAACCGGGTTTCAGAACATATTCGGCTAATCCAGGAGTACATCCCTTATTTGCAGGTGAACTTTGTACTTGGGCTTGATTCCGACGAAGGTAGCGAACCCTTTGAACTCACAAAAAGATTTGTAGACAAGGTGCCTTTCGTAATGCCCGGATATTCTCTGCTCACGGCTTTTGGAGAAGCTGCTCCCATGAACCTTGAATACCAGAAAAATGAAAGAATACTTCCTTTCCCCTTTCATTTCCTGAATAATCACCTGGCCATGAATGTAAAGCCGAAAAATTATTCATGGCCGGAATTTTATGACTACCTGATCGACTTGACAGAATATACAGTTTCGTGGAAAGCTATCTGGAAACGATATTTCAACGGGAATAATATTACTTCCAGGATGATGAATTTTGTAAGAGCGGTTTCCTCCGAAGGTCATGGAAGATTGAAGTTTTTCAGGCTCGTGAAAGATAAGTTGATCCACGATCGCGCCTTTCGTGATTATTTCGAAGGTGAAAACAAGAGACTTCCGGATTTTTATACAGCCATCGTAAAGAGGGATCTCGGAAATGCCTGGGAATGGTTTCCAAAGCAGGCGCTTCACTATGATCATCTCGCCTACCTGAAAAAATCCTCGGCGATAATTTAGCGGGAATCGGACTATCTAAATTTTTACAGCAAAATTCCCCGGATATTGATGCTAGCCGGCTGTTGTCAGTTATCAACTTTCCTCAATAATATTAAATAGTATCTAAACGGGAACGGATTCGGAAGAAACGGCGCTGTCGGATTTTACGACGGTCATTATTTTTTCCAATTCATCCTTTTGGGAATCATTTAAATGACCATTCCTGGATTTCAGTTCCAGGCAGATGTCCGAGACATTACAATGAATTTTCGCTCTCATTTTAGCGAACATGCGCCCTGTGGCAAGTTTGTAGGTAGTAAACAAAATGATTTTCTTGTTTTTCAGTTCCGGTAATTTCTGTGTGAACTCAACCCATTTTTTTTCAGGATGCTGAAGGAAGATCATCATTCCGTGGGTCCAGGCGCCCAGGAATAAATAATCACAATCATGAATGGCTTCCGCATGGAATTCACTGATAGGGATTACCTGGGATTGGATATTTTTCTGAATCAGGAATTCATGGATTTCTTCCCCGAATCGCTTGGTCGTGCCCGTACGGCTGTTATAGATGATCAATGATTTTTTCATGGTAAAAAAGTTTAAGGGTCATGAGGCTTATAATTGAAAAAATATGTTAATCTTCCGGGTGCTAAAAAATCGGAAGGTTTTGAATTGTTTAAAATTAGGTAAAAGTTAATTACAAATCAATAGCTAGTCAAACACAAAATATCCTTCCCTCACGTAATCGGCTTATTCCCGTATTCCTTTACCAGGTCGCGGAGGAATTCAAGAATTTCACCTGAAAATTCTTTTCTCTTCAGCCCGTATTCAATACAAGTTTTCAGATAATCGATTTTATTACCAATGTCATATCTTTTGCCTTCAATGATATTGGCGATAATATTTTCTTTCCCCGAAAGTTCCAACAGCGCATCGGTAAGCTGCAATTCATTATTTTTCCCTTTTGGGGTCTTGTCGAGGATATTATATATTTCAGGTGTCAGTATATAACGACCCGCGATGGCAAGATTTGAAGGAGCACTTTCCGGATCGGGTTTTTCCACGAAAGTATTAATATGGATGGCATTATCTTTTAGTTTCTTCCCACCGATGATTCCATAGCGGGAAACTTTTTCTTTGGATACCTTTTCAACTGCCACAACCGTGCAACGATATTGTTCATAGGTATCGATCAGCTGCTGTGTTACTGGTATCACGGAATCAATGATCGTGTCACCGAGCAGAACGGCAAACGGATCTTTCCCGGTGTGAAACCTGCCGTACAGAATGGCATCGCCTAATCCGTTAATTTCCTTTTGACGTATAAAATGAATATTCGCCATATCCGCGAGGTGGCGGATTTCCCGGTAAAGTTCTTCGCTGCCGTTTTCAAGACGCGCTTCCAGTTCAAAATTCCTGTCGAAATGATCTTCAATGGCCCGTTTCCCTTTACCACTGATGATCAGGATATCCTCGATCCCCGAATCCACGGCCTCCTGCACCACATATTGTATGGTAGGCGTATCAATGATCGGGAGCATTTCCTTGGGTTGTGCTTTAGTCGCCGGCAGGAAACGGGTTCCCAGGCCTGCTGCGGGAATAACTGCTTTTTTTATCATGATATTAAATTTATAATACTATGGGTTTGATAACCCTGGCATTAATTTCCTTCAAATTCAGCATTAGTTTCTTAAGCATATCGTCATCTTTATAAATGCCAATAATTGACCCGCCTGATCCTGTGAATTTGGCAGAGGCACCGCAGGACCGGGCCGTTTCAATTAATTGCCTGTTGCTGTCATTGATATGCATTATCCTTGACCTGAGATCAAAATTATGATCCATAAGCTCAGCCAGGGTTCTATAATCTTTATTATGGATTGCCTTCTTCCCATTTTCTGCCAGGGAGGCAATTTCAGCCAGGATACGAATAACGGTGGAATCCCCTTTAAGATATTTGGACATGATATCATTTAATACTTTTCCGGAAACCTTTCCCAGATTAGTTTTATAGGCTATGTACAAACGGGGCAAGAGCCGGGGATCTATCGGCTCATAGATTCCGTGGTTATGCGATTCAGTGAATTCCTTGTTAAAATCCATATAAACGCATCCTTCAAAGGTCTGGATCACCCTGTCCTGCAAGCCGGCGTTGATACCCAGTTCTTCCGTTTCCACCGAAAGAACGAGGGTGGGTATCATTTGCTTAACTATAGTTACATCGTAAAACTTCATGAGGGCACGAATGGTGGCAGTAATGATCGCCGACGATCCGGCCAGTCCGACCTGTCTCGGAATGGAAGAATGAAACCGGATCGTAAAATTTCTGTTATGAAGGGCAATGTTTTCAACGTTACAGTATTCGACAAATTTTTTTATGGTTGCCTTGATCAGTCGCTCGCCTCCGTAATAACCTGTCAATGCTACGGATTCGGCAAGATGATGAATTCCCTTGAAAATATTCAGGTCTTCATCTCTGGCTTCTATTCTCAGCTCAGGAGTTTCATAAAGGGAAATGTGGGCTCCGAAATTCTTAACAATAATGGAAATGGTTTTCCCGTTATACCCGTCGGAAGGATTGCCTAGTAATCCGGCCCTTGCAAAAGCCCTGGTTTCTATGATCATAACAGACTAAAAATTTCTTGAATAACCTTTTTCATGATTTCACGAAAAAATAGTATGCATTATCGCCGATTGTGCAAAGGTAAATTAATTCTGTTTTTATCTTTTTAAAAATTATTAGTATTGTAAATCGCTTTGATTTTAATTAATTTAAATTTCTAAATAAATAAGAATAAAATGAAAAAAACGATAATTATTTCCGGACTTTGTATGCTGTTCATAACGGCCATGTCGTTCCAGATTTTATTGAAAACATCCTTGCAGATAAAAGTGCTGAATAGGCTTGGCAGCACGGTTTCAGGGGTAGAGGTAAAACTTTACGGCAACAAGGATGATTATAATGCCGGCAAAAACCAGATCGGCGAAACCCAGCTAACGGATAAAAAGGGTACTGTATTATTCAAGGATCTGAAACCCGTACCCTATTATGTAAGTGCCGTAAAGGGTAAATTAAATAATTATGGCGAAGCGGAGTTAACAGACACCTTATCCGCCGGAAGAAGAAATAAGGTGGTAATAATTATTAATTGACGATTTGAATTTGATGATTTTCACCGGTGCGCAATGAACAAAGGCGTGTTGCAATGTTGAATAATTCTCCTTGCCACGCTGGGAATAATCAGGTTGGATATAGTACTTCTTCCATACGCTCCCATAATAACCAGCGGATCTTCCACCCCGTTGGCGAAATTAAGAATCTCTTCCGATATACGCGTCCCACTCAATAGCTGAAGCCCTACATTTTTGAAATGTTGTTTGATAAGATTGAGAAGACATCTTTCATTTTTTATTTCTTCCTCAGCGTTCGGGGTGACGGTGAGAATAGTGACTTCCTTATTCCCTGCCGACCGGGAAAAAAGACTGCTGAAAGCCCGGATGGCAAAAACGGAAGATTCCTTTCCATCATAAGTGAAAATAATATTTTTTACCGAATGCATGCCATCCGGTATAATTAATACCGGGCAACGGCTGCCTTTAAGCACCTGGTATAATATGGAAGTATCCGGTTTTTGGGTAAGGTGATTATAAAAGATCTGGTAACTTAAGACCAGTAAATCTGCATAGGTGGTCTGACGTACCAGCTCATACGCGGTAATCTTAAAGTCATTATGAATCTGGTAGTTCAAACCTGCCTTTCTTGCTTCTTTTTCAAAGTTGGCGATCACTTCAGTTTTAGCCTGGTCCTCTTCTGTCAGTAGACCGCGGGAAACCGGAAGATAATCTGACCGGGCATTTTCCCTGATATAGGTACTGAATGTTGAAGTATAGGCCATATCCTTAACGACGAAAGCAACAAATAAATGAGAAGCCACGTCGTTCATCAGGCCGTTGATACTCCAGGTGAGATCTTTAACGAAACTTGTTTTCTGATCCAGCGCAATCAGGATCTTTGACATAAAATTTTATTTTTTGAGCCGGCACGTCCATACAGGACGTTTGGCATGGTTTACAACATCTTCAGCTATACTGCCGCTTAAAAGATGCATCAGGCCGGTCCGGCCATGCGTGGCAAGCGCAATCATATCTGCATCGATTTCTTCAGCAAATCGTGTTATCCCGTCTTCTTCACTAAAATCATTATAAAGATTTAAGGAATAATCCGTCAACTGATATTTTGTAATAAAAGCCGACATCTCCTCTTTCATCAAATGGTTGGATTGAAAGTTATTGGGAGTATTGACTTTGACCAGGTGGAGTGTTGCCCCCAATAGTTTTTGCATTTTTAAAAGTTGTTCCATTATGTAATCCTGGTTCTCTTCGAAGTTTGATGCAAAAGCTATTTTCTTAATGTTTTTTGTCTCTCTCTTCTCTTTAACTGTAATTACCGGGCAATGGGACAACCGGACCACTTTTTCGGTGGTAGAGCCGATCAGGACTTCTTCAATTCCCGAAACTCCTTTGGTTCCCATGATGACCAGGTCGATATTTTCATTACTGATTTCTTCGGAGATACAGAAATAAGGATTACCAATCAGCACTTTCGTGGAAAGCTTTATGTTCTTAGCTCCTGATTTTTTAACGAGATCGGCAATTTCGTCTTTTGCCTTATCGATCAATGAATTGATGAAACTTTCATCAACGGTGTCGATAGGAGGCTCCGATCCG
>CAYNCU010000106.1:0-14590 GCA_964395765.1 uncultured Roseivirgaceae bacterium | reverse complement strand
TTTCGTCGGCAAGGAAGCGGGTATCGGAGATCCTTTCCAGGTTAGCCGTCAGATCATTAACGGATTTATTTTTGTCCAGTAAAACATAATTATAAAATTCCCACATATTATTCCAATCATCAAAGGGGACCTGGTAAACGCCGGCTTTCACCAGCGATCTCAACGTAGCCATGGAAGTGAGAAAATCGAATTGGAGATGAGATTTATGCTTAAAATTCCCGATCACACCGGTAATAATGAAATCGCCCAATTTCTTCTCCTCTGATTCAATGCCAATGTTAAGTACGCTGATCCTCCTGTCAGCAAAGGAAACGGTTTTACCCATCGGGTCATCTTCGCCGAATAATTTTTTAGCCATATCCTCTGTAATTACCAGGCTGAATGGCTGCTTTAATGCATTGGCGGGATCTCCTTCTTTCAGGGGGAAATTGAACAGGCGGAAAAAATTATCGGTAGCATATAAACCTGCCTGGGTAACGATATTATCCTCATATTTAAAATCCCCTCCGATAAAGGCTCTAAGTGTCACCAAAGATTCCGTTGAAGTAAACGAATTCAATAATTCATCATGCAGGGGATAAGGCGAAGTCGCCGTCCACACGGGTTGTCCGATGCGTTTAGACAGGACCCTGTAAATCCTGTTTTTCAATGGATGGAACTGGTCATATTGCTTCTGATCAGCAAGCATGGAGATGATCAGCAAACATGCGGACATGCTTACAGAGAGGCCAAATATATTGACAATTGAGAAAAACCGATGGCGCAGAATATTCCGGAATGCTATCTGCAGATAATTCTTTAACATGATTAAAAAGTTGTAGGTTATTATTTTACGGTTAGATGGGATATCAGCCTGCCCGGTTGCAGTATTTCACCGATTATTTAAAGAACTCTAAAAAAATCACGTGTTTAAAAGTTGATCATGGCTTTCATCACCCCGTCATGATAGCCGTCGACGAGGTCGAATGCCGTTTTGGTATCCGGGAATTTATAATGATGGGTTGTCATTTTGGAAACATTCACTTTCCCGCCGGCCATTAGGTCCAGGGCTTCCTGTACACTGTGGGACTGGCGTCTTACATTCACAAAAGTGATTTCCTTCCTTCGCATCTTCTCTATTGTGAATTTAATCGTATCGACTTCCGGGATTCCGATCATCATGATCTTCCCGCCCGGTTTTACTATTTCAACTGCATTATTCACTGCATCCTGCTGGCCACAACATTCGAAAACAACATCAAGCTGGAAGGCTTCCTTTTTATTCATAATACGTACAATATCCTCTTTCTCCGGGTTTCCACACCAGGCAGCCCCGTTATTGGCAGCAATCGCAAGCCTCTCTCCTATTTTATCGGTAACATAAATTTTAGAGGCTCCTTTGGCAAGAGCAGGCAACATAACGCTCATCCCGATGGGTCCAAAGCCTAAAATTCCAACCTTTGCATCCTTCATAGGAATGGAGCGGTTTACGGCATATACACCGATCGCCAGCGGTTCGGAAATAGCGGCTTCTTCAAAACTCATATGATCAGGGATGGGGAAACAATTCTCTTCCGGCATCACAATAAAATCAGATAAACATCCGTCCGCCTGGCCGGGGCATCCGAGAAAACGTATATTCCTGCATGTATTCGGTCTTCCTGATAAACACTGATCGCATTTTCCGCAGGTAATGGCCGGTTCAATGGCGATCCGGTCGCCGGGTTTTACTTTCGTCACTGATTTCCCGGTGGCCTGAACGGTCCCTCCCGATTCATGACCTACCGGAAAAGGAAATTTTACTACCTGGCTTCCGATTCTTCCTGTGGTATAATAATGGATATCCGAGCCGCAAACTCCGACGGCTTCCAGTTTAATAAGAACATCGTGATCATTTTTAATTACCGGGTCGGGCCAGGTCATCATTTCCATTTGCCTGATCCCTGTTAATGCCATTGCTTTCATGCGAATAAAGATAACTAATTGAATTTATTTCCTATTAAGGTCCGGAGGTTTACTTGTATTCAATAAAATATTTTATAAGTAACCCGAATACAACTTAACGGGTGGCAGAATTGATCTCAGCTTCCCGTCGCTTCAGCCTGAAGCTTAAAAATAACAGGATGACAGAGATCACCGCGAGAAAGGCAAATGAATTGGAATACCCGCTTACCGGGTCCCCGAATGCCCCGATAATTGCCCCGATGATGGTAGCATTGATGATCTGCCCCGTACTTATAAATATAGTGATCACCGCCTGGCTCGATGCCCTTTCCCTTGCCGGTGTTTCATTCAGTAATATGTAGCGCAATGCCGGGCCCGATAATATAGCGAAGGCAAATCCGGTAAAGGCGCCGGCAACATAAAACCATAACTTAGAGGTGGTTTCAAACGTTCCGATTAACATCCCGGAGGTGATCAACACCAGGCCGATCATGATTACAACGCGGGTCCCAAGCTTGTCAATCAGCCTCCCGAAGATCGGTGAACCTACTGCCGAAGCCATGACCAGAGGAATGATCATAAAACTGGCTTTGGCCGGTGACATTCCCCATATCTGCACAGCTAATCTCGGCAGAAAAATAAAAAACGCCTGAAAGAATCCAGTCCCCAGCGCAAGAAATGCTGCCGTAGAAATTTGTTTCGATTTAAAATAACGGATATTGAGAACCGGTTCACTGGTATTCAATTCATGATAGATATAATAAACCAGCATAAGTGCAGCAAAAATAAACAAAGCCCAGAGGTGCCAGTCTTCAAGGTTTTGAAGGTAATTTTTTATATTAATAAAATTAATTGCCAACGTAAGAGCCCCAAGTGATAATCCCAAAGCGATTATTCCTACCCAATCTATGTGAGTAGAATCGGCCATTTTCTTCCTTGGTAATATTCTTAAAGTAGCAAAGATCAGAACAATGGCAATCGGAATATTTAACAGGAATAATACATGCCATTTAGTAAAACTGAGAATAATCCCGGCAATTAAAGGTCCAATGATAAAAGCTACACCGAATACGGCCCCGATCAGCCCGAGCATTCTTCCTCTTTTTTCCGGGGGAAAAATATCGCCGATCACGGCTGTCGCAACAGGGAGAATTCCGCTCGATCCGAATCCCTGGACGGCACGGCCCACCAGCATAAATGAATAATTATTGGAAACGGCCACCATCAGCGAACCTATTCCGAAAATGGCTATGGATATCGCATAGATCCCGCCACGACCGTAGATATCGGATAATTTGGCAAACAAGGATATTCCCAGCAAGTTGAAAAGAATATACATGGTAAATATCCAGCTGATCTGCTCGGGGTTAATATTGATGGTTTGTTCGATGGAAGGTATGGCCGGGCCCACGATTGAGATATCCAGGGCCCCCATTAATACACCAATAAAAAGTACTGAAATTATCTTTCTATGCTCCATGAATACCTTTGAACGGCCCGAAAATACCCAATTAATCCGTTAAGCCAAAAAAAATCAAGGTTCAAAGAATAGTCGCATTGACACTGATCATTCTTTTATTGGACCCCGATTTTAGATCTGAAATGATCAAGAATCCTATTCCACATTAAATATTAATTGATTACTTTTAAAGTTATTGCTCATTAAAATTTACCACAATGAATCGATTATCAACAGAACCTATAGGAAGTATCCCCCGTCCAAAATACCTGCTTGATGCGATGACGGCTTTTGCAAATGGCGGTATAAAGGAGGACGAACTTAAAAAACTCACCGACCAGGCGGTTAAAGAAACCATTAAGGAGCTGGAGAAAACCGGATCGCCAGTGATATCGGATGGCGAACAATCAAAGCCAAGTTTTGCCACCTATCCCATTCATGGACTGCAAAATCTTGCCCCTGAAGGAGTGGTCATACCTTTTGCCGACGGTCATAGTCGGCAATTACCTAAGCTTACACACGGTCCATTTAATTATGCTACTTATGCCGATTCCTTTCTTGAAAAAGCCAGAAAATATGCGACAGTTCCTGTAAAGCAGGCGGTAATATCCTGCTCTGCCATCAGCCTGCTCTATCCCCAGGAAGGAATTGACGGTTACAGCCGTGAACAGTTTCTAAATGACCTGATCAATGAAGCCGTTTCTGACATCAGGAAATGTCTTATCAGCGGGGCTTATAAAGTGCAGGTGGATTTCACGGAAGCGCGACTCGCTTTAAAACTGGATCCGGGCAAACAATTGCTTTCTTCTTTCATTGATTTGAATAATAAAGTACTGGGCCGGTTCAGCGAGGAAGACAGGAAAAAACTTGGGGTTCACACCTGCCCCGGGGGAGACCATGACTCCACTCACAGTGCCGATATTCCCTATTCGGAATTATTGCCAATGTTCTTTAACCTTAACGTCCGTAATTTCTATATGGAATATGCAGGTGAAAAAGATAAAAAGACAGTTTTAAATGCCATTAAGTCAAATTTAAAGCCTCATCAGAAAGTATTCATCGGCGTCATTAATGTGATCGATCCGAAAGTTGAAAGTCCGGAAGAAGTTCGTGACACCATTCTTGAAGCTGCTGAAGTCATCCCGGTTGATCAACTGGGAACTACAGATGATTGCGGTTTTTCGCCTTTCGCCGACGATACCTCCACGGCCAGGGAAATTGCTTTTGAGAAAATACGATCAAGAATAAAAGGAACGGCCCTGGCAGAGAAAAAGTTATTCAAATAATTTATCACTTATTTTTAAACATAAACCCTCCATTCCATCTTTGGGGGGGTTTTAATTTTAATATACCGGTAAAAAATTTGATTTAAGGGATTTCAGGAGTCACGGTGCCTGATTCTTAAGGATTGGAAAAATATTCTATTTTTGCAGTAATTGATTGTATCATGGACCGGTCAGTAAAAATAGGTTTAATACAAAACAGTTGTTCCGCAGATCCCGGAAGCAATCTCTCTAATTCTATTGAAAAAATCCGGGCCGCCGCTGCAGATGGTGCACAGATCATTTGTACTCAGGAATTGTTTACCTCATTGTATTTTTGTGACGAGGAAAATTACGATAATTTCAAACTTGCTGAGCCTGTTCCAGGACCCATTACCGATCAATTAAGCAAAATTGCAATAGAGCTGAACGTGGTTATCATTGCGTCGTTATTTGAAAAACGAACCGATGGCATATACCATAATACCGCCGCGGTTATTGATGCCGACGGTACCTTCCTGGGCAAGTACAGAAAAAATCATATCCCGGATGACCCTGGCTATTATGAAAAGTTCTATTTCTCTCCCGGCGATACGGGGTATAAGGTCTTTGAAACCCGTTTTGCTAAAATAGGAATATTGATCTGCTGGGATCAATGGTACCCGGAAGCGGCACGGATCACGAGCCTGATGGGCGCCGAAATTCTTTTTTATCCTACGGCTATCGGCTGGGCAGATGCGCAGAAGGAAGCGGTGAACACCGAACAATTCAATGCCTGGCAAACCATTCAACGTTCCCATGCGGTTGCGAACGGCGTTTACGTGGTTTCTGTAAACAGGACAGGAAAAGAAAACAAAATGAATTTCTGGGGCGGTTCCTTTGTCAGTAATCCTTTCGGTCATATCATGGCGGAGGCGCCTCATGATAAGGACAGCATTCAGGTAGTTGAACTGGACATGTCGAAACTGGATTTTTACCGGACTCACTGGCCCTTCCTTCGCGACCGGAGAATTGATACCTATTCACCGGTAACCAAACGGTTCATCGATTGACAAGCATGCCTTCTTCCGAAATGCAAAGACCTGCGGAGTCAGGATTTCATTTTCCCGCCGAATGGGAAAAACACGAATCTACATGGCTGAGCTATCCGCACAATGAAGTCTCATGGCCGGGCAAGATGGATGCGATCTTTCCTTATTATCACCGTTTCATCAAGGAAATTTCTAAAGGTGAACTAGTCAATATCAATGTACTTGACTCCTTCATGGCCGAAAAGGTTTCGAAGGAACTCGAAAAAGCTGAAATCGATAGAAACCGTATCCGGGTCCATCTTCACCCGACCAACGATGCGTGGTGTCGCGATCACGGGCCCGCTTTTGTTGTGAACAGAAATAACAAAAAAACCAGGGCCATTGTCAACTGGAATTATAACGGTTGGGGGGGGAAATATCCCTCCGATCTTGATAACCTGATCCCTTCCAGAATTGCGGAACTGCTCGGTTTACCTTTATATCACCCGGATCTAGTGATGGAAGGCGGCGCGGTGGATTTTAACGGGAAGGGAAGCCTGCTTACCACCACCTCATGCCTGTTACATCCCAACCGAAATCCGGGGTTTTCACAACAACAGATACAAAAAACGCTCGAAGATTACTATGGCGTGAGCCAGGTAATCTGGTTGAAAGACGGAATTGAAGGAGATGATACGGACGGCCATGTTGACGATCTTACCCGGTTCGTGAATGTAGATACGGTTATTACCATGGTGGAATCCGACCCGTCGGATTTCAATCACCGGCCCCTGAAAGAGAACCTGGATCTGTTAAAAACAATTCGCCTTGAAGACGGTAAACAGTTGAATATTGTTGAAATCCCCATGCCCGGGAAAATCTATTATAAGGATCAGCGACTGCCCGCTTCTTATGCAAATTTTTACATATCCAATGCGGCGGTTATTGTTCCGACTTACCGTTGCCCGCAGGATGATATGGCCCTGGATACCCTTCAGCAATGCTTTCCTGACAGGCCTGTAATTGGAATCGATTCTGTTGAAATCATCTGGGGATTGGGTTCCTGGCATTGTCTGAGCCAGCAGGAACCTGCCGCCTGAATCGAAATATTATTTTAGTTGTCCCCTTGTTCCTCTGAATTTAAATGCTGTATTTCAAAGGATATTAATACGATGCCTGGCTTGTTAAATAAAAAAGATCCTGCTTATCGACGCGCCATTCAATTTATCATCGCATTCGGTTTTGTCAGCCTGTTTGCCGATGTTACCTATGAAGGCGCTCGTGGAATTATTGGGGTTTACCTGGGCGTGCTGGGCGCCAGCGGGGCAGCCGTGGGGATCATTGCAGGCACCGGGGAACTTCTCGGTTATGCATTCCGTTTGTTTTCCGGCTGGATCTCAGACCGCTTAAAATTAAGGTGGAGCATTGTGATCACCGGTTACCTCATCAACCTGGTAGCCGTTCCACTTTTTGCCCTTGCCGGTCACCTGACGCTGGCAATCGTACTTGTATTTGCCGAAAGAATAGGCCGTGCCATCCGGGCTCCGGTCAGGGATGCCATGCTGTCCCACGCTGCCACCTCCACAGGCATCGGCTGGGGATTCGGTTTGCATGAAGCGATGGACCAGGGTGGCGCCACACTGGGGCCCCTGATTACGGCCGCTATACTTTACCGGACCGGTAATAATTTCGCCTGGGCCTTCGGAATTCTTGCCATCCCTGCCTTGTTTTCTTTCATTTCCCTTTTTACAGCCCGATGGAAATTCCCGAGCCCTGAAAACCTCGAAACAAAAAAACCCGGAATCGCCTTTAAGAATTTTGATAAAAACTACTGGGCATACATGGCATTCTCCGCGGTATTTGCAGCAGGCTTTGTCGATTTCGCCCTGATTGCATTTCATCTTTCAAAAACTCATGTATTAAATGACCCTTTCATTCCGGTACTTTACTCCATTGCCATGTTATCGGATGGAATCGCAGCCTTGCTATTGGGAAAACTGTTCGATAAAATCGGCTTAAAAACACTGGTCCTTGCAACAATCTTCAGCGCTGCTTCTGCGCCTTTATGTTTTCTCGGAAGGCCCGCGTGGGTCGTCACCGGACTTATACTTTGGGGCATTGGCATGGCCTCCCAGGAAAGTGTTATGCGTGCAGTGGTCACAACGCTGATATCCAGTGAAAGGAGAGCTACTGCTCACGGTTTGCAAAATGCCGTGTTTGGAATTTCATGGTTTATCGGCAGCGCAGGCCTGGGAATATTATATGATATTTCCATTACATCGCTGGTCATTGTTTCATCAGGATTACAGGTAATCTCGGTTTTTTTACTGGCGTTTATTTCAAAAACGGAGAACCCCTGACAATGTTAATAAATTCCGGGGTTATCAAACTCAATGGAATTTACAATAGCCCTGATGTAGGTTAACTCCCCGATATTTAATTTCCAGGTCACTTCAAATTCGGATGGCAATAGAAATTCACCGAACTTTTTATAATTCTGAACCGAGGCGCACCAATCTTCCAGGAAAAAATATTTACCTCCCGATTTGTACCGCCTGGCATTGAAGTTAATGAGCCTTCCGTCCTTTTCAAATTCGAAAGTTCCTCCGGCTGTTTTTTCGCCTGATTTTATGGTAACCCTGGCCGACAGTTCATTAACCGGTTCCCAAAATATATAAGGCTGCTTAAAGGCGGAAGGGAACCACATCATTTCCGCCAGAAAACGCGTAAGTTCTCCCTGGTCAATTTCCGGGCCGGTTACATTGGCGATGTTGAACAGGTTGGCCAGTTTCACCTGCATATTCCCGGTCCCATGAATATATTTATCCATCGCATGGAATTTTATACCCATGGGTCCTTTCATGACGGCATACCATAAAAATGAATGATAGGGAATATTAAAATACTGATCCGCACTAAAGGGCATCCATTCCGATTGCAATGCCGATCGGAACATGCCTTCCTGTTTCAGCCTTACATTCCTGAAATTCCGGGCATTTTTAAAACCGGTAAATTCCAGGTAATTCCTTACAGGTAAGGGCAATGTATCCAGTTCCGCGGTTGATAGGCTTGTTACCGGTTCTTTATCAATATCCCGGTTCATTTCCAATACTTGAGAAGCAACCATCTTTTTCATCTTGTAAAATCGCTAAAAATAATAAACTGTTTATTTCCAATTATTTACATCCTGCTATAGATAAAATCAAAAAAATCAGGATCTCACAGCGTATAAACCAGCATATTCCAGAGGTCAAGGTAAACCGGATCTTTGAGATTTATGGTTTCAATCCGGACCTTATGTTTACCGGGCGCCAATCCATACTTAAAACAAACAATTTCGGTGTTTCGTTTCAGGAAATTCAACGGTAATTTAACAATGAAGGGTAGATTATCGTCAATTGTACATTTAACCTGTACGACGAAATCACCTGCTGTTTCTTCCTCATTTAACAAAGCGTATGTGTTTTCAAAGCGCGAATTTTTCGGATTGCCCCGGATTACAAAGCCAATGCCCTCGAAATCCGTTTCAAAAGATTTGTCCTTTGACTTTGCGGAGATCTTTTTATTAATATTGATTGGCTTGCCGAGCTTATATCCCGGAAAATTTATTTCCAAAGGAACAGGTTTGGGATCGGTAATTTTAATTTTCACTTCATTACCCGTAGTGTCTCCCCCATTCCTTACGATCATCTTCATGGCATGTTCATAACTGATCCGGTAAACATCGTTCAGCGACATCGTGGTATATTTAAAATCCATATTTTCAATGGCTGGAAGGCCGGAAGCCCATTGTTGCGGTATGGCTTTATACCCGATCATGGCTCCCAGTATCCCGGCGGCGTTGGACGGGTTACAATCGGCATCCTGCCCGCAGCGGGCGGCAATTTCCATGGTTTTTCCAGGATTCCCTCCTCCGTATAACAAACCGGTAACGACATAGGCTGAATTTAATTTCGCATCAATATCGAAATCAGCATCAGCGCCATCGGGACAGCCGATGTCTTCACCCCATTTGTCCTGCAATTCCTTCCAGGTCGTTTTCCAGTCATTGGGATATTGACGGTGCCATTGAATGGCGTCGCTTACACATTGGTAATAAGTGCTTTCTTTGGGAATCATACGGAGCGCTTTGTTTACGACGCTGTCAATATTGTTGTAAAGAAATGCATATGTATATAAGGAAGAAATAAAAATTCCGCCATAATATCCATCACCTGAATTCATGATATGGCCGACCTTGTCACAGATTCCTGCCGCACTTTCAGGCATACCCGGGTTCATGATCCCGGCAAAATCGGATTCAATTTCAAAATCAATATCATCGGCATGGGGATTGTTCATCCAGTTTCCCGAAGCCGGGGGCATTATACCATTCAGGATATTGTACCTCCCCTGCTGATTGGCATGCCACAGGAAATAGTCAGCGTGAGCGTACGCATTCGCAAAGTCGTCAACCGGAGCATCAAGTCCGTCTTTTTGTAAAACATTGACAAAGGTGAGATCCATGTAAATATCATCGTAAAGGCCGGGAATTTTTGTCATCCAGTGATACATCATGGTATCCGACCAGGCTAGCTTCACGGAATCGGGGATCATCATTTTCATGTACCTGAATTCTACAGGACCCCCGTAGGTTACCCCTATGGTTTGCATGGCCCAGGCGCCCTTGATCTTATCTGCAATTACCTCTTTGGGAATTTTTACAAATCCTTTTTCGGCGTTGTTCCTTGTTCCGCATGCGGAAACGGTGATCATCAATAATACAGGAATAGCGATAAAGCTGAATTTTTTCATTTTTCATTCATTGTTAAAATCAAAATTTTTATCGGTCAGGTATAGAAAAATTTCGGCTGCCTGCCCGCTATGTGGAACCGCAAGGTGCAATTGCACATAGGAACTGTCGATCACCGACATTTCTCCGTAATCCGCCTCGTTCGCCTCTCGTTCCCACGTTAAGGGATAATCACGATTACTGATCATTCCCTTTTCCCAACCGTAAAAGTGGTCCCTCGCCCATTCAATATAAGGATAATTATCGTTAATACTGCAATCCCCTTCAATGTTAAAATCTTTGAAATCCCACCAGAATAACGAGGAATAATTATCCGGGATAAGCGGTAATGAAAAATTGTTTTTAACTCCCAGACATTTTAATCCGAACATCAGCCATTTGGTCTGGTACACCGGCACTTCCTGGAAATCGGTCCGGCCTCTAATATACATTATCGAATCGGAATAAATTTCGAATACCTTTTCTTCATCCATGACCTTTTGTACCAGAGGATAATTTTTATCTTCAAACAACGAAATTAAATATAGCGATTCACCAAGATTGTCCGCTTCATTTTCGGGATGTCCGCTAGCATGACCGTTATTGTGATCATAGGGGTCGGATATGCCGAAAAACCATGTCCTGATCAGATCCAGGTTACCTGTTTTGGCCAGGCACATCGCCATCATGGCAGCAACACGGCGCCAGGGTTTGCGATAAACAAATAAATTCGGAAGCGGTTGCGAATCGACGATATTAATTAATATTTCCTGGTGCAATACTTTCAGTATCTGATCATACCGGTTACCGTTAAAAACGGGGAGGCTAACATGGGAAGCAGTGCCCGGAAGTAGCTGAGGTTTGCCGCGGTCGTAGATCCAGACTCCATTTTCATCTTCTGTAATGCGGATAAATTTTCCGGCTGCCCGGAAAAGCATTACCGTATATTCATTCGGGATAATTTTTACCGAATCATATGCCCAATGGCCTGCCGGTAACCCGGTTTGAATATTAATGAGAGAGCCCTTATTAAAAATATACTTAGTCCTGTTTCCCATACCGAATAAATAGAATTCAACCGGCGGAAGGGTATACGCGCCACCGAATTCACTTCTGAATTCCTTCAATTCATTCGTGTAATTCCTGTATGAGGCAAGGTATTGTTTCTCAATTTTACCGGGAGAAATAAAATAAAAAAATATCAGTGCGACAATCACTGCCATGATACCGGGAATTAGAATATGAAAGTACGGAAAAAACAATAATAATTCATTGTGCAGCTTTGTGCGCGGATTGTTATTTTTGAAAAAAACTAAGATTGCAGGTTCAACGGAGAAATTAGATTATATCGTAAATTTGTTTATTAAAGCTAAAATCCAATGTTAAAGAATCTATTAAACCCAGCCAGGCTTTCCCTGGCCATTTTTATATTTTTCATTTTATCCGGTTGCGGTAAAAAGCAATTGATTCCAGATGTAAATAACGGCGGGATAAGTCTGCCGGAAAATTTCGGCGCGGTTGTGGTGGTGGATACGTTGGGGGAAGGCCGTCATATTTTTGTTAATGATAACGGGGATATTTATGTGCACCTCATGAAACTGAATAACGAAGGAAAAGGAATAATCGCCATGCGGGATACCAACGGGGACGGCAGGGCTGACCTCATTGAAGGATATTCCAATATTCCCGGGACAGGAATAAGTGTTCATCAGGGTTACCTCTATTTCTCCGACAGAACACATGTTTATCGTGCAAGAATGAAAAAAGGAGACCTCCTGCCCGTCGGCCCGATTGACACCTTAGTAACCATGGTGGACGGCATCGGTCATATGGAAAAGCCTTTCACTTTCGATAATAAGGGTAATATGTATGTAACCATCGGGTCAAAGTCAAACGACTGTGAAAAAATATTAAGAACGGCCGGCTCCAGTGGCGAGGATCCGTGCCTGGAACTTCAAACCAGAGCAGGGATATGGGAATTCAATGACAGTTTGCAACACCAGGTACAGGATATCGACCATCGGTATGCGACCGGAATAAGAAATGCCGTGGCCATCACCTGGAACTTTGATGCCGATAAATTATATATTGTTCAGCACGGGCGGGATGATCTTCACCGTTACTGGCCGCAGTATTACACCGAAGAAGATAATCTTGAGCTTCCTGCAGAAGAATTTTTCGATGTTGAAAAAGGAGATAATATGGGATGGCCCTATTGTTATTACGATCAGATCCGGGGTATTAAATTACTCAATCCTGAATACGGCGGCGATGCAAAAGCGGTTGGAAGATGTGCCGATGCTAAAATGCCCTTGTACGGCTTCCCGGGACATTGGGCCCCCAACGCGTTATTATTTTATGAAGGCAACCTGTTTCCAGAAAAATATAAACACGGTGCTTTTATAGCCTTTCACGGCAGCTGGAACCGGCTGGGCCACGAACAGCAGGGATTCAAAGTAATGTTTGTGCCCATGAAAGACGGAAAACCATCAGGGAATCCAGAGGTTTTTGCCGACGGTTTCATGGGGCCCATTCCCGTTAATAATCCATCGGATGCTTTTTTCAGACCCTGCGGCCTGGCCGAAGGGCCCGATGGATCTTTATATATATGTGATTCGCAGCATGGCAGAGTATGGCGGGTTGTCTATTACAAAAAAGGTATTCCGCAGCCTGTCGATCATCATTTATTTATGCCGCAAGTTGCCAGTGAAGTCGCACCAGCTGCAACCGGTGTAAGCCCGGGAAAGGATGTTTATTCCACCTATTGCCTGCAATGCCATATGGATAACGGAAAGGGCGCCCCAGGCATGAACCCTCCGCTTATCGGAACGAACCAGGTAAAAGGTGATAAGGCCGCACTCATTAAAATTGTTTTGAACGGTTTCAATCAACCCACGGAAATTGGAGGTGAAATGTACCAGAATATTATGCCGCCGCATTCCTTCCTTACCGACCAGCAAATCGCCGACGTGTTGACTTATATAAGAAGCAGTTTCGGAAATTCTGCAGGTCCTGTCACGGCTGATGAAGTGACCAAAGTCAGGGCAGCTAACCAGTAACGGAAAGAAATTGCGGGTAAATAATCTATGCCTAACAGAAATAAAAAATACGATGGACGACAGATTAACTGAAATGGGAGCAGAAACTTCTTCCGCTGTAAACCAAAGAAAAGACAGAAGCCGAATGGATAATAAATTTAAATGGAATCTTGCCGATCTGTACGCGAATAAAAAAGAATGGTATGATGATAAAAAAAATATTTCAGGGCAATTCGAAAGAATAAAGTCATTAAAAGGCAATCTGGGAAAATCGGCCAGAGATTTGCTCAATGCCCTGAACATAATATTCGATATGCGTAAAAAGCTTGTGAAATTATCGGTTTATGCCAACCTGTTGTCCGATGAAGATACAAGGATTTCCGAACCCTTAAAAATGGTACAGGAAGCCAGCCAGCTTTTTACTGATTTTTCAACAGCAGCCAGTTTTATTGATCCTGAAATACTGGCTATTCCACACGACCATCTTGTGAACTTTTTCAAGGACGAACCTGCCCTTGACGATTACAGGCATGTTATAGAAAATATAGATCGCAGGCGTTCACATACTTTGAGCGATGCTGAGGAATCGATCATCGCACAAGCCACTATCATGATGGGCAATTCCTATACCACATACAGTATTTTTTCAAATGCCGAAATGCCCCGCCCTGAAGTTACCCTTTCCGACGGAAAAAAGGTTAAACTTGACGCATCCGGTTATTCCCTGTACCGGGCATCCGCCAACCGTGATGACCGTATAAAAGTATTTGATGCTTTTTTCGGGAATTTAAATCTGTTTAAGCGAACCTCCGGGACTGAACTATATGGCCTGATCAAGGAAAATATTTTCATTAAAAATGCGAGAAAATACAAATCCTGTCTTGAGGCTTCCCTGGATGAAAATAATATTCCGGTTGCCGTTTATTATAAGCTCATTGAAAATGTCAATAATAATTTACCCACACTTCACCGTTACCTCGAATTAAGGAAAAAGATTCTCGCGGTGGAAGAGCTTCATTATTATGACCTATATCCGCCACTGGTAAAAAATGTAGATCTTCATTACCGGTATGATGAGGCAATGGACCTGGTAAAATCTTCCCTGGCTGTGCTTGGTGAAGAATACG
>CAYNCU010000105.1:0-14595 GCA_964395765.1 uncultured Roseivirgaceae bacterium | reverse complement strand
ATACAGTTCTTGATTTTTCCGGAGGGCAAAAGGTTACCAGTTTCATCAATGTATTTTCCTTTGGGAGGAGTATCCTGGCTTCCTTTATTCCTAATTTACCGGCAATCATGTTGTTCACCCCGTCTTTGACATTATCGAGATTGGTGTGAATAGCATAGATATGAATATTATTTTTTATTGCTTTTCTCAGGGACCTGCCTGTATCACTGGAATCGTTTATCCTTTTAATACCACGGAAAATTACCGGGTGATGGGCTACAATCAGGTTATCTTCTCTTTTTATTGCTTCATCGACAACCTTTTCCGTTACGTCCAGTGTGATCAGGACTCCGTTGATATCCTCATCTTCGGAGCTGACGATAAGGCCGCTGTTGTCGTAATCTTCCTGGAGAAAAGGAGGGGCAAAGGATTCCAGCACATTGATAACATCTTTTAATTTGACCATATTTTAGGATATTTGTATGCACCAAAGTTACGGAATGAAATATCTTTTTTTTAGAATCCTCCTTTTCCCGCTGACCATTTTTTATTTCATCGCAATAACGATCAGGAATTCCCTTTACCAGGCCGGGATATTGAAATCCATAAAATTTGAAGTAGTCGTAATTTCGGTCGGTAATTTACGGGCAGGAGGAACAGGCAAAACGCCCATGGTAGAATACCTGGTTCGCCTTCTTTCCGGTAAGTATAACCTATGCACATTAAGCAGAGGTTACCGGCGCAGGACAACCGGTTTTCGACTGGCCGATGAAAATGATACAGCAACGACCCTGGGAGATGAACCCTATCAATATTTTTTAAAATTCAGGACCGTCGCCAGGGTTGCGGTAGGGGAAGACCGGGGGCTGGCCATCCCGGAGATTATGGCGGAACTTCCACCCCCTGCAGTCATTGTCATGGACGATGCGTACCAGCACCGATCAGTTAAACCGTTACTGAATATACTTTTAACTTCTTATCACGATCCGTTTTACCGGGATTATATCCTGCCGGCCGGTATGCTGAGGGAGCCCAGGAAATGTTCCAGCCGGTCCGATTGCATAGTTGTAACCCGTTGCCCCTCTTCCATTGACGAGACGGAAATGGAAACGGTAAGTAAATCAATCCGACAATTTGCCGGGCATGGAAACATTTTCTTTAGTTCGGTTATTTACGACGAGGCCAGGTCCCTTTCGGGAGAATCTAAATTAATGGCTTCCAATATTCTTTTAGTCACTGCCATTTCAGATGCCGGCGACCTCCTGGATTATCTTCGGCGAAATTACAATGTGGTCAACCACTTACAATATGGTGACCATCATCGATTTACCCCCTATGATTGTTTGAAGATCCGGAAAGCATATGAAAAAACAAATACGGGGGAAACCGCCATCCTGGTTACTGAAAAAGATATGGTGAAGCTGAATTCTCCGGATCTTAAAGAATATCTGGAATCCCTGCCAATGTTTTATATTCCTATACGAATTAAATTTGTCAAAGATGGCAATAAGTTTGATAGTATGATTTTAAGTGAAATTGACAAATTTTCAACTGCCGGTTGATTGTACCGCTCAGGCAAAATATTGATCCTACTCCTGATATTTACCTCACGTTCATTATACGGTCAGGTTACGAATGATTCGAGCAGGACCATTTACGGCCCCAAAACCTGCAAGTACACCTTTTTCAACAATATAAAATATAACAAGCCTTTTTTTGAACACCCCGATACGGTCATTCAAAATTTTGAAAAGTACGATTATGTGAGCCGTTATGATAATAAGCTCCAGGACCTTGGCAACATCGGTTCTTCTGCCAAACCTGTTTTTTATGAAGCTCCGGATGAAATCGGAAGGACGTCGGGTTATTATACCTATCAGTGGTATAATCTGCCTTTAGAAAAGATCAAGCTTTACAATACGAGGTCTCCTTACACCGATGTTTACACGGTTCTTGGCGGGGGTTACCGCACTATTCTGGACGTCACCTTTAGCCAGAATATAAAGCCAAGCTGGAATTTCGGTGGAAATTTTCAACGGCTGGTAATCAATAAACAATACAGTTCCACAGGAAGGGGTGACGACGAAGTAATGTCTACTTCTTTTGACGGTTATATGTATTACTGGACGCACGACAGCACTTATTTTGTTTTAGGGGCATTTACCCATATGTTTCACCATGCCAATGAATCCGGGGGAATAAAAGACGAAGGTTTCCAGTCTTTAGATGATTATTTCGGACAGAATATCAATGTAAACCTTGAAAAAGCAAATGCCGCCTTCCTGAGGAATGATTATTTAGTTTACCAGCAATACAGTCTTTCTCCTATGCTTACCCTTTACAATGATTTGAGGTACAGGGTAGATCATGATTATTTTTCGGATCCTGACCTGAAAACGGAAGGAAGTTTTTTCGGAGGTATGTTATTCAATACGGATACAACCTCCGAATTCGCTAAATATTCTGCTTTTGCCAATGAATCCGGAATCAAGGGGATCTTTTTTCATAAGGCCTTTTACAATGCCTTTTTCCGGTACCGTTCGGTAGATTTCAACCAAAAGTACCTTACGGCTGTCGCCAAAAGCAGGGAGACTTACCTGGGTGGTAATTTGCGTTATGATCTTGACACCACTCATTTCCTGATGTTCACAGGGGAACTCATGCAAAACGGGAATCACCTGCTGGGTGCTGATTATGAAAATAAATTATGGAAGCTGTCCTACCGGCGGATGATGTATTCACCAACTTTCCTGGAGGAAAATTATTTCGGTAATCATTATGAATGGCATAATAATTTTAAACCTATCCAGAGTGATAATGCAACAGCGTTATTAAAGGTCAGGGTGAGTACGTTCAGAATAATGCCGGAAGTAAATTTAAGTCTGGTAAAAAATTACGTTTATTACGGCCTCGATAAAATGCCCGCACAGGCCAACGGTTTTGCAGAATTGTTATCCCCCGGCATCAAATTTAATTTTGAATTTTTAAAAGCTTTCCACTGGGAAGGGGAAGGGCTTTATACCTTAAAAACAGGGAATAACGAGGCTTCTGATGCGTTCCGTATTCCTTCAATATTTATAAATTCTCAAATATTTTTCCATCAGATCCTTTTCAACAGCAACCTGAATTTTATGGCAGGAATTGACGGCCATTACCTGTCCGGTTATTACGCTGATGCTTATGATCCGGTAGTCCAACAGTTTTACCTGCAGAATAATTTTAAGATTCCCGGTCACTTGCTGACTAATGTCTTCATCAATCTCGGAATTGGCAACGTAAAAATCTTTGTCCAAATGACGTATATCAACCAGAAAAAAGGGTCCGGTTATTTCGTTACACCGTATTACACCGGCCTGCAAAAAGTATTCGACTTCGGGATCAGCTGGATGTTCTACGATTAATCAGGTCTTTTGTTTTTTCTTCCTTGCCGCAGGGAATAAAATATTATTCAGGATGAGGCGATACCCGGGGGAATTCGGGTGCAGGCTAAGGTCAGTTTTCTGTTCTCCCACAAAATGTTCGTAATCCTCGGGATCATGCCCGCCGTAAAATGTGAAAAAGCCTTTTCCTTCCTCTCCATAAATATATTTTGCTTCATTCAGGTCCTTGTTTTCCCCCATCACCACCACCTGGGGTTTCAGCAGCCGCTCCTTGAAGGCGGTAGTTTGTCCCATAAAACCTTTTATGATCCTTTCATGGTCCTGGGTAAGCATGGTAGGAATCGGATCCCATTTCGCTGAAAACTGGAACAGGGTAAAATAGTCATTGTCCTCGGTCAGGCCTCTTTCTTCCTTCTGGTCATCGATGTTTGAATATTCATATATCATCGGGTCCATGACCAGTTTGAAATTTGTGAAGGCAAAGCATTTATCATAGTTCAGTTTTTCCTGCGCATCCGGATCTTCAGGGTCACCGTCATACATGCTGGCACAGATATCGACCCCGTCGGCCGCGAGGGCAATGTCAAAAGTATCGGTGGCTGAACACATGGCGAACAAAAATCCACCTCCCAGGACGAATTCACGGATCTTCTTAACCACGGCCAGTTTTAACTGGGATACTTTTTTAAATCCATGTCTTGCCGCCGTCGCTTCCGCTTCTGCAACTTGCTGTTTATACCATGGGTAATCATGAAAGTTTTTATAGAATTTACCATATTGCCCGGTAAAGTCTTCATGATGAAGATGGAGCCAGTTATATTTAGGCAACTGGTTATCAAGAATTTCATCATCGTAAATTACATCGTATGGAATTTCAGCATAGGAGAGTACCAGGGTCACGGCATCATCCCAGGGCTGTTTACTTTTAGGAGAATAGACGGCTATTCTCGGGGCCTTATCAAGGCGCATCACATCGGTATTGGAGGAAGGGCTTGCGATTTCCTTAAGCATATTGTTGGCTTCGGCATCGCTGATCACGGTATAGGAAACGCCCCGTACGATAAGTTCATTTTCAAATTTAGGGCTGAACTGCATCATAAAACTGCCGCCCCTGTAATTCAATAACCAGTCCACCTCAGTCTGATTTTCCAGCACCCAGTAGGCAATCCCATAGGCTTTCAGGTGATTTGCCTGCGTTTTATCCATCGGAATAAATAAATACGAGGCCCAGGCGGGAACTGACAAAGCAAACAGAAAGACAATCAGAAGGGTTTTACGAAGGAATATCATTTGAATTTACCGTATAAATAATAATAGAAACATTAATATAATATGCGTTTAATTAACAAACATAATACTATTATCTTTAACGAAGGAATCAGGCAAAACCTGTATGAATTTAATTGAAAATATAAAAGAGGGATTTAAATCCATTTCGGCCAATTTACTTCGGTCGATACTTACTTCCCTCATTATTGCCATCGGGATTACCTCGTTGGTTGGAATTCTGACAGCCATATATGGCCTGAAAGCTTCTATTCAGAGCAGTTTTTCCAATCTAGGCGCCAATTCGTTCGAGATCAGATCAAAACGGATTGATAACGATAATTCCGTGAGTGGAGTTACTGAAAAGAATGTGCGCCCGTTAAAATACAGGGATTGTGTCCGCTTCAAGGAACTCTTTAAATATTCTGACAAGATAACCATAAGCACTTATGTGTCCTATACGACGGAAGTGAAAAGGTTGTCAAAAAAAACAAACCCGAATATTTTTATTGTCGGTTCCGATGATAAGTATATTAATATTGAGGGATATAACATTGCCGAGGGGAGAAATTTTTCAGCACTGGAATCTAAAAATGCTTCCCCGGTTGCCATCGTCGGAAGTGAAGTGGTGCATGATCTATTCAGTGAAAATGAAGATCCCCTGGATCAGCAGATTTCCATGTATGGCAATAAATACAAAATCATCGGAGTGCTGAAACACGAAGGAGGGGCGAACGGGAATCGCGGTTCAGACCGTTCGATCATTATACCTATTGAAAGCGCTACCCGGTTAAATACCGGTTTCAGTCAATTCGATTATTATATCAATACAGCCGTCAGCAAACCCGAGGATATGGAATTTACAATAGGGCAGGCAACAGGACTGATGAGAAAAATACGGCAGGACCAGATTGGTGCTCCTGATTCATTTGAGATCAGCCGGAATATCACCCTTGAGGAACGGCTTAATGATATCGGCGGTTACCTGAAGATTGGAGGATTTATCATCGGCTTTATCACGCTGCTGGGGGCCTCGGTCGGATTGATGAACATAATGATGGTAAGCGTTACGGAAAGAACCCGGGAAATCGGAGTCCGGAAAGCCATAGGAGCCACACCGCTGAAGATCCGGCAGCAATTTCTTATTGAAGCGATCATAATTTGTGTGCTGGGAGGTATAGGAGGTGTCATTCTCGGGATCATTGTCGGAAATATTATTGCCAGTATCATCAGTTCAGGCGTTTTTGTCGTTCCCTGGTTATGGGTGATTGTCGGGATCCTGATATGCGGTATTGTAGGGGTAATTTCAGGGTATTATCCAGCTTTCAAGGCTTCCAAGCTGGATCCAATAGAAGCCCTCCGATACGAATAATCTTATTTTTTCGAGTTTTTTGCTTGAATTACAATTCTTTATTCACAATCTTTGCCGATTATTTGGAGAGCATTAACCAGGTCTATATTTAATGGCAATACGACGCCAGTTAGTTATTATATTTTTTTTGGGAGCATTATCATGCACTTTTGCATTCGGTAATGAATTGATTATTTCAGGAGTTTACTTGGGCAAAAACGTTTATGTGAATAACCCTCCCTGTGGAACCAGTGATGAGTTTACAACCCGGTATGTATATGTAAATGGCAAATTGAAAATCTCCAATCCTACTACTTCGACGTTTGAAGTTGATCTTTCCGGGTTTCCTTTGAATTCGAATATTGAAATCAGGATTATTTATGATAAGGATTGTGCCCCCGAACTTATAAACCCCCAGGTAATAAAGCAAAAAAGTAACTTTAATTTTGAAAGGATCACGCTGACCAAGGATTCTTTGCAGTGGCAAACCGCCGGCGAAAAAGGAATACAAAAATTCCTTGTGGAACGGAGGATTAAAAACGACTGGCTCATTGTACAATCCTGTGATGGAAAAGGAAGTGACCAGAACTCTTATTCGTTGAATGTAATTGAAAACCCGGGGCAGAATCAATACCGCCTTAAATACATTGATAAGGACGGCAAATCATTTTTTTCGGGAGTAGCTACCTACATTAATAATAAGTGTTCGGTGACCATGAACGACAGATAATTGCCGGCTTTCATCACTTGCCGGCGAATCATTGATCTGTTTTTTTATTTTTTAATTTGATCCTTTTAAAATAACGCAAAGAACAAAATTCAATTTATGCGACGTCACCATTCATCATTTTCCAATAACCAGATTTCGTTTGCACGATCAGATTTATAAAATGAAAATCAGAAGTTTTGGTTTAGAATTTTTTTAAGGTTATGACCTAAGTTAATTCAATATTGTCATTGAGGGATTGAGATATTTATTTGTTCGGCTTCCACAACGGAAACATAACCTTCAGGTGTGATTTCTTTTAAACGAACTTTTTTTATTTCATTCACGAGTGCGGGGTCATATTTGACTTCCGTGCGAATATAGTTTTCTGTGAAGCCGTAAATCCGGCCGTCAGCAACATCACTTTCGAATAAAACACGGGCGGTACGGCCGAGGTTATCTTCATAAAATTTTCTGCGTTTTTTTACAGACAATCCCCGAAGGATTTCACAGCGTTCATGCCTGACCCGTTCCGGAAGACGTCCCTCCATTCCGGCGGCCACCGTATTGGCTCTTTCGGAATAAGGGAACACATGCAGATAAGAAATATCGAGGTCATTAATGAATTCATGGGTTTCCATGAAATCATCATCCGTTTCGCCGGGGAATCCTGTGATCACATCGGCACCGATACAAGCCATGGGAAGCATCGATTTAATTTTTCCCACGCGGTCGGCATACAGTTCCCGGAGGTAACGACGGCGCATGAGCTTCAGGATCCGGTTTGATCCGGACTGTAACGGAATGTGAAAGTGGGGAACAAATTTTCCGGATTGGGCAACAAATTCAACTATTTCGTCATTCAGCAGGTTGGGTTCGATCGAAGAAATCCGGAAACGATCGATCCCATCAATTTTATCCAGTTCCCGGATCAGGTCAATAAACCTGTCTTTCCTTTCCCCGTTACGGACACCGAAATCCCCGGTATTGACCCCGGTCAGGACAATTTCCTTTATTCCTTCCGAAGCAATTTCTACGGCCGACTTCATAACATTGGCGATGGTATCACTTCTGCTTGCTCCTCTGGCCATGGGGATGGTACAGAAGGAACAAGAATAATCACAGCCATCCTGTACCTTCAGGAAGGTCCGGGTGCGATCACCGATGGAATAGGATTTGTTAAAAATACCGGCTTCAGAAATCGGGGAGGTTCTTATCACCGTATCCGGTTTTTTGATAAATTCATCGACATATTCAAACAACCTGAATTTCTCCGCCGCCCCTAATACAAGATCAACACCCGGTATTCCTGAAATTTCCCCCGGTTTCAGCTGGGCATAACAACCGGTAATAATGATAAACGGATTTTCTGAAAATTTCAAAGCTTCCTTCACCACTTTGCGGCACTTTTTGTCTGCATGATCCGTAACGCTGCAGGTATTGATGACATAGATATCCGCACCATCCTCAAAGTTTACCTTTCTGAATCCTCTTTTCTCGAACATACGGGAAAGGGTGGAAGTTTCAGAAAAATTCAGCTTGCAGCCCAGGGTGTAAAATGAAACACTTTTCATGGATTGCAAAAATAATCAAAAAACAGATTAGGTGAATATAGGGAAGTTTGCACCGTGAAAGCGCGTAAAAATAATTATCGAATGCAGGAGGTTGGAAGCCGGAGACATCAAACGCGATCCTACGCCTCTGACTGACTTCATAATATCATAAACCGGGAATTGAAATTTGATTATCTTCCTTTTTTATCGGTTACAAAAAGTGTAATGACCCCTGCCAGTACCATGGAACATCCTCCTAGGATAAGGGCATAGATCGCCTGGTCGTGGAAAAAATTTCTGACCAGGAAACCCAGCAGGGATGCCGCCATGATCTGCGGTATTACAATGAAGAAATTGAATATTCCCATATAGACTCCCATCTTGGCAGCCGGTAAGGCGCCGGTAAGGATGGCATACGGCATTGACAGGATGCTTGCCCAGGCAAAACCGATGCCGACTTCAGAGATCATCAGCAGCCACGGATCTTTAATGATGAAAAAAGAAGCTAATCCTGCACCGCCGAAACACAAAGCAATGAAATGGGTAATCTTCCGGTTTGTGTATCTGGCGAGAACGGGAAGGAGGAAGGCTATCAAGGCGGCTATTCCGTTATAGACTCCCATTAATACCCCGACCCAATTGGCGCCTTCATTGTATACAGCGGAAGAGGTATCCGAAGTCCCGTAAACATGGCTGGTCACGGCCGCGGTGGTATAGATCCACATGGCAAATAAAGCGAACCAGGAAAAAAACTGTACAAAAGCCAACTGGCCCATGGTCCGGGGCATATGAAATAGATCCTCCATAACTTCGGTAAGGCCGTTGTTTTTTTTGAATTGCATCAGCAATCCGGTTGCCAATTGTATCAGGCCGAATACTGCCGCTCCAATCCCCAGGATGTACAATTCTTTTTCGTAATTTTTGAAATAGATCAGGTAAGAAATAAGCAGTCCCCCGGCGATCCATATCAGGCTGTTGCGGTAATAATTAATTTTCCGTGCATAGCCGGTATCCATTACTGCTGTGTTACTATTCCTATCTGCATTTCCTCTTTCAAAGGAAGATAATTCGTCCGGAGAGTATTCTTTAGTTGATAATACTGTCCATAGAACAGCCGCAAAAAAAGCAAGGCCCCCGATGTAAAAGCTGAACTTAACGGAGTCCGGTATCATCTGGTCAGGAGTTGGGGTATTACTGATGCCGATCCAATTGGTCATTATATAGGGAAGGAAGGATGCCACAACGGCACCGGTACCGATAAAAAAACTTTGCATGGCAAATCCTGTGGTCCGTTGTTCATCATCCAGCATATCCCCGACAAATGCCCTGAAGGGCTCCATGGAAATATTTATTGATGCATCCATGATCCAAAGCATTCCGGCAGCAACCCATAGGGCAGGAGAGTTCGGCATAATAAGCAAGGCCAGGGAGGCGAGGATGGCGCCGGACAGAAAATATGGTCTTCTGCGACCCAGCCGTCCCCAGGTTTTGTCACTCATGTGACCGATGATAGGTTGAACGATAAGGCCGGTTACCGGGGCAGCCACCCATAAAATAGGAATGGCGTCCACATTGGCGCCCAGGGATTGAAAGATGCGGCTAACATTGGCATTTTGAAGGGCAAAGCCGAACTGGATGCCCATAAAGCCGAAACTCATGTTCCATACCTGCCAGAAACTCAGTTTGGGTTTAATTGTCATGGATCGCGGGATTTAAATTTTAATTAAATCAACATAAAAAATAAGTAGGTTGCAATCAAGCTTATAAATTAAAAATAAGGCTTTGCGATTTACCGATCGTAACCCGGCCGGTCATTCTATTCTCTTTCCTTATTAATAACAGTCGTGAATCACTTTCCAGCAAGTCTTTTCGTTCATCAGGCGCCGGCTTATGAAATACCGGCAAGCCTGAAATTTCATCCGGTATTTTAAAGTTCAGATCCCGGGATAAAGAATCGTTAAAATTGACCAGCACCAGGAGGGTTTGTTCAGCGCTCAATCTTAAAAAATAATAAGTATTGTTTCCGGAAACAGCGGTACTATCCAACGTCCGGTTCCAGGCGGCAAGATCGAAAAAATTCCCTTCGGTGAAAGCTTCTTCTTTCCCGGCAAGGTTTAAAAGCTTCACATAAAAATTCCTTAGCCGGAGCTGGCTTTCATTCAGACCTTTTCCGTCGAAGTTTCCATGGTCAGTCCATTTTTGGAATTCCGGCATGCTCCAGTAATCGAATAGGGTAGTCCTGCCGTCATCGCCGCTGAAGCCCGACGCCCCTTTGGCCGGCTCCCCGACTTCCTGCCCGCAGTAGATCATAAGCGGGCCTTTATATAAGGTGGCTGTGACCGTCATAGCCGGTAAGGCCTTAAACGGATCTCCTGCAAAATAGGGGGAGGCAATCCGTTGTTCGTCATGATTTTCCAGGAATCGAATCATATGTCCGTTCATCCCGCGCAGTTCCCGCCACACGGTTGTAATATTCCCGGCCTTTCCTTTGCCCTCCACAATATGACGTAGCGTATCATATAACTGAACCTTGTCATACAGGTAGTCGAAACCGGCCTTATGAATAAAATCGGAATACATGGAAGGATTGTAAATTTCTGCAATAAAGAGGATGTCCTTTTTTTTATTTTTGATCTGAGGGATCACCCATTGCCAGAAAGAAACGGGGACCATTTCAGCAATGTCGCATCGAAAACCGTCCACATCCTTTCCGGCCCAGAATAAAAGAATATCCCTCATTTTTTTCCATGTGGAAGGCACAGGATTAAAATATTCTTTATTACTGTCCTGATAATTTATTCCGTAATTAAGCTTTGCGGTTTCAAACCAGTCGTTAATATTGGGCTGTGCCTTGAAAACATTGTTTCCTGTTGCCTTTGCAGGCACCTCATAAAATTTCCCGTCCTTGGTCGGAAAGGGAAAATTACCCAGGGGAATATATCCTTTCGGAACTTTGAATCTTTGGCCGGGGAGATAATAGAAATTATTATCCGGCCTGAAGAAAACAGAGGTATCGTCGTCTTCACCCAGGTCTTTCACCCCCGGCGGCCTGGCATCGGAATGATATTCCCTCGACACGTGATTGGGAACAAAGTCAATGATCACTTTCAGGCCGTGACGGTGTGTCCTTTGCACCAGTTCTTCAAATTCCTTCATCCGGTCCTGCACATTAACGGCCAAATCCGGATCAACATCATAATAATCCTTAATGGCATAGGGCGATCCGGCTCTTCCCTTGACCACATCGGCATCGTCAAGTGGGATACCGTCTTTGCGGTGGTCGGATAGAGTGGCATGTTCTATAATTCCCGTGTACCAGATGTGGGTGATGCCGAGGGTTTTAAGGCTGTCAAGCGCTTTGTCCGTAAAATCATTCATCTTCCCGACACCATTATCGGCAATCGTCCCGTAGATAACCCGGCCGGTATCCATGTTGCCAAAAAGGCGGGGAAGCACCTGATATATTACAAGTTTCGAAACCGTATCCTTTTCATTCAGGTAAAAGGAAGACAGGTTATCCATCTTGCTGTTTTCAGATGTATTACATGCTGCAAGCAGGATTAAAAGAAAAATCGCAACGACCGTTTCCCGAATATTACCTGCGGGCCGCATTCCGGTTTATGCAATTCAGGTCTTCATACGCCTGCCGCAATCTTTTGATGAATGTTTTTTCTCCTTCGCGGAGCCAAACCCTGGGATCGTAGAATTTTTTATTCGGTTTATCTTCGCCATCGGGATTTCCAAGCTGTCCCTGCAGGTATTCCTTTTTGCTGTTGTAATAATTAAGAATTCCTTCCCAGAAGGCCCATTGGGTATCCGTGTCAATATTCATTTTCACCACCCCGTAACCCAAAGCCTCCCTGATTTTTTCCGGTTCGGAACCCGAACCCCCATGGAAAACGAAATTGACCGGATTGGTTTTCGTTTTGAATTTCTTTTTAATGTAATCCTGTGAATTTTTCAGAATTTTGGGGGTTAAAACCACATTCCCGGGCTTATAGACACCGTGAACATTGCCGAAAGCGGCAGCCACAGTAAAGTTAGAACTGATCTGTAATAACTCATCATAAGCAAAGGCAACATCCTCCGGCTGCGTGTAAAGTTTTGAACTATCTATACCGGTGTTATCTACGCCATCTTCTTCACCCCCTGTAACACCCAGCTCAATTTCAAGGGTCATGCCCATCCTGGCCATTTTAGCCAGGTATTTTTTTGATATCTTGATATTTTCACGCAATGGCTCTTCAGAAAGATCAAGCATGTGGGAGCTGAACAGAGGCTTCCTGTTTTTCCCGTAATACTGAACACCTGCCTTTAACAAACCATCCACCCAGGGAAGCAATTTCTTGGCACAATGATCGGTATGAAGAATTACAGTTACTCCATATTTTTCAGCCACCTGGTGAACATGATAGGCGCCGGAAATTCCGCCGGTAATCGCAGCCATTTGATTGTCGTTGGACATTCCTTTTCCTGCATAAAAAACACATCCACCGTTTGAAAACTGTAGAATTACAGGTGAATTTACTTCCCGGGCTGTTTCAATGGCAGCATTAACAGTACTCGTATTGACAACATTTACAGCGGGAATTGCAAAATGATTTTTATTGGCATAATCAAAAAGTTCTTTTAATTCTTTTCCGTAAATTACGCCATGTCTGAATTTGGGTTTGGATGCCATACTTCGATTTTTATCTTTAATAGGAAAACAAACAGAGTAAAAAAAATCAAATTAGCCAAGCAATAAGAAAGATATCTTATTCGTCATTTTATAATAATATCATACCATTATTGAAACCTTTTAGTAATCTTTGGAGTCATTAACAATAGCTAATTAAACAGGTTGAGCAGCAGGATTACCATTAAAGATCTGGCGAGGCAATTGAAGGTTTCACCTTCGACCGTGTCAAGGGCCTTACAGGACCATCCCGATATAAGTGTAAAAACCAAGAAAATTATACGGGATCTGGCCAGCAAACTCAATTATCATCCTGACTTCATAGCGGCAGGGCTGCGGAAAAACAAAACCTACACCATCGGGGTTATTGTACCCGAAATCGTTCACTATTTTTTTTCCTCCATCATCAGCGGCATTGAAGACATTGCCTATGATGCCGGTTATAAAGTCGTCATCAGCCAATCGAGTGAAAAGTTCGAAAAGGAAGTCATTAATTTAAATGCATTAATATCAAGCAGGGTGGATGGCGTGCTGATGGCCGTATCCAAGGAAACTAATAGTTATGATCATATCCATGAAACGCTCGCCGGAGGTATACCCCTGGTGTTTTTCGACCGTGTCTGTGAAGAAACGAAAACTTCGAGGGTGATCGTGGATGATTACCAGGGAGCTTTTGATGCCACCACTCACCTGATCCAACAGGGTTGCCGTAGGATTGCCCACCTGGAAGGCCCGGAATCCCTGATTATCTGCAAGGAAAGAAAAAAAGGTTACATCGATGCCCTGAAGAAGAATGGCAGGATGCCGGATGAAAGCCTGATGATCGCAGCACAGAATAAGGACGAAGGGATGGCGATCACCCGCGAGCTGATGCAATGGGATAACCCGCCCGACGGAATTTTCACCGTCAATGACTATGTTGCGGCCGGTTCCCTGGTCGTTTTGAAGGAAATGGGGCACAGGATTCCGGATGAGGTAGCTGTTGTCGGCTTTACTGACGACCCGAATATATGCACGATTGTGGATCCCGCCCTGAGCAGCGTACACCAGCCGGCCTATGAAATGGGACAACAATCGGCAAATATTTTACTGAATTTTCTACGGACGGGAATTGATAATTATGAGACTATCGTTTTAAGGACAAACCTGGTCATCAGGAAATCGTCAAGCCGGGTACCCAAGCTGAACGGGGTAAAAAAAAGCTGACCGAAAATTAAAATATTTTTTGGCCGTTTCGTGCAAAAAATGCAATTTATCGAGCCATAAGTATTTTACTATATTTTTAGATTCTGATTATACAAATAAACTAAAATATGGAGTATTTCTTCGGGATTGATATTGGTGGGACCAATGTCAAAATCGGCCTGGTAGATTCTGAAAAAGGCCTGCTGGATAAAATCAAATATCCTTCCGGCGAAGTAGGTGAAAAAGGGAAATTTATTCAAAATTTCAGCGCTATTCTGACCAAGGAGTTTGAAAAACATCCGGAAGTCAAAAAAGTCGGCATCGGAGTTCCGGGAACTATTACGAAGGACGGACGATCCACCCTGGAAGTACCCAATGTCAATGACTTCAGCCACATACCGGTGGTGGATGTGCTGGAGAAGAATCACCCCGGGGTAGAATTCATCCTTGAAAATGATGCCCATGCCGCCGCCCTGGGGGACTATTATTTCGGAGAA
>CAYNCU010000104.1:0-14603 GCA_964395765.1 uncultured Roseivirgaceae bacterium | reverse complement strand
TTGTTGTGGCGGGAAATGACCTTTGTCTGCGTAACAGATTTTCCCATTGGCTCATTCTGATCGGATTTCCGTCATAAGAATATTTGGCTATGATTGATTAGATTGTTCTGCTGGCCAGAGAAGAGAAAATGTTGTCCTGACATTTAACTGGCTGCTGACAGAGATTTGGGCTCCGTGGGCCTCAACAATGCGCCGGACAACAGCCAGCCCCAGTCCTGTCCCTCGATCATTTTTTGTTGAGTAAATTGGTTCGAATATTCTTTTATGTTTTTTATCCTGAATTATCATAACCCTGCCGGGAGTGTCAGTATTTTATGGTTTCCCTTTTATTTATTTATAATCCTGTTGTTATTTTCATTTACATCCCTTTACAATTTCAGTCAAAACTGATCAGGACTATCTACACATGGAACAGGTTGTTTTAAAGATTAACCGGTTATTTCTTTTTCTATTTCTTCGAGTGTCTTTCCCTTGGTTTCAGGAATTGTTTTCAACAGGATAAAAAAGTAAAGCAGGTTAATTCCGGCAAATAAAAGGAAGTTTCCCGTCGGGCTTATTAAGCCCTTTCCATGATTGCTTCCGAAAAGTACGGGGAAAACAAAGGTCAGGGCGAAACAGGCAACCCATAGCATGCCCGTCGCCACAGACATGGCCGTGCCGCGGACCCTGATCGGAAAAATTTCAGCGATCAGCACCCAGGTGACAGGTGCCAGGGTAGTGGCATAAGTGGCAATAAAAAAGAGAACTATGATCGTAAGCCAGTATCCGTTAAATAGACTGAAGTGGTAAAGCATTCCTATGACCACCAGCCATACCGCCATCGCCAGGGAACCGCCGAGCATAAGTTTTTTCCTGCCGAGACGGTCCACCAGCCGCATGGCCACCAGGGTGAAGGTCAGGTTGGTCAGCCCGATCAGCAATTGCTGGAACAATTGGTTCTTTATGGACATGCCGGCTTTTTCAAAAATAATGGGGGCGTAAAAGAAAACCGCATTCGCCCCGGAAATCTGCTGGAATACGGCAATGATGATGCCGAGGATTACGATAAAGAAAGTTCCCTTTTTGAGAAGGTCCCTTAAGGTACCCCGTGAGGCTCCGGCAAGCGTATCCCGGATCTGAATAATTTCTTTTTCTGCGGTAAGTTCATCCGATATCCGGATCAGGACCGCTCTCCCTTTTTTTTCATAACCTTTCATGATCAGCCACCGCGGGCTCTCCGGGACAAATAACATGCTGATGAAAAATATCAGTGAAGGGACTGACCCGGTGGTAAACATCCATCGCCAGTTATTGACCTGGCCGGCCAGGAGAAAGTTGGAGAAGTAGGCAATCAGGATCCCGATCACGATGGCAAGCTGGTTCAGGGAGACCATCCTGCCGCGAACAGCCGCCGGGCTGACCTCGGCGATATAGAGAGGGGAAAGCATTGAAGCCACACCCACTCCCATTCCTGCAAAGATCCTCCAGGCGATGAGTGAATGGTAACTGCCGGACCATCCCATCATGGTGCAGGATACGGTAAAAATAAAAGCTGACACAAGCAAGGGATATTTTCTCCCCCAGCGATCCGTCATCCTGCCGGAAAGGAAGGTGCCGAAAATACATCCCAGGTATAAACTACTGCCTGTCCAGCCCAACATGGCATCCGAAAGGTGATAATAAGGCTGAATGAAAGGAATGATACCGGAAAAAATAGCGATATCAAAACCGAACATCAAACCTCCGAAAGCAGCAGCCAGGCTTATCAGGATTACAAAAAATCTTTTACTCATGTTTGAATGTTTGCACGATAATAAAATTGCCGAAAATTATCCGGCATATCTTTAGAATCAAACATTCAGCGTAAAATCTTTCCATTTACCATAACAGGATTGCAGAAAGTAATTATTATTTTTACGCCCTGTTCATTAAAAAAATAAATCCTGAACTATGGCATTCAAAAAGCCGGATGAGCTTCATGCTTTTTTTTGCCCCCCAGTTGTCGCTTAAAAATGTTGGGGCTGCCGCGGAGTATTATGGGAAAGCATTTGGTGCCGTTGAGCTTCGGCGGTTTACGAATGATGATGGGAGCGTGCATGTTTCCGAATTATCTATAGAAGGGGCATTATTTCATCTTCACGAAGAAAATTTAACGAAAAAGGATCTCAGCCCCGAAGAGGCAGGAGGTACAACGGTCATCATCGGGCTTTTTGTAAACGACCCCGGGGCAGTGGCTAAAAAAGCCGAAGCTGCCGGGGGTAAGATAGTGAACCCGGTCAAAGACTATGAATACGGATACCGGCAGGCAACCCTGGTGGATCCCTTCGGACATAAGTGGCTGATCGAAAAAAAGATCCCGTAAAATGATATGTCATTCCTTTCTCAGAAGGGCGCAATCCTTAGGAGCAAGCCGGGTCAAGGCCGGGGAGAATATTTAATGATTTAGAGGATAAGAAATTTCTTTATTGAAAGGAGATCCCGAACCGATGTGATGACCCTTCCCTGTAGTGCTGTATAAAAGCCCTCTTTCGGCTCTAATAAGGCTTTTTGTTGTGATTTTTTAAACTGATAAATATCATATTCCGTCCGGGTAAAAACCCCTATCTTTTCTCCATCAAAACTAAAGTAAAATGAGACTCAGGCATATCATATTGATTTTAGTGCTGGCGGATATAACCTTATCCATGATATTTCTACCGTGGGCAATGTTAATCAATGCGGCATTGTTGATCATTTCGATGCTGATCTTTTTCCCGATAATTTATTACCGTCTTTTCATAAAGAAAAAACAACAATAAATTATTATCCGACAGTAACCGAACTTGAATCACCAATCTTTTTTTTCCGCGAGAATCGCACCACCGTCTCGCGTATAAATTTTATGTCGATTACAATAGGCGTAATTAACCTTCAGTTTTTCTTTTGTTAATAGTACGAGTTTTATCATGCCGCGCTTCGCAGCGATGCCGAAGAATTCGGCCTGTTCGAATTACTTATTCGTTATCGCCATCAGGAACCACGTCGCATGCGGCAGCCACTGTTCCCCCCAGCGCCAGTCGATATCCTGTCCCGTGTTCCGGTAACCCAGGTTAAAATCAATGTCATGATCGTTTTTATAACCGCCGGTGATACCATTGCATATTCCTCCCGGCGCATTCGTGTATTCATAATAGTTGAAAAACATATATTCGATATTGTTTCTTCCGCTCCCGTCAAGCATACAGGCATCGTAGGGATTCAAACCCAGGATCCAGTTCAACTGGTTCCAGGCATAATCTTCAAGCTGTTTATGAAATTCCGTATCTTCCACAAAATATTCTGCTGCCATTCTTGCCGCAGTAGCCAGGGAAGCGAGACGGGCATTTTCACCCTGCCACCAGGGAGCCGTTTCGGCATCATGCGGGTAAAAGAAAGCGGATCTTCTTATGCCTTCCTTGTTCTGAACATACTGCCGCGCATAACCGAAAGGATTGGTGACCTCACCGGTAATCTTCATCTCGAATTGCAATTCTTTCTTTACGGCGTCGAGGACTTTCGATTTCATGGCATTATCGGCAATCGGCAGGTAATGCATGAGAGCCACGACAGGGAGTCCTGCATCGGCGGCATGGAAGAACGGGCGGTCTTTATCATCGGCACGCCAGTAATTACGGTAATTTCCGTCTTCCGCCAGCCGGTTGACCAGGTTGGAAGCCCTGTGATCGGCAGCCGTTTTATACATTGCTCTTTTCGAAGCCTTATATAATTCGGTAGCGGCCAGCAAAGCACAATAATCATCCACGATATTTTCTTTCCCGTCATTGATAATTTTCAGATTGTTTTCTTCCAGGAATGAAAAAGCATCTTCCGCGGTCTTCAGGTACGTTTCCGGTGAAAAATCGCCGGCAACACCATGGGTACCGGCCATGGCCAGGGCGGCTATGGCTACTCCGCCGCCCGAACGAAAGCTCACTTCATAACTTTCCCTGTCAAAGTTGGATTCATCATGAAAGGACATCCCATTGCCTTCGGCCGTGATGCTTTTTCTCAGGCCGAATCCGGTCATGGTAGGAGAGAGCCTCCGGTCTTCCGCTTTCTTGCCCGGACCGGGTGCCGAAACGGAAATATAAAAGGAACCTGAAGGAGCTTTGTCCCTGACCAGAAAGTCCGCCCCGTAAACCGCTTCATCCAGCAGCCGTCTTTCATACTGAAGGTAATTGGAATCGGTTCGCTGCACCAGGTTATCATAGGCATCAAAAAGCCCGTACACCGTCAGAGGTATTTGCTGGGGGTTGAAATAACTTGAAAAAGAAAGGTGGGAAAGATGTTTCCCGTAATCACCGGTGGCATCATACCACCCGCCGTGTACATCAACCGTATCCTTGTCATTCCCGGTAAAGGTGAGGTGGTGATCAGCCTTGTCGAGTAACCCGGAACAGCGCTGTCCCTTGAAATAATAGATCACATTGGAAAGTGTATTCCTTTCAAGGAGGTTATGCTGGAGGAGAAAGGGAAAGGAGGTAACCACGGTATCATCGACTGAACACTCGATTATATACTTGCCTTCCTTCTGTACGTCGTCGAAATCAATGCTCCAGAAATACCAGTTCTTCCACTGATCCACCGGGCCAGCCTTTTCGACTTTGCCCTGGTAAACGACGCGGCGGGTATTGTAATCGATTACCTTGAAAAGCGACACCTGGTTTCCATCATAACCTTCGATGACCGCATGTTTCGGGCCGTTGATTTCATAACCTACCTGGTCGGTCAGTATTTTTACGGATTGAGAATAACTGTTTATGGCAAAACCTGAGAGAATGAGGGAGAAGGATAAAAATGTTTTAATAATTTTCATTTCATGAATAAAATTTTTATGCTTACAATATACAAAAAATCATGAAAAGGATAGGATCCGGTAATTGGTACTATAATTTGAAACCATGAAAGCGATTATATTAAAAGACTTCGGAGATCCCAGCTGTTTGCAAATGACTGAAATTCCTGTTCCGGGAGTCAGGGAGGATGAAGTTCTGGTGAAAGTGAAAGCGATAAGCATTAACCCGATCGATATTAAAACCCGTAAAGGTATGGGCATGTCGCGAAGAGTCAGGGAATTCAATCCTATTATTTTGGGTTGGGATATTTCCGGCGTGGTGAGCACAGTCGGGAAGGAAGTGAAAGATTTTAAGGAAGGCGATGAGGTGTTCGGCATGGTTAACTTTCCCGGCCATGGGAAAGCGTATGCCGAATATGTTGCCGCGCCGGCATCCCAGATGGCATTGAAACCGGGCAACATTTCCCATGAGGAAGCTGCCGCATCCACGCTGGCTGCTCTTACCGTCTGGCAGGCGATGACGGTGCATGGTAAAGTGAAGAAAGGAGACAATGTCCTGATTCACGCCGCCTCCGGCGGAGTGGGGATCTATGCGGTGCAGCTGGCAAAATACTTCGGTGCCGTTGTCACGGGAACTTCCTCCGCAGCCAATAAAAAACTGGTTATGGACCTTGGCGCCGATCAGCATATTGATTATCACCAACATAAGTTTGAAGAAATGTTATCGGGGCAGGACTTTGTTCTCGACACAGTCGGCAGCGAGACGGCCGAACGTTCCCTGAAGGTAATCGCGAACGGAGGATGGCTGATCAGCATAACCCCCGGCCTGGATGAAACCGGGGCCACCAAGGCAGCTTCCCTGGGGATTGAATATCGGAGAATACTGGTACAATCGGACGGCAGTGATATGAAACAACTGGCCCATTTACTGGAAACCGGTCAACTAAAAGCCCATGTTTCCAAAACTTTTTCGTTCGAAAAAATGGCGGCTGCCCACCTTCAGATAGAATCACAGCATACGGTGGGGAAGATTGTTGTAATTGTTTGATTTTCAGATTTGAATTATGATCTTCATCAATAAAGTTATCATTTTATTTCGAAAAGGATTTTAACTACAAAGTTCACACTGCCCCGATTGAAATCGGGGTTACACAGTGGGCATGGTAGAAATGTTGGGTAACTATCCTGAAAGGCGAGAGGCATTATTTGTGTGATTATAATATACCACTGATATCTGCCAATTCTTCTTTGCCGCGCCTCTTTTTAAATGGCAGTGAATCTTTAAAAATATTAATTTGTGCATTCGTGACCGGCTTTTCCCCACTCTTTTTGGCTCATTTATTCTTTTATTTTCTTTTAACCAAATATTTTAAACAAATGATTAAAATATTTGTTTAATTCAGAAACGGGGACCAAATTCGCCCCGGGAAACAAATCATTTTCAGGATGAATGCTATTGATAAAACAGAACCCGATTACAGCACGGAAGAAAAGATCAAGGAGGCTGCCCGCAAGCTATTCACGCAAAAAGGATATGACGCGGTGAAAACCAGGGACATTGCGACCAAGGCGGGTATCAACCTGGCCCTGTTGAATTATTATTTCAGGAGTAAGGAGAAACTCTTTGACCTGATCCGCCAGGAAAACCTCCGGGATTTCGTGCATAAAATCAACTTAATGCTTGACGACGAAAATGCTTCTTTCGGGGATATCATCGGAAACCTTGTAGTCGGTTATATTGATTGGATGAGTCAGAACCCGGATCCTCCTTTTTTCCTCATCAATGAATTAAGGAAATTTTCCGGGGATACGAACAAGAAAATCGATGAATTACTGCCCGAAAGGGCGGTGATCAGGAAAAAATTAAAAAAGATGCTGAAGGAGGAGGGAATGTCGCCGGAAGAAACTTTCCATATGGCCTCTAACCTTATCGGCATGATCATAGCCCCGTTTTTCCTCCGGCATGTGCTTGAATCGATCAATGATGTCAATGATAAACAATTCAACAAAATGATCGAAGAGCGTAAAAGACTGATCCCGTTGTGGATCAAAGCCATGCAGAAAATAAAGTAATGATCCGGATCAACCGTCTTCCCACGCGAAGTTGTTCCAAGTATAATATTAAAAAAAATAAATACATGAACGGAAATATAATGAATCTTAAATCGATCCCCGTAACAATTGAAGCGAGGTATATCCGGGGCGGAAGCAACTTCGGTGAGAAAAATACTATTCACCGGAGTTTAACGGCCATTCGCCGGTACCCTGAAAATCATAATTGTTTACTGCGGTAAATTTATTGAATTGCCGTTGCGGTTTTCTTTTGAAGATTTTAAATGATTGCTGAATATGAAATTTAATCAAAACACGCATGTGCTGACTAAAATTAATTTCCTGCTGCCTGTGGTTCTGCTGTTATTCGGCGTCGGAACCCTGGCCCGGAGCCAGCCCCGGGAAAATAACCGGCTGACCCTGGATGAATGTTATACCCTGGCGGAAAAAAATTACCCGTTGGTAAAGCAGAAGGAATTGCTCGCCTTGAGCAAAGAATACTCGGTGTCTGATATTTCAAAGGGATTTCTACCCCAGGTATCCGTGAACGGGCAGGCCACCTACCAGTCGGATGTTACGCAGATCCCCATCAGTTTCCCTGGCGTGGATATTCCCACGCTGAGCAAGGACCAGTACAAATTGTATGGAGAGATCAGCCAACCGTTGACTTCGATGGTTACCACCAGCCGGCAACGGGACCTGCAGGAAGTAAATTCCGATATCCAGGAAGATAACCTTGAGGTAGAACTTTATAAGCTGAAAGACCGGGTAAACCAGGTTTATTTCGGGATCCTGCTGATCGACGAGCAATACAAACAAAACGAATTAAGAAAGAAAGACATACAGAATGGAATTGACAGGATCAATGTTGCCATCGAGAACGGGATTGACTACGGCAACAGTGTTGATAAATTAAAAGCCGAGTTGTTGAATGCCGGTCAGCAGAGTATTGAACTTTCGGCCTCCAGAAAAGCCTACCTGCAAATGCTCGGCCAGTTCCTGAACCGGGACATCGGCGACAGTACGGTCCTTGAGATACCCTCGACGCCTTCGCTGTCGGACCAGATCAACCGGCCGGAATTGAAATTCTACGACAACCAGGGCATGAGCGACGATATACAAAGCAAAATCCTACGTGCAAAAAATATCCCGAAGGTGGAATTATTTTTCCAGGGGGGCATCGGGCGGCCGTCGCCGGTAAATATGCTTTCCAAAGATATGTCTCCCTATTATATCGGCGGGATTCGCCTGAATTGGTCGCTGTCCGCCTTTTATACCTACGGACATGAACAACAATTGCTGGATATCGATAAGGCCATGAATGAAGCGAGGAAAAAAACTTTTCTTTTCAATACGGATTTTACGCTGAAGCAGCAGAACCAGGAAATTGAAAAATTGCAGGAGCTTATCAAGTCCGACGATCAGATCGTCGATTTGCGCACATCAATTAAAAATACGGCCGATACCCAATTGAAAAACGGCGCCATATCGGTCAACGATTACCTGAGCGAAATCAATGCCGAAGATCAGGCGAGGCAAAACCGCTCGCTCCATGAAATACAACTGTTAATGGCTTACTACAACTACCAGAACACAACCGGAAATTAAAATCGGAATCGAAATCAGAATCAGTAAATGAAACTTGTGATGAAATCCAAATGGCTCATAGTGATCGCGGCAGGCTTAATGTCGGCCTGCCACTACGGGGAGGACGGGAACGATGCTTCCGGTTCTTTCGAAACAGATGAAACGGTAATCTCGGCTGATGCGAACGGCACACTGAAACAATTCACAGCAGAGGAGGGGCAGTCGCTGGACTCGGGTCAATGCGTGGGTTATGTCGATAGTGTACAGCTTTACCTCAAACGAAAACAACTGAAAGCACAGATCAACGCCATTCTCAGTCAGAAGCCGGATATATCCGCCCAGATCGCTTCGCTGGTTGTTCAACTGAACAATGCGAAAAAGGACCAGGAAAGAATAAACAATATGGTGAAAGGTGGGGCGGCTTCGCAAAAGCAACTCGATGATGCCAATGCCAGAGTGGAGGAAATTGAAAAACAAATCAGGGCGCAAAAATCGACGTTGGACATAACGACACAAAATATCGCCGAACAGACACAACCCCTGAAGGTTGAGATAGAGGAGATGGATGACCAGCTTTCCAAATGCAGGATCGTCAATCCGGTGAACGGCGTTGTGCTCACCAAATATGTTATGCCCTATGAAATGGTTACGCCGGGTAAACCGCTGTATAAAATTGCCAATCTTTCGTCCCTTATCCTGCGGGCTTATATTACCGGCGACCAGCTCCCTCAGGTAAAACTGGATCAGCAGGTAAAAGTGTTGGTCGACAACGGGCCGGATCAATACAAGGAATACCCCGGCACTTTAACCTGGATCAGCGATAAAGCTGAATTCACTCCCAAAACCATCATGACGAAAGATGAACGGTCCGACCTCGTGTATGCCATTAAAATTAAAGTTAAAAATGACGGTTATCTCAAGATCGGAATGTACGGAGAAGTAAAATTTTAAAGCATGAATGCCGTAACACTGGATTCTATTAACAAGACCTATAATAAGGGAAACACAGTCGCCGTAAAGGATGTTTCGTTTTCCGTGAACAACGGCGAAATTTTCGGACTGATCGGTCCTGACGGCGCGGGGAAAACAAGCCTGTTCCGGATCCTCACCACATTGATCCTGCCCGACAGCGGAAAGGCGTCGGTGATCGGCTATGACGTAGTGCAGGATTTTAAATTAATCCGTTCCCTGATCGGCTATATGCCCGGAAGGTTTTCTTTGTACCAGGACCTTACGGTGGAAGAAAACCTCGATTTCTTCGCCACTCTTTTCAATACTTCCATCCGTGAAAACTATGACCTGATCCGGGATATCTATATACAGATTGAACCTTTTAAATACCGGAGAGCGGGAAAATTATCCGGGGGTATGAAACAAAAGCTGGCCCTGTGTTGCGCCCTGATCCACCGACCCCGCGTTTTGTTTCTCGATGAGCCGACTACCGGCGTGGATGCCGTCTCACGCAGGGAATTCTGGGACATGCTGAAGCGTTTGAAAGAACAGGGGATTGCCATTTTGGTTTCAACGCCTTATATGGATGAAGCGAATTTATGTGACCGCATTGCCCTGATGCAGGCCGGGCGGATTTTATCGATCGACGAACCCCGGCATATTGTAAAATCCTATGCCGGTAATTTATATGCCGTGAAATCGGACTCCATTTACAAGCTCCCTCGCGACATACGGAATTATAAGAACATTTTAAGCTGTTTTGCTTTCGGCGAATACCTTCATGTCACTTTTAAAGGGGAAACCGGGGAAAGCCGATCCGAGCTTCAAAATTACCTGGAGGAGAAAGGCCATAACGGCATTGAGTTAAAACAGGTGGAACCGTCCATCGAAGATTGTTTTATTGAATTGATAAACCGTTGAACATGGAAGAGGCAGTAATACAAACGGATCAACTCACCAGGCGTTTCGGTGAATTTGTGGCGGTGGACCACCTGACCTTCGACGTGCACCCGGGAGAGATTTTCGGTTTTCTGGGCGCGAATGGCGCCGGAAAAACAACGGCTATGCGAATGTTATGCGGTTTACTCGCGCCTTCTTCAGGAAGCGCCAGGGTGGCGGGATATGACATTCACCGGAACCCTGATATGGTCAAGAAGAATATCGGCTATATGAGCCAGAAGTTTTCGCTCTATGAAGATCTGTCCATCCTGGAGAACATCCGCTTTTACGCGGGGATCTACGGATTGACGGATGTGCAGATCAGGGAAGAAAGTGAGAAGCTGATCGACTTTCTGGGCCTTCACAATGAAGCGAAGAAACTGGTCAAGGACCTTCCGCTGGGCTGGAGGCAAAAACTGTCCTTCTCGGTGGCCGTGATCCATTCCCCGAAAATTGTTTTCCTAGATGAGCCTACCGGCGGTGTGGACCCAGTTACCCGCCGGCAATTCTGGGACCTGATCTATGATGCCGCCGATAAGGGAATCACCGTTTTTGTCACCACGCACTATATGGACGAAGCGGAATATTGTAACCGGGTTTGTATCATGGTCGACGGAAGGATCGATGCTTTGGATAACCCCCGGAAATTGAAGGAAAAATTTGCCGTGCATTCGATGAATGAGGTCTTTTATAAACTGGCGAGAGGAGCGAAAAGGACGGAATAATGGGACAGGTGACATATTGAAGGGTAGAAGGGTAGATGGGTAGACTGGTCGACGGGTTGACGAGTAAACGGGTTGACGGGTAGAAGTGAAATGAGGATCGTATTAACAGTGTGATTAAAAATTGAATTAAAATGATAAATAAAAAAGACTTTATAACCAGACATAGATTAAAATATACTGACCGGTGAAACAGTTCATGGCATTTGTGAGGAAAGAATTTCAGCATGTGTTCCGCGACCGCAAGACACTGCTGTTGCTGTTCGGCTTGCCCATCGCACAGATCATCCTTTTCGGTTTTGCCCTGACCAATGAGATAAAAAATTCAAAAATTGTTGTCGTCGATTACGCGCATGACATCGCTTCGCAGGAAATCATTCGCAAGATTGAAGCGAGTAAATATTTTACCTTACAGAAAACCCTTATGGATGAGAAAGAAATCGATAAGGCTTTTAAAGAGGGAAAGATCAAGATGGCGGTTATTTTCCCGGCGGGATTTTATAACGACCTGATGCATTTAAATAAAGCTTCCATACGGGTGATCGCCGACGCCTCCGACCCGAATTCCGCCACCGGTCTGACCAATTACATCACTGCCATCATTACGGATTACGAATCCCGGCTGACGCAAGCCGGGGGAGGGAAATATCATATTATTCCGGAAATGCGGATGTTGTATAACCCGGAACTCAAAGGGGCTCCGAATTTTGTGCCGGGAGTAATGGCACTCGTGTTGTTACTGGTATGCACGATGATGACGGCCGTTTCCATCGTCAGGGAAAAGGAAATGGGAATGATGGAAGTACTTCTCGTATCGCCTTTCAAACCGATCTATATTATTATTGCCAAGGCGGTTCCCTATCTGATTGTCTCTCTTGCCGATCTGGCAATTATTTTAATCCTGAGTGTATTCGTGCTTGGCCTCCCCATCGAAGGGAGTATTCCCCTCCTTGTTTTCGAAAGTACATTATTCATTATTACGGCATTGTCCATGGGATTGTTGATTTCAACGATCACCGACACCCAGCAGACGGCCATGATGGGTTCTCAGATGGCCATGATGCTGCCCACCATGCTGCTGACCGGTTTCTTTTTCCCCATCGATAATATGCCATTGGCACTCCGATTGCTTTCTAACTTCGTGCCTTCCCGCTGGTTCTATATAATCGTTAAGGACGTTATGCTGAAAGGCATTGGTTTTTCGTTTATATGGAAAGAAACCCTGATCCTGCTCGGCATGGCTTCATTATTCCTCTATTTAGCCCTGAGAAATTTTAAAATCCGGTTGTCATGAGAACGCTGAAGTTTATTCTGGAAAAGGAGATCCGGCAGGTTTTGCGGAACCGGGCAATACTCAGGATCATTTTCATAGCACCCATAATCCAGTTGATCCTTCTTCCCATGGCGGCAGACTTTTCCGTGAAAAATATTTATCTGGCAGTGGTGGATTATGATCACTCTCCGGTTTCCCGACAATTGGTTTCGAAGGTGACTTCTTCCGGACATTTCAGCCTGGTTTCCTACAACTCCTCCTACGATAAAGCTTACGCGCTGGTGGAAAAGGACAAAGCCGACCTGATCCTGGAGATACCGGACGGCTTTGCAAGCGACTTAGTCATGAATAATTCGGCAAAGGTATTCATGGCCATCAATGCCATCGAAGGGACCAAGGCCAACCTGGGAGGAGCCTACCTATCGAGCATATTGAATAATTTCAGTAATGAGATTGATGTCCAGTCCGTAAATGCGGAAAATCATAAGCCGGTACCGCAAATCAATATCGCCTCCTATAATTGGTATAACCCCTATCTTGATTTTCACCTGCTTTTTGTACCGGCCATATTGGTTACCTTAATGATATCGGTGGCGGCGTTCCAATCTACATTAAATATGCTCCAGGAAAAGGAAATGGGCACAATTGAGCAAATTAATGTAACCCCGATCAAGAAATATCAGTTCATATTAGGAAAACTGATCCCCTTTTGGATCATGTCGATGATCATATTTACCATTGGCTTGCTGGTACAACGCTTTATATATGGCATTACTCCTGTCGGGAGTATCGCTTTGCTTTATGGCTCGGCGGCAATTTACATCTTCTCCCTGCTGGGCCTCGGCTTCCTGGTAGCCACCTATACGGAAACCCAGCTACAGGCTATGTCCCTGCTTTTCTTTGTTGTGATGGTATTTAACATGATGAGCGGGATCTTTACTTCCATCGACAGTATGCCGGCGTGGGCCTATTTTCTGGCCCATTTGTTTCCGGTCAGTCACTTCGTGGAAACCATGCGCATGATCGTCCTGAAGGGAAGCACTTTCGGTGACGTAAAATATCATTTGCTGGCTATCTTTCTCATCGGGCTGGTATTAAACGGATGGGCAGTTTTTAATTATAAGAAAACGATATAATAAGGATTCAGAAAATAATGATGGATTTTAAAAACCGATGATCATGAATCAACACAACTTACTAATTGAGAATGAGGAACTGGTGGCGGATAAAACGATTACGGCGGCCGGCATCATTAACAGGATAAAGAAACAAGTCACCTGCAACTGGCTTGATCATACCGTGGATACCTTTAAAGCCGGGAATCCCCATGACCGGGTCAGGGGTATCCTTTGCACCTTTATCCCTACCCTGGAAGTCCTCCGGAAAGCCGTGGAAATGCAATGCAACCTGGTCATTACGCATGAGCCGACTTTTTATAATCACCAGGACGAATCCATTCACCTGAAAAACGACCCGGTCTACAGGGCGAAGCAAAAAATTATTGATGATAACGGTTTGATCATATGGCGATTTCACGATCACTGGCACCGTACGCAGCCCGATGGCATCATGGAAGGAATGTTGCGGAAGCTGAACTGGAAAAGTAAAGTGATCCACAGCGATCCGGTCATCCTCAGGTTTCCGGAAATGTATGTCGGCGAATTTGTCCGCCACCTGAAAAGAAAATTCAAACAGTCCCCGGTCCGGGTAACCGGAGACCCAGTGATGTCCTTTAGCAGGGTTGCCTTCGCACCGGGATCCCGTGGTTGCACGGAACATATCAAACTTCTTTCCCGGCCGGATGTGGATGTGCTTGTTTGCGGGGAAGAACCCGAATGGGCAAGTATCACTTATGTAAGGGATCTCGTGGCCCTTGAAAAAAGAAAGGCCATGATCCTCATGGGCCATCTTAATTCCGAAGAAGGAGGGATGGAGTACTGTGCGGAATGGCTTGGGAATTTTATCCATGAAGTTCCAATCCGTTTTGTTCAGGCGGGTGACCCCTTTGTGCCTTATTTATAAATTAATACTTTACTTTGACGGCTTATTTTTATTTTTCTGGAATGGCAGGCGGGGGGGCCTTTTAAAACCCCTGAACTGTCATTTAAAATTTTATGGCTGAATTTTTTAAGGTTAAACCAAAATAACTGATCATGATTGTCAGAATATGGCACGGTTATACCACCGCGGATAATACCGCCAGATATGAAGACCTGTTAAAAAATGAAGTGATCGAAGGAATTAAGGAGATGAATGTGGAAGGCTTCCGGAAAATTGAGGTTCTTAG
>CAYNCU010000103.1:0-14603 GCA_964395765.1 uncultured Roseivirgaceae bacterium | reverse complement strand
TTTTCAATCCTGGTTTTGTCCGCCGGGTGTGTACTTAATAATTCCGGTGGTTTTGTTCCGCCCATGGAGGCCATTCGCTGCCAGAAGGGAATTGCTTCCCTTGGATTATATCCGGCCATGGCGGCGAAGATCAAGCCGAAATGGTCGGCTTCCGTTTCCTGCTGACGTGAAAAAGGCAGCATTACCCCTACCTGGCTGCCCACTCCGTAAGCCTGTTTGATCAGGTTCTGTGTCTGGGCAGGGCTCTGGGACAAGGCAACATCCAATGCTTGTCCACCCATTTGTTGGATCAATGATTCACTGAGCCGTTCATCGCCGTGCTTGGCAACCGCGTGGGTAATTTCATGGCCCAATACGATAGCCAGCGCGGTTTCGTTTTGTGTGACAGGCAATAACCCCGTGTAAACAACCACTTTACCCCCGGGCATGCACCATGCATTCACTTCATTACTTTCAACCGTATTGAATTCCCAATTATATCCTTTAAGGACATCCCCTTTGCCCTGGCTGTTATAATATTTAGTAATTGCATCGGCGATCCGAGTTCCAACCCGCCTCACCATGGCTGCATCCTTATTGGAAGCCGGATCCAATACCTTGTTCTGTGATAGGAAGGTTTTGTATTGCGATGCAGCCGATAGCTGCAGATCGGAATCTTTTACCAGGCTCAATTGCCTTCGGCCGGTAACCGGATTTACCGCGCAACCGGCAAGCATTATCAAGGCAGAAATAAGAAATATTATTTTGTTCATATACTATTTTATCAGGTTGAAATTTTATTATCGCGTTTTTGTTATAGATATATCATGATAAAGTCAACACTAAGTTCAACGGCCCGGTATCAATTCGGGATATCTCCTGTTTTCCCCCGTTGACCCGGTCAGGTCGTCCCCGAGATCTTTTCGAGCAGAATCGGCAAGCAGCTCAATCTGTTTCACCACCTCCGGGTACATATCTTTGACATCATAATGTTCGCCGGGGTCCCTTCGCAGATCATAGAGTTCCAGGCCGGTCTTGCCTTTGCTGTAGCCACCCGGGTACCCGTCATGACCCGGCATTACATGCATATAGGATCTGTACTCATGCGGGAAAACAAGTTTCCAGTGATCCATTCGTATCGCTTCCAGACTGTTTTTCTGGTAATAATAATAAAGGTGATTCCGGGGTGAAGCACCCGGTGATCCCTGAAGCAATGAAAGTATATTTACGCCATCAATTTTATTTTTTGGCAATGGCGCCCCGGTAATATTGGCAAAGGTCGGAAGCAAATCGATGGTGCATGACAACTCGTTACATACGGTGCCACCCGGGATCACACCGGGCCAGCGCATAATGCAGGGTTCACGCTGACCACCCTCCCAACTGGTCCCCTTCCCCTCTCGTAGTCCGCCGGTTGAACCGGCATGGTTACCAAAGTTCAACCACGGCCCGTTATCACTGGTAAAAACAACCAGCGTATTTTTATCAAGCCCGTTTTCCTGCAACGCCTCTAAAATTTTCCCGATCGACCAGTCCACCTCCATAACCACATCGCCGAAAAGTCCCTGTTTACTTTTTCCCCTGAACTGTTTTGAAGCAGCAATGGGTACATGAACCATGGACTCAGCCAGGTAAAGAAAGAAAGGCCGGTCCTTATGACGATTAATGAAATCAATGGCTTTTTCCATGTATAAGGTTGTAACCATCGACATATCATCAAGGTTCCTGATGTATCGTACAGGTTGGTTCCCTTCCAGGATCGGCAACGGGGGATACCTGTATTGAAAATCGGCCGGTTCGGCCGGGCTTCCGTCATAATCCACGGGCCACATATCGTTGGAATAGGGAATGCCGTAATACTCATCGAATCCATGTTGAAGAGGAAGACAGGGAATGGTATCGCCTAAATGCCATTTGCCTATCATGCCTGTTACGTATCCTTCTTTTTTAAGCACAGAGGCAATGGTTTCTTCCTTCGTACTTAATCCGATTTTCTCATGGGGGAATAAGGCGCCTGATATTCCGACACGGTTCGGATAGCAGCCCGTCAACAGGCCCGCCCTTGAGGCGCTGCACACAGCCTGGGCCGCATAAAAATTAGTGAATCGCATCCCCTGCGCAGCCAGTTGATCCAGGTTCACGGTTTTGTAATCAATGGCACCATAGCTGTCAAGGTCACCATTGCCCATGTCATCCATGAATATCAGGAGAATATCCGGGCGTTTTTGGGGATCGTGGTCATGTTTTTCCGCATAGCTGTGGCAACCGGTAAACATCGAATAGATTAAAATCAGTATTATCCCTTTGAATAATTTAATGGTAATTTTTCTCATGAGATTAAGGCCTTTGGTATTTAAAAAAAATTGAAAATAAATCTATGAAAAAAATCAAAGTATCTCAAATAAAAATGGTAACCCGAAAGTTACCAAATCCATTATTTTAATCAGCAACCGTAAATAAAACGGGCTTCGCTTACTTATTTATTGGTCGTACTTTTCGGTGCAGGAGTTACTCCCAGTTTTTTCAATACATCATCGGTAATATCATATTTCTGATCCCCGTAAAGCAATATAGGCACGTTTCCTGCCGCATTACTGAAAACATGGGTATATCCTTTATCCACGGCCACGTCATGGACAGCCTTCATGATCTTGTCATAAGCAGGCTGAAGCAGATCGGCTGATTTTTTCTGCAAGGAAGTATCGGCGTCACTCTGGAATTTCTGAATGGACTGCTGCAAGTCGGTCAGTTCCTGTTCCCTGCTCTGACGGTCCTGCGTAGTAAGCGTTCCGGCCTGTACTTTTTGCTGGTAATCATCAAGCTTATCCTGGTATTCCTGGTATTTTGAATTTAACTGAGATTCCAGCTGTTTCTGGTAAGAACTGATTTCCGATTCAATGGTTTTATATTCAGGAAGCTGGGTCAGGATATAATCCATATTGGTATATCCGATTTTTAAGGGTGCTGTCTGGGCGGCAAGAAAACTTACCGGAAATGCCATGGCCAGCAGGAGAAATAAGATTTTGAATTTCATTTTATTAACGTTTGGAATTGTCGTAGATACCCTGTTATGTGTTTTCATCATTCTGACTGAAATTATCGTTTCTGATTTTATTTTCTAATAGTCTAATTTGCTTTAAAGAGTTTAAAATTAGGCGATTAAGCCTTATTTAAACAATGTTTTCAGTAATTTTTACAATAATCAGGCCAATTCGGCCCTCAAATTTTGCCACGATATTACTATAATATGATGAAGACATCAATGTTTACATTAATGTTTAATAATAAATAACAAAGATCATGCACGATTTTGGATTTTCAATCTTTGAGTCCCACGGCGATTCAGGGCGAAGTGGAAAAATCATTTTCTTTCGTTTCTTCTTTAACGGTTTTTACCGGAAGGGTAAAATAAAAAGTTGAACCTTCATTCACTTTACCTTCCGCCCGGACATTACCGTTATGCCTGGAAATAATCCTCTGAACAATAGCCAGACCGATGCCGGTACCGGAAAAATCGCTGGAAGTATGTAAGCGCTGAAAAACGCCGAATAATTTATCAACGTATTTCATGTCGAATCCGGCCCCGTTGTCTTTTACATAATAAGTAATATTCTTTCCCGATTCTTCGGAGGCGATCTCAATGACCGGTTGATCCTTTTTATTTGAATATTTTATCGCATTGCTGATGAGGTTGATCCAAACCTGTTTCAGCAGGGAATAATCGCCATAGCATGCCGGTAGTTTGTGAATCTTAATTTTAGCATGATGAGGATCTGAATTTTCTATTTCTCCGATTACGTTCCTGACCAGTTCATTCGTATTGAGCATTGTTTTATCCAATTCCTTACGGCCCAGCCTCGACAAGGCCAGCAGGTCATCGATCAATTGTGACATTTTCAGCGAATTAGATTGAATAACACCAATCAGGCGTTTTCCTTCCTCATCAAATTTTTCCTTATAATCTTCTTCCAGCATACCAGCGTATCCATTGATAATTCTTAGCGGAGCGCGTAAATCATGGGATACCGAGTAGGAAAAAGACTCTATTTCCTTATTGGATGCTTTCAACTGTTCAACACTTTGCTGTAATTCAATATTCAGTTGTTTAATTTTCTCCTCCGCAATTTTTTGCCCGGTAATATCCCGGTCGGTTATGGCAATGGTTTGAAGCCGGTTATCAGGATCATTAATTAAAGACACTGTAAGCTCAACATCAATAATTTTACCGTATTTGGTAATTCGTTTGGTTTCAAAAGTCTGAATCTTCATCCCTTCCATCAATGAATCAATGATCATTCTCTTTTCCTCTTTAAGAAATTCCGGGATAAGGTTCCAGATCTGCATATGCAGGGCTTCTTCTTCACTGTAACCATAAATTTTTTCGGCCCCCTTATTCCAGGAAATTATATTACCTTCATAATCGTGCATATATATGCCTTCGTTGGAATGCAGGACAATGGTGGCCAGGTAATTCCTTATTTTTTCAACCTTTTTGGTTTCAGTAATATCCCTGGCATTGACGAACCATTTGTTATATTTTACCATTACATGCCACTGAAGCCATTTGACGCTCCTGTCTTTACAATATAGCCTGGTTTCAAAAGATAATTTTTCCTCTTTCTTTTTTGAAAGTTTCTCGAGTAAAACATGGTCTTCCTTATCAAGATATAAAAACAGGGAATTCTCTTTAGCCTCTTCGAGGGAATATCCGAGAATATCGGTAAATGTTTTATTTATTTCTTCGAGTTTAAAGGTTACCGGGTCGATAATGCCAATAATATCGGCTGAATTATTGATCAATAATTCTGATTTTTCCAACGCCTGGTTTTTTTCCATCAACTCCTTCTTTTGCATTTGAATTTTGAGGAGGACGGCCACCTTGGCCCGGGTTATTTCCGGATCCAGCGGTTTTAAAAGAAAATCAATGGCTCCTTCATCATAGCCTTTCATCATGGACTTCTGTTCGGTTTTTTCCGCTGAGGCAAAAATGATCGGAATATCCCGCGTCCTCGAATTGGAATTTAAAATTTTTGCCACCTCGAAACCATCCATATCAGGCATTTTTACATCCAGGATGATCAGGTCAATCGCTTTGTTAAGGGCCAGTTTCAAGGCATCCTTACCGTTGGTTGCCTGAAGGAATGTTCGTGTTTTATCGGCCAGGAGGTTTTCAAGGGCGATAATGTTCGCGGGCTTATCATCGACAATAAGAATAGCTGAGGTTTTAACGGACTTCATAGGTCATTTGCCTTTTTGATTAAAAATTCCCAGATCCCCTTAAGGGGCATGATATAATCAATAGTTCCCGTATTTACGGCGGATTGAGGCATCAAATAAAACTGAGCTTCCCTGGGATCCTGGGCGATCGTTGTTCCACCGAATTTTTTCACTGTCGCGATTCCCTTTGATCCGTCCTGATTGGCCCCCGTAAGAATTATGCCGATTAATTTTTCACGGAATGTCTCGGCGGCTGACTCAAAGGTGACATCAATGGAAGGCCGGCTGTAATTGACAGGGGGATCATCCGATAATGAAAAGGTCAGATCTTCTTCAATCAGCAAATGATAATCCGGCGGGGCCAGGTAGACAAAGCCGGATTCCGCCTTTTCTTTTTCGTCGGCCTGCTTAATTCTTATCTTGCATTTTTGCTGTAAAACATCTTCCAGAAGGTCCTTGTAATCCTTAGAACGGTGTTGAACCACTATGACCGGTACGTTATAATCCGCTGGCAACCTCGAAAGGATTGCAGACAGTGCTACAAAACCTCCTGCAGATGCCCCTATAATTATCGCTGAATATTGATTCACCAACTCCTCAATTCTTTATTTAATTTTAATGAATAATTTTTCCTTCCTGTCTATTTCATCGAAACAATTTCTTTTTTCTGAAAATAACAAGGTTTCCTTGCTTCCAAGGCCAAGGATCCCTAACGGACAAAGACTTTCGTAAAACAAATTGATCACATTGTTCTGCAGGCTCCTGTTGAAATAGATAAGCACATTTCTGCATATAATCATCTGAAATTCATTGAACGATTTATCCGCTACAAGATTGTGAGGGGAAAACAGGATATTTTGATGCAATGAATGGTCAAATAATGCGGATCCGTATTTCGCCTTGTAATATTCCGAAAATGACTTTACCCCCCCGGATTTCTGGTAGTTCAATGTAAACGCTTTCATCTTGTCCAGCGCGTATACTCCTTCTTTGGCAATCTGCAGTGATTTTTGATTTATGTCCGTCGCATAAATAATTGAACGGTTGTATAATTTTTCTTCGGTTAGTAAAATGGCAATTGAATAAGCCTCTTCGCCGGTAGCACAACCGGCAAGCCATATTTTAATAAAAGGGTATGTTGCCAATCGCTTAATCACCTTTTCCCTGATGGATTTAAAGAAAGTCGGATCCCGGAACATTTCAGTTACCGTAACTGTTATCTCCTCGATAAATTCTTCAAATAAATTATCATTTTGAAGAAGAAGCTTTCCAAAAGAGGCAACAGAAGTGTATTTTTTGTTTTGCATAAAATGAAGGATCCTCCTTTTGAGTGAGGCCTCCGAGTAATCGGAAAAATCATATCCGTAAACAAATTTTAATGATTCAAGAAGTTCCCTGAGATCTTCGGTGGTAATTTCCATATCGTTGAATCCGGAATTTTAATTAAATAAAAAGCTTTCTGTTAAGGATGAAATTAAAAAGTCATTTATAAAGCCAAACTCTCAGTAATGACAATAATTGTTCTATGTTTACAGGCTTTGAAATATAGTCTGACATTCCCGCATTAAGACATTTTTCCCGGTCACCTTTCATGGCCTTGGCTGTAAGGGCAATAATAGGAATTTTACTGAGTCGGGGATTTTTTCTTATTTCCCGGGTGGCTTCATAGCCATCCATTTCCGGCATCATGATGTCCATAAGGACCATATGAATCCCTGAATTTGATGATTTCAAAAGATCGACCGCTTCCTTTCCGTTTTCAGCGGATATACAATGCAGGCCTTCCTCTTCCAACGCGTTCGTCAGTGAATAGATATTTCTTATATCATCATCAACGATCAATATTGTCTTATTTTGCAAAACTTCATCCGTTTTATGAAGCCTTCTGATTATGTTTTGTTTTTCCCTGGGTAAATTGGATTCCACCCGGTGAAGGAACAAAGTGGTTTCATCAAGAAGTCTTTCTTTTGAATCGGCTGTTTTCAGTACGACCGTGCTGGCCAGACGGTTTAAATGATTTCGCTCTTCCCGGGTCAGGTCCTTTCCCGTATAAACAATGACGGGTATCTTATTTAACCGCTTGTCGGACTTTATTTTTTCAAGTAATTCGAAACCAGTCATGTCAGGAAGACCAAGGTCAACAATTATGCTGTCATAATTTTCTTTGCACAGAATATCATAAGCTTCATTTCCAGAATAGGCAGAAAAACATTTGACATCACCGTTTCCAATTAAATTACGGATTGCTTTATTCTGGATTTCATCATCTTCAACGATCAGCAATCTTTTGAGCTTGCGGTTGATAAAATCCTCGATCCGGTCGAAAACAGAGTCAAGTAATTGTTTAGTAACAGGCTTCATGATAAAATCGAATGCCCCGAGGTCCAAACCTTCCTTGCGTTTATCATATCCGGATATCACCTGAACGGGAATATGACGTAATGCCGGGTCATTTTTCAGGTGTGTGAGTACCTCCGAACCATCCATAACCGGAAGGTTCATGTCAAGCAATATGGCATCTGGTTTAAAGTGACGGGCAAGGCTTAAGCCGGTATTGCCCTGGGTGGCTACTACCCCCTTGTAATTCCTTTCCCTGACAAATTCCAGTAATAAAGCGGCAAATTCCGCATCATCTTCAATAATCAGGATAATCTTTTCATTTTCACTAATAATATAACGGTCATCTGAAACGGTCGTCTCGTCAGGAAGCTCCTGCATAATTTCCATGACCGGTTTCTTTTTATCAGAGGCCTGGCCAGGTTTCCTGGCTGATATTTTCAGCCTGGTTCCGAGTTCGGATTTACGATCCTGGTCAAATTTCCCAGGGAGCAATAACGTAAAAGTACTCCCTTCCCCTTCTTTGCTTTGAAGTAAAATTTCACCGCCAAGGGCTTCCGCAATCTGACGGGAAATGGACAACCCCAGTCCTGTTCCACCGAATTTTCTCTTCGTTGAACCATCAGCTTGCTGGAAGGCTTCAAAAATAATGGATTGTTTGGTATCAGGAATGCCGATGCCGGTATCATTTACCGCAAAAGAAATAACCTGGTCGGAAGGCTTTAATTTTCCGCCATAATTCTCATTGAAATCATTAAACCGGGAAATTACTATGCTTACCTTTCCTTTCTTTTCGGTGAATTTAAAGGCATTGGAAAGTATATTCCTTAATATCTGTTCCAGGCGTTGTCGGTCCGTATTTATGGAATGTGATTCCAGCGCTTTGTCTATCTTAATGGTAAAATCGATTGATTTGCTTTTTGCTAATTCACCGAACATAGCCGAGATATCCTCTTTCAAATCAAGGAATGACGTGTCTCCGATATCCAGTTCAATTTTACCCGCCTCAACTTTTGAAAGATCCAGTATTTCATTGATCAGGTTCAGTAAGTCGATTCCTGAATTATAGACATTATTGGCATATTCAATTTCCTTTTCCTTTAAGTTCTTGCTTTTATTTTCAGAAAGCAGTTGTGCAAGGATCAGGATACTGTTTAAAGGCGTACGGAGTTCATGGGACATATTGGCAAGGAATTCGGATTTATATTTGCTGGTAACTTCAATTTCACGTGCTTTGTACTCCAGTTCGATCTTGGCATCTTCCAGCTTTTGTTTTTGTTCTTCAAGGATATTTGCCTTTTCTTCAAGTTCTTCGTTGCTTTGCTGGAGTTCTTCCTGCTGGGCCCTTAATTCGGCTTCGGATTTTTCCAGTAATTCCGTTTTTTCCTCCAACTCCTCATTTGTTTGCCTTAGTTCCTCCTGTTGTGCCTCCAGTTCTTCCGCCTGCCTTTGTGTTTCTTCAAGCAATTCCCGGAGCTGTGTCCTTGACTGGGCTGAGTTAATGGCAATGGCGATATTTTCACTGACAATTTCCAGGAAGCGCATATGCATTTCATTGAATTCTTTGTTACTCCCGAGCTCGATAACGCCGTTTACCTCGCCTTCATATAACAGTGGGTATATTATTATATTTTTCGGGGCCGAATTACCTAGCCCTGAATTGATATGGATATAATCCTCAGGCACTTCGCCGAATAAAATCGGTTTCTTTTCCAGAGCCGCCTGCCCGACGAGACCTTCTCCGATTTTAAATGAATTGGTATTTCCTTTACGAAACTGAAACGCATAGCTGCCGATCATATCCAGTTGACCGTTATTTCTTAAGTAGATAGCTCCGATCTGTGCCTTCATAAATTCAGCCAGCTTGGAGAGTGCTTCCTGCACCAGGTCATTGATCCCCTTTTCCCCCCGCATAGTGTCGTTCAGCTCACCTGACCCGGTAAGCAGCCAGGTTCTTCTTTCATTCTCTTCAGATAACTTTCTGAGGTTATCCTTCATGTTATTCAGTGCAATTCCCAGGGTATCCCCCTTTCCGCGGATTCGTACCTCCTTATCATATTCGCCTTTGCCGATAACATCAGCGATATTGGAAAATTCCCTGGTCACCGAAATCATTTCGGAAAAAGAATTCGCCAATGCCCCGAGTTCATCCCGGGAATTAACATCCAGTGTAACATTAACCTCGCCTTTTGCCATCCGGTCCGCTGCATTTTTTAAACCGTAAATCGCATTCACAATTCCCTTTATGGTAGCCACCGTGAAAAGGATAATGAAGATAACCACGGCGAGAGCTAATGAAATATTAAGAATTAAAATAGAATTGGCTGTTGAGAGGTTTTCAGTGGCCTTTTTCACAATTAAGCTCCTTGAATAATCTTCCGTATTTTCCAGGATATTAATACTGTTTGATGCCGTTTCCCACCATGTGTTGAAATCATATTTTACTCCCGATAAATCCGGATGGTAATAAACCGAATCAATTATTGCCTGCGTCCGGTTAACAAGGGGCCCTTTGTATTTATCTTCAAAATATTTTCTCAATCCAGGAGAACATTCCGTCAGGAACTTATGCATGTAATCCTTATATTCATCTCTGTAACCGGAAAAAACAGCATAATCCTTATTCTCAAATTTCCCGGTAAGAATAACTTTTCCCAAACGGCTTCGAATGGCACTCAGGAAATCTTTCGTCTCAATTAATAAAATATTTGAATTAAACATGTTCTTTATATCAAGACTTTTCGAAGAGCTTGAAATGAGACTGACACGATCTAACAACAGGGTCTTTAAATTCAGATAAAAGTTATTTATGGTTTCCATCTCATTACGATCTGCGATGTGGGATCGGATTACCTGGAGGCTATCAAAATAATCCCAGTATTTATATTTAGCGGTAAGCGGGATTTTATAAGCATTTTCAAAAGTTGAAATGGCTTTATCGGTGGATTCGAACTGAGATTGTAATTGGGCTTTTAACGAAGGCGATTGGCTTGAAATATATCCCAACGCATAAGCTCTTTCTTTCTGTAATTCCGTTAGTACGCCCGATAGGTTGTCGATTTCATCAACATTGACAAGTTCCCTGCGAGCACTCTGTTTCAGACTCCATTCCCTTCTGAGATTAATTTGTAAATAATAGAACAGTGCCAATAAGGGTATTAGCGATAAAATGAATAGCCTGGTTTTAATAGATAATTTATTCAAGGTGTTCATATTAGCCGCGGTTATTAGCGGTTTAAATTAAAAGTGTTGAGCTAATAATTTATAAGTCCGTTTTAAAAATTACATTATTGAATTTAAAGATTTCACGAATACCAGATAAGATAAACATTTATAGGCAATTAATCACTATAACCGAATGTAATATAATCCAGGGTCGGAAGGGCTCTGAATTTATTCCTCAAATTATCACAACATAATGGGCAATATCTTTGTAATAAGCTGAAATAGCGCTATATTGGTGAATTATTCAAAGGTTTTTCCTCATTAAAATTGTACTTCATATCCTTTTTCATGATGATCTTCCCCAAATATTAATCATAACACACTTATTACTATGGAATTAAGAGGGCAAGTAAAATTTGTCGCAACCGATAAAAATGAATTTTTTCTGACCTTGCGAAACAGGGTGGACAGTTATTTTAAAAGTCACCAGCTGTCTCCACACGCCAATACCGAAATGATTATAAAATCAATTACCTTGTTAGGTTCTTATATTTTACCCCTGATTATCCTGGTCGTGGTTAATCCTCCTTTCTGGCTGGCGCTCATTTGCTGGTCGATTGCAGGAATCGCCCTCGCCGGTATCGGCATGAGTGTTATGCATGACGCCAATCACGGAGCTTATTCTGCAAACAAGGCTGTCAACTATTTCATGGGGCATACCCTTAACCTGCTGGGCGGTTCCGTATTTAACTGGAAACTGCAACATAACCTTCTTCATCATACCTATACCAATATATCGGGTATGGATGATGATATCCAGGACCGTGCCGCACTGAGGATGTCACCGAATACGGAAGTAAAAACTTTTCACCGCTATCAGTGGCTTTATGCCACCTTTTTTTATGGCATTATGACGCTGTACTGGGTTGTGCTGAAAGATATCATTCAGTATTATACCTATACAAGAAACGGAACGCTGAAAAATGAAAAGCAGAAAAACGCAGGCACCATTCTTCTGATCATATCAAACAAGCTATTGTATTTCTTTATTATGATAGCAATCCCCGTACTTTTCTTTCATCTGGTTTTATACCAGGTTATTATCGGATTCGTGGTAATGCATTTCTTTTCAGGCGTAATCTTATCCTATGTTTTCCAAATGGCGCATACCGTTGAGGGGACAGCCCATCCGATTCCCGATGATAAAGGTCAGATACAAAATGCCTGGGCCATTCACCAAATGAATACTACAGTAAATTTTTCGCCCCGGAATAAATATATTTCATGGTATGTAGGGGGATTGAATTACCAGATTGAACATCATTTATTTCCCAAGGTATGTCATGTTCATTATCCGAAAATAGCGGGTATTGTTAAAAAGACGGCAGAAGAATTTAATATTCCCTACCTGGAAAACAAATCCTTTGGGGCCGCTCTTCGCTCCCATTTTAATATTTTAAAAGAATATGGGAAACTCCCGAAGCTAAGCGAAATTATGGCTTGACGATAAATGAGAATCCATAATTTAATTAACCGTTATTCCTTCTTTATCGCCTGCTGAATAAACAGGTTCGGATATTTTCAGATCATCATCTTCAATCGCCGGAAAACAACTGATGGCCAGTGCTGCATTGAAAGCCGATCCTATCTCTCCGCCGAATTCAGCACCATTAAATCGCTTACCGGGTCCGGAATACCATGTGGTTATCGGATAACCGGAAGCCGAAGTGACATTCAGTATCTTTTCAAATTTTAAGGACCAGGCAGTTTCAACATCCAAAGCGATAGCATAGGGAATAAGATTTTCAAAATGCCTGGCGGTCATGTCCGGGTAATTTTTAACTACATTCCTGTTTTGTTCATTTTCTTTTATATACAATTTCAATCCCTCCAGTTCCCTGATGAGCGGCTGACTTTGAAAATGCCCGGGTATAATTAATCCGGTAAAAAGAATTCCGGTAAAAAGCAGAACCAATAAAATACCTGTATAAAAAAGCAAAACATTTTCATCGACATAAGTTTCCAGTCCGGTATTACTCATGAATTGAATAACAGAACCCGATAGGAAGAACAGAGCCACCATAATCGCCGATAAAAACAATACTCGTATTGCATTTCCGGATGCCCGGAATCTCCTGAACAGCATTAATATAACCGGTCCAAAACCCATATATACGGCGCCGATCAGAAGACTCCCGATAAAGGTATCGCTGTTAAAAGAATAGATCCACGCATTCATCCAGGCAAGGACAATAAAGGAAACCAGAATTCCGGGCAGAAGCCAATTCCTGTTCATGTGAAAATAAAGAGAAGCGAATTTCCGGTTAAGATTATTTTCATGGAAATGAATAGCCTCGTGGAAAAGTTTAAAGTTTTCACTGGTCACTGTTAACGTGGTCCCTGTGCTGAAAAGTTTGTTCATGATCCTGGTTTCGGCAAAACTCAGGTTGCCAGGCTGCAGCTCTGCCTTTAGCAGCATATAGCCGGTTTCCGTATGCCTGATCGTAAGGGCGCCTTTTACGGCTAACTGAATAACGGCGGAAGTAAAAGCTTTTTTATCATATCCCTGTTGATAAACCACCCTGCATAAATCAGCCGGTAGACCGGACGGCGGCAAAAATTTAGGAAAGATCATTCCTTTGAACGGGTTTCTCCCAATAAAAAACCAGGTAACAAAGTAGGTTAACAGCGTGAATAATAACCCGGTAATCCCTGCATAGAATATCCTTCTCCTACTGAAGATCAGTGCTTTAACGTCACTTGGCGATTGGGGCAAAATGAAGCCTTTGGAAAAATTCAGAGAAACCCTGTAATTCATGGAGGGATAAAGCGGGCCTGTCATATATCCCTCCCATGTGCTTTTTCCAACCGGTCCGACTGTACAATCACAGGAGGTATCACCCGGATATCCGCTATAAGCAGCAGACTGCAAAACTTTAGCACCTGCCGGCAAGAGTATTCTGACCGATGCATTCTGAATGGTAACTCCGGATTCACCTCCGGTTACGTTCCAATTAATCGTATTAAAATCATCTGAAAATTTTACCTGGTTCGATACATTGTAAACGATGGTAAAGGTATGGCTTCCATGTTCCAGCAAAACCCCTTTCCTTCCGATCTTTAGCCTTTCAAATTTTCCATGATTGCTTATTTCCCAGGCTTCAGGCTTTCCGTCCAGTAATACACGGCTAATTATTAGTTTTGCTCTTATCTTTATTCCCTGCGGGGTAATTATTTTAACAGGGATATCCCTGTAAATTCCTTCCCTGATCTTAATACCTTCTACCGAAACCCTTATGGTTTCACGAACTTCAAGGCTACGGTCTACCTTCACGATGATATCACTGTGAAAGTCATTGATCAGCTCTTCCGCCCTGGAAAAATGAGAATTGCATAATATAAAAAAAATCAGCAGGATGCGACGTAACGCATTGAGCAAATAAATAATCTTTCTATAAAATCCCGGTTTCATTTTCAACGGAAATATTCCTTTCTTTTAAATCCGAAAAGCCCGGCAATGATATTTCCCGGAAAGGAGCTGTTGGATTGATTATAATTTTTAACGGTTGAATTATAATGACTGACCACCGAAGCAATATCATGATCCTGTGCAGTCAGCTTGTTTCTTACATTCTCTATCTCGGTTATGCTTCCGCCATCATAATTGCTAAGTTGCGTGAGCAATTGATTGAAAGTATTAAGAAGCTTTCTCTCTGTCATAACCTGTTCCCTGATGGTTATGGCATGTAAGCCGTCAGTAATACACCTGTCAATTTGCGATAATATCTTGCCTTCTTTTTGCCGGCAATCCGGGATATTTCCTAAAAATGAATTTATTAATCCGTACCGGCTCCTTAACTTATCATACAGGATCGACCAGCCTTCCTCTACCCTGTTTTTATTCA
>CAYNCU010000102.1:12798-14608 GCA_964395765.1 uncultured Roseivirgaceae bacterium | reverse complement strand
CATCGGCCATAACAAATTTCATCCCGTAATTTTCAGTATATTTTTTTATATACTTTGAAAGTACAACATAAAAGGGCGCGTTGAGTGACGGGGTGCAGTAACCGACTTTAATACCGGAAAGATCTTTTTTGCTTTTTAAGGTATCGGTAACGCCGGCTTCAGTCCGGGAATTGTCGGACGGCCTGCCGGAATTACAGGAGGATAAACAAACAAAAACAAAGGCAACATAAAGGAATATCGGAAAAAAGGTTTTCATCCAGACAAAATTTAATCCCGCAAAAATTTCAGACACAAAGTACAAAAAGCTTTTTTATTTTTTTTCAGTGAATTGGAGTATTTTTAATTACTCGAAAAGTGCAAATGCCGGAAATATGAATAAAATCTTTCTTCTATATCCTTGCTTGCTTTTATATTTCCTTTTCCAGCCCGCTAACAGTCATGCCCAATCCGACGGTAATATTACGGGAACATGGCAGGGTTATATTAAAGTTCCATTGAGCGATGATTTATTGGGCGTATATCAATTCATTCAGGATGGCAACACGTTAAAAGGCGACCTGAAGTCAAAAACATTAAGCGGCAAAGATTCAAGTGATCTTGAATTACTGGGAACAGTGGATAACGGCAAGCTTCATTTCAGAACTACCCGGATCATTTACAAAACGACGATTACGTGCCTTTCGATAACCGATCTTGTATACTCACGGGAAAACGGTAAGGAAATATTAACGGGAAAATGGCATGGCGACTGGAGTCTGGAGACCTGTCCCGCTGCCTGGTCGGGAAAAATCGAACTCTATAAAAAAGAAAGCCCGGAACCAACGGCGCAAAACCGGTCGGCATCGCCGCAGGAAAATGTTACAGCCTCTTCCCGGACAAGCCCTCAACCGGAAGAAACCGTACAAAAAAATGACACGGACGGAGAAGCCTTGATACAGGCCTTATCGAAAAGAAAATATTACGCTCTGATCATCGGGATCGATAATTACGCGGATAAAAATATCGAGCACCTCGATAACCCGGTCCGGGATGCGACCGATCTTAAAAATGTCCTGATTTCCGATTACACCTTTGAACCTGCCAATATTGTTTTCCTGGCCAATCCCACCCGAACGCAGATCATCGATGCCTTCGACAAACTGTCAAGGGAAATTACCGATATCGATCAGCTTCTGATCTTTTATGCCGGGCATGGAATCTGGGATGAACAACTGAACCAGGGTTACTGGCTTCCTGCCGATGCTTCCCTGAATTCAAAGGCGCAATGGCTGTCCAACGGAACGATCCGGGATTATATCGGGGGGATAAAATCAAAGCATACCCTGCTCGTTACGGATGCCTGTTTCAGCGGAAGCATCTTCAAGGAAAGAGGCGTTTCCTTTGTAAACAGCAAGGCCATCCTGGAGATGTACAAGCTGCCCAGCCGGAAAGCCATGACCAGCGGCGCTATGAAGACGGTACCTGATAAAAGCGTGTTCGTGAAGTACCTGATCAAGGACCTGTCAACGAATGATCAGCCACTCCTGTCTGCCGAACAGCTTTTCCAGACTTTCAAGGTGGCCGTTATCAATAACAGCCCGAATGGGCAGGTTCCCCAGTTCGGTCCTATTGCACAGGCGGGCGATGAAGGCGGCGATTTTATATTCCTGAAAAAGGGGAGTAAATAACCTTACCCTGCTTATTTCTTTTTCCGCATTTCTCTTTTATAAAATTCGGCTTTTGCTTTTTCCGCTCTTGCCGAATCTGCCTGCATTCGTGCAATCACTGCTGTAGACTCAGCAATGGCCCTTTGTTTCATAGCCAATTTATG
>CAYNCU010000102.1:0-12698 GCA_964395765.1 uncultured Roseivirgaceae bacterium | reverse complement strand
TTTATGTTTTCACTTTTCAGCGACGAATAATCCGGGTGTTTATGACAGGCAGATAAAATAATAAAGCCGGAAAAAATAAGCAATAAAAAAGTTTTCATCATATTAGTAATTCAGAATAATCAGAGTTTTAAGATCATATCCGTAACTTTGGACTTCGTTCACAGAAACTATACCTCATTTTATCTATTAATAACTGTTTAAAATAGTAAAATTCCGAATATGAATCAATTCTTTTCTACCGATTTCTGGCAAAGAGCCTCTTTGAAAACCATTCAATGGCTGATCGATTCCGGACCCTCCCTGATCCTGGTCGTCGTCATCTGGTTTATCGTACTTCGATTATACGGGAAACTGATCAAAAAACTGGAATCGAGGATGATCAAGGTCGCCAGTTTAACGGGTGATTCGGATAATATAGCCGAAAAGGAAAAACGGGTCAAAACACTGGTCAGCATTCTGCGGCAGATAGGTCTGATCGTGATCTGGGTGATTTTTCTCCTGATCATTCTTCGTCAGTTTAAAGTTGATATAGGTCCAATACTCGCCAGTGCAGGTATAATCGGGCTGGCCGTAGGCTTCGGCGCCCAGGAGCTGGTCCGGGATTTCATCTCCGGTTTCTTTGTTCTGGTTGAAAACCAGGTTCGTGAAGGCGACGTGGCCATCATCAACGGCACAGGCGGTCTGGTCGAAAAAATTGCACTCCGGACTATTACCCTCAGGGATTTTTCAGGCGTGGTACATATTTTTCAGCATGGCAAGATCAATTCGCTTTCCAATATGACTATGGAGTGGTCAGCCATGGTATTCGATATCGGAGTTGCTTACAAAGAGGATGTCGACAAGGTAGTAACAGTTATCAGAAGAGTTGGCGAAGAACTTTATAATGACACAAATTTCAACGACAAAATCAATGAACCGCTTGAAATTTTCGGCGTGGATAAATTCGGGGACAGCGCGATAATGATCAAAGCCAGGATCAAAACCAAGCCCAGCCAGCAATGGGTTGTCGGCAGGGAATTTAACGGGCGACTGAAGAAAGCTTTCGATGCGGAACATATTGAAATACCCTTCCCTCATCGGACGATTTACTTGGGAGATGCGATCAGCCCGCTGAAGATCAATACGGATTTATCGAATAAATAATTGAAAGATTGACTGGAGGAATACAACGCTGTTGTATAGCTACACAAAGAAGTGACGAAGGCGCAACGACGGGAAAATATTGCGTAATGAATTAATGGGCACGAAGTCTTTCAATTTCATTGCGAAGGGAATCAATTATTCGCCATTGACGATCCATCATTTTTTTTACAATTTTTTCGTTATAAGCTACTACTATGGCGATAGAATCTGATTTTTCCCTGGCAATATCCATGACTGCCCTGGCAGAATCAAGGCTGGCTTTTAAACTGTTATTCTGCGAGGTTAATACTTTATTCTGATCTTTTAAAGATGAATAAGTCGGGTAACGAATACAAGCCGCGATAAACAACAGGATGAACAGGAATAAAAATTTAAAATTCATAACGATTGAGTTTAAAAAATCGAGGATATAAACTCACATTAAATATAATTATTTCTCATTGAATTTGATATCTGTTTTTTAAAAATCCCCCCTTTCCTTACCTTGGTGTAAAAACAGCGGAATGAAAATCACGGGTTATGAAATTTTCCAGGTACCACCCAGGTGGCAGTTTCTTAAGATTCTGACTGACAGTGATTTATTTGGATGGGGGGAACCTGTAGTTGAAGGTAGGGCGGCTACTGTTAAGGCAGCCATTGAGGAGTTGATGCCATTACTCATGGGCAAAGATCCTTTATTGATCGAGGATCATTGGAATGTTCTTTACCGAGGCGGCTTTTACCGGGGTGGCCCTGTTTTGATGAGCGCAATTGCCGGGATTGACCAGGCCTTGTGGGACATAAAAGGGAAATTCCTCGGTGCACCTGTCCACGCGCTCATGGGCGGTAAGATCAGGGATAAAATCAAGGTCTATTCCTGGATTGGCGGTGACAGGCCTTCCGACGTTGCCGGGCAAGCAAAGAAAATGAAAGCCAAAGGATTTTCCGCCATAAAAATGAATGCAACGGAAGAATTGCAGATTATCGATTCGCACCAAAAAGTGGATCTCGTTATTGATCGTGTAGATAATATCAGAAAAGCGGTGGGAACTGATTTCGGCATTGGGATTGATTTTCATGGCCGCGTTCACAAAGCGATGGCAAAAGTCCTGGCCCGCGAGCTTGAGTCTTTTCACCCGATGTTTATTGAAGAACCCGTACTTCCCGAAAACAATGAAGCGCTGAGGGACATTGCCGGGATTACCTCTATACCCATCGCCACCGGTGAACGGATGTACTCTCGCTGGCACTTTAAGGAATTATTGAAAAACGGTTACGCGGATATTATTCAACCCGATGTTTCCCACGCCGGGGGAATCACCGAATGTAAAAAGATTGCTTCTATGGCTGAGGCCTATGATGTTGCCCTGGCCCTCCATTGCCCCCTCGGCCCTATTGCCCTGGCATGCTGCCTGCAGGTAGATGCTACCTGTTATAATGCCTTCATCCAGGAACAAAGCAGGGACATCCATTATAATACCGGGGCCGATCTTCTGGATTACGTGGTCAATAAAGAAGTGTTCGACTTCAGGAATGGATTCGTCAACATTCCGGAAGGACCGGGAATAGGTCTTGAAATAAACGAAAACCATGTCAGGGAAATGGCAAAAAAGGGCCATAACTGGAAAAACCCGCTCTGGCGTCACGAGGATGGCAGCGTGGCGGAATGGTGAAGGATTTCCTGGTTAATTGGTTAATTTGGATTGGATATTGCTCAGATCTTGAATCAGGCAACAGGTAACAAGTATAAGGAACCACCACTATTGTTATTAAAGACAACTTTTTACAATGTAAATCAATCATGCAACCTGAAACCTACCATAATTTCTACTTGTAATTAATACCAACCAATATATTAATTTCGATCTCATTAAAAAAAATAACCCTGTCATGCAACTTTTTTACCTTTCCGAAGTCTCCTGTGTAAAAGCCCGGATAAAGTAGAATTAAAGAACATTACGGAACAGACAACAACGCTAACAACAACACTTTTATGATAAAAAATTACTTCCGTGTATCCTTCCGGAACCTCTACAAGAATAAAATATACTCATTAATTAACATCATAGGATTATCCGTAGGTATTGCCTGCAGTATCCTGATTTTATTATGGGTATATGACGAGGTCACCTACGATCACTTCATCCCCAAACAAGACCGGCTTTACCAGGTGTGGGTAAATGCAAAATATGACAGTAAGATCAATTCCTGGAAATCCGTATCACTTCCTCTTTACCAGGAATTAAAGAGTGCCAATTCCTATATCAAAAATTCAACGGTTTCGGATTGGGGCGGCAATCACCTGTTGACAGTCGGTGATAAAAAACTGACGAAACTCGGGTATGATGTAGGCGGAGAATTTCTTAACATGTTTCAGTTTCCATTGCTTTATGGCGATCCTAATAAGGTGCTCGATGATGCCTCTTCCATTGTGATTACTGAAAAAACGGCCAAAGACCTTTTCGGTGACGAGGATCCCATCAATAAAATCATCCGTGTGGATGATAAAGCCGACCTGAAAGTTTCCGGCGTTCTGAAGGATATCCCCGAGAATTCTTCTTTCCAGTTTGACTGCCTGCTCCCCTATAAATACTGGCGATCGATAAATCCCTGGGTTGTGGAAAATGAAAATAACTGGGGAAATTATTCATTCCAGGTTTACCTTGAGCTTTCCGATAAAAGCAGGCAGGCCGATGTTGAAAAATCCATTAAAAATATGCTGGTCGATCATGGTGAAAAGGAGATTAAACCCGCAATATTCCTTTACCCCATGCCGCGCTGGCATCTGCATTCGAGTTTTGACAATGGGGTGGAAAAAGGGGGCATGTCAGATTTCGTGCAGATGTTCAGCCTGATCGCCTTGTTTATTCTTCTTATCGCCTGTATCAATTTTATGAACCTGGCCACGGCACGTTCGGCCGGAAGAGCCAGGGAAGTAGGGATCAGGAAAACCATGGGCTCCAGGCGTCATGATCTCGTATTCCAGTTCATCTCGGAATCCCTGGTGATCACTTTCATAGCCTTCCTGGTGGCTGTCATCCTTGCACAACTTGCGCTTCCGTTTTATAATCAACTGGTGGAAAAGAAGCTTTTCATTCACTACCTTTCTCCCTCCTTCTGGCTCGCCGGGTTGGCCATGATAATCATTATTGGTTTCATCTCAGGAAGTTATCCTGCTTTTTATTTGTCATCCTTTCAACCGGTGCGCGTACTGAAGGGTAAGATCATGGAAGGGAAGCGCGCCAGCCTGCCGAGGAAAGTATTGGTCATTATTCAGTTCGGTTTTTCCATTCTCCTGATCGCCGGCACGATTGTGATTTTCAAGCAAATTAAGCTGGCCAAAGGCAGGGAACTGGGATATAACCGGAACAACCTGATCATGGTCCGAAGAAATGAGGAATTGGATAAAAATTACGAAGTCTTAAAAAATGAATTACTACGATCGGGAGTGGTCGACGGCGTAACCCAGTCCAACAGCCAGATCACGGATGTCAATTCAAACAATTTTCTCGGATGGCCCGGAAAACCCGATGATCAGCGTGTTCTTTTTGTCACCATAACGGCGAATTATGATTACACCAAAACCATGGGAATAAAAGTTCTGATGGGACGCGATTTTTCAAAGGATTTCAAGAGCGACTCATCCGCTATCCTGATCAATAAAGCTGCCCTCGACCTGATGAAACTTCCCGACCCGATCGGCACCCAACTCGATCTCTGGGGAAAGAAAAGAACGCTAATCGGGGTTATCGACAATGTGATCATGGGGTCACCCTACCAGGAGATCAGGCCCTTGTTCGTCATCCTTGACGACTGGGGCGGTTATATCACCATTCGTTTGCATAATAACGGGGATTTAAATGCTTCCCTGAACCGGGTCAAGGATATATTCCAGAAATATAATTCCGCCTATCCGTTTGAATATAATTTTGCAGACCAGGAATTCGACAAGAAATTCAAATCCATCAATCTTACCAGTCACCTGGTGAACATATTTGCAACGCTGGCCATCCTGATAACCGGCCTTGGCCTGCTGGGTCTGGCGGCCTATACCATAGAACAACGTACCAAGGAAATCGGCATCCGCAAAGTAATGGGGGCATCGGTGTTCAACATTGTTTTTCTCATGTCGAAGGATTTCGCCGGTTTGGTTATCATGGCCTTTATTATTTCAGCGCCTTTTTCATGGTGGGCTTTACACGCCTATCTTGAAAAATTTCCGATCCACACGAGTCTGCCGATATGGATATTCGTGATTACCGGAACCTTTGCACTGGGCTTCGCCCTGCTTATCGTCGTTACGCAAAGCATGCGGGCAGCACATACAGATCCGGCGGTAACGCTCAGGGACGAATAATATAATATTATTTGGTAACCAATACCCGCATATCGGGTCCGTTTAATTTGTTATTTACCGGCGCCTTCTCTCCTTTCCGCAGGGCAGGAAGCCAGACATTATCTCTTTCTGCTTCAAAAGCTTTCTGCGATCCGTTTATATTCTGGTGCCCGGATCGGGGAAGGATCATAATTTCTTTTGGGGTGGAAATCTGATCAAGGCCGGCAAGAATACCCTCCGGGGGACAGGTTTCATCAATAAGCCCCACTCCCACCAGCACGGGGCATTTGATTCGGGTAACAAAATTGGAAACATCATAATAACGGCTGGCTTCGTGAACACTGGCTGGATCCTTTCCTTGTGTCCAATCATACCATTGCGGCCACCCCCCTTTCCTGCCTATATCCGGTCCTAGCATATCGAAGCCTGCAGGAACCAGTGCGATAGCCGCGGTAATGCCGGGAAAAAAACCGGCGGTCATCAAAGTTTGCTGGCCTCCCTGGCTGTCGCCCATAACGACAAGCGTTTTGCCATTCCAATCGGGCCGCTTTGTCAGGTATTCTGCGGCACGGTAACAGGAAAGATACATGCGGAGAAAATAACTTGTCTCTCTTCCGTCATTCCCTATAGCCCAATAATTTTTTAACGGTCCTGCAAACTGGTCTTTATAGAAATCTTCCGGTTTATCAATTGGAAGGTCATGCGCTTCAATATTCAATACCAGCCAGCCGTTTTTCGCCCGATCTACTGCCCAGCTTTTATGGAGCGGGTATACACCGGCCCATTGTACGATTAGCAATGCCGGAAATTTATCTCCTTTCACCGGCCTGGCCAGTTGTCCATGAATATGAGTGCCGCGGATATTATTCATTGTGATCTTCCAGTAATCCACTTCAGAATTGCCGCTTTCCTCCTTTTCAAGCTGAGTACCCGGCGGGACTGCTTCCAGCTCTTTCACTTTTTTCGCCCAGAATTTATCAAAGTCTTTAGGCTTTTTAGCCGATAGCTCAAATTTTTCAGGGGATGCCATCGCTCCACCAACTACCCTGTGATTTTGAGAGTCCCGGGACGTCCAATGTACTTCCAGTAATACGGAACCCGGCATTTCAAATTTATATTGTACACGACCGATGCCATCCGATAATTTAAGCATCCCGTGTTTCCAGTCGGTTAGTTGACCTTTTAAAATTTTGTAATGAAGAGAATCCGGGACGCTGTCCGGATTACAATGGATGGTCCAGGTTACGGTCTCTCCGCTTTGGTATATTCCATTGGTTTTGTCGGGCGTAATAGTAATCGTCTGGGCCCTGACCTGAATAAGAAAACAAAATATTACAGCCGGCGATAATAAAAGATTACGGTACGTGATTTTCATGAAACTATATTTTAATTAAATGAATTTAAATTGGTAAACTTTAATTACAAACTAATTACCTTGTACGAAAACTTCATACTATAAATAATTCCTCACCCGCGGCGCCTTACTATAATAAATAATTAACTGTGATTAGAGTATTTTGTTCCGGATTAAGGCCTTGAAAGAACTCTTAACTCCATCAACCAACCTCCAAGCTAAAAATTCTATTACGTCAGTTATTAATAATTTTGATTCCGACTTTGAAGCGGCGTCGGGTCGGAATTTGAAAATTGGAGATTGAAAATTGAAAATTGGAAGACGAAAATTTTGTAATGATCCGGATCAGAGAGCTGCTATCAATTTAAATGGAAATAACAGAATAGCGCCGATTATTTTAAACACCACGGCCAATGTAAAGCCAAGGATCTGAAAAGGTAATAAAATTATCCAGCAGAAAAATAAAAGAAAAAACAGGCCAAGCGCCAATGGCCAGCATAAGCTGAATAGTATGAAAAATAAAAGTATTGCTATTAAAACCTTCATAATTTTTTTCTTTGAATCGAATTAGCGCAAAATTTAAACCAGAATTATAACTATTTAGTTTTGAAGCGATTGTAAATTACCAGTAACAAGGACTGTATTATTTCCGAACATCATTATGTCCGGTTAAGATACGACCCAATACGCCGTGTAAATAAAAAAAATCATTGGAAATACTAAGTTATATTTCAACGTACCAGGATTTTTTTAATAATCCTGTTGCCATGTGACTTTTGAATCCAGCATAACTACTTATCATACCCGCGTTTGGTTCGTATCAGTATCACACCATTGGCACCTTCCAATCCATAAGCACTCGTAGAGGCGACATCTTTTAGTACGGTAACCGATTTAATATCGCTTACAGATACCATTGAGGCGACCGAGGCATAAATCTTGCCTACACGCTGCCCGTTAATTACGAAAAGGGGGTGATTGTCTGCGTTAAATGAAAAGGCTTGCCGAATATATATTTGAGGGTTGCTTTCCGAACCACTTACCTGTAGTCCCGGCACCTGTTTCAAATACTGAAACAGGGTCAGGGATGAATTATTGGCCTGAACCGTACTCGAGGAGGAGGTATTGGAATTCTCCCTCACCGTACCGGAAGATGAATTATTGACTTTACAGGACATACCTGCAATAAGAATAAAGATCAGTTGAACAATGAATAACTTTTTCATTGGAGTAATAATTTTTTTGAATAAAAATAGAATTTAGAGATTTGATGAAGCTGATTTTCAGTATCCCGGGAGATAGAGGAAATCCACCAAGGTTTTTTTGCTTTTAAAGCAAAATTATTCAGGAAATATATATTCCCTCCCATCATGATAAAAATTAAACTATAAGTAGAAACGATTTCGTTTAACGAATAGTTTTAAAATTTTTATTTCATTTTAACAATATAAAGATAAGCCTTATGGCTGCAAATTAAAACCTGATATCACAACTTTCGGCTTTTCAGCTCTTGTATCGGCGTTTTCAACCATTGTCTGAATGGTTTTTGATTCTCCGGGCATTAAGGATATGTAATTATCACTGTAATAGGCCGGCAAAATACGGTCGCCGGTATTGGAACGCACCACTTTGAGCCTGACCATAATTACCGGTGATTTGGAGGAATTATTTAAAACCGTAGTAAGGCGCCACTGTCCTCCGGATTTAGAAGTAGATGTCTTTGCATCGATTTTTACTTTGGGCATCTCCTTCAAGGCCTTGTAATTGTATTCTTCCTTACCTCGCCAGTAAAAATTGTCCGAGATTAAACGGTCTCCCTGCATAAGTTTCAACCTGATAAATTGAACATCACTCAAACCTTCAGGATATTCCATTTTAAAACATTCTGCGGTATTATCTTCCGGGCAATTAACCGTTGTTTCCTTATGCCATTTCAAAGTGCCGTCCATATTATATAATTCAGCGTAAGCCTTTAGCTTCATTCCTCCTTCCACACTATAATTAACGACTTCAATACTGTCGGTAAGCATATTCCACTGTATGTGAAGAGGTTCGGAACCTTTTTTACACCCGAAATAACCGGCCGTAGGGGAAAAATAATAGTCATATGTTTGCCATACCATGGAAGGCCATGCGGGATGGCTCATCCAGAGCAAGGCCCCCATTCTATGCTTACTCTGTGCCTCAAAAATAGCACGGTAACCCTGGTAATTGACAAATTGAGCCAGGTTATCCCAGTCCTTAATGTTATCTGCTCCCCCATATTCATTGTTGATCATGTCAATGAAAGAGGAGGCAGATTGTGCAGATTGCAAGCAGAAATCATGGATTCCCCACATCCTGCCCTGGGCCGGCCATAGCGATGAATCGGGCATCATTTTTTTCAGGCTCTCATAAGTAACTACATTCGGCATCCCGATTTCACTATGCAGCTCGGGGGTGGCGCGGTTTTCAAAATAAAATTTAACCGGCATTGCCCTGTAGGGCCCATGGCCACTTACCCCCTTGTCGGCCGAGTTGGAGATATATTCCATTCCCGGATCAAGTACCTTAATCTCTGCCCTCAATGCTGAATCAATCGGCTGAGGCGGATCTCCTTCATTCCTGCCGCAATAGAGGGCAAGGGATGGATGATGCCTGATCCTCTTAATGAAATCGACGGCGTTATCCATAAACATCCGGTTATCGTCAGGATCGGGACCATCAGCTGGGTTGGCAAGCCAGAAATCCTGCCAGATCATTATTCCATATTTATCACAGGCTTTATAAAATCCATCATCGCCGGTCTGCCCTACCCAATTCCTGATCATGGTGAAGTTTTCTCCCCTGTGAAGCCTGACAGCAACATCATATTCCCGGTCTCTATAAGCCAGGTTGGACTCGGGAAATCCCCAGTTTCCTCCTCTTCCAACGAACCTTCTCCCGTTGATCCAGATCTTCAGGGCTCCGCTATCCATCCGGTAAGTCATTTCCCTAATCCCGGTCTTGAAGGTATTGACATCGGAAACGTCGCCGGTGCTGTTATCTTTAAATTCAATCCGGACATCGTATAAATGTGGGCTTCCATAACCATTTGGCCACCATAATTCCGGATCCTTCATCTTTAAATCGGAGATCTGGTCCGGGTCAATTTCAATGACCTTGGTTTCGGAGGATTCAAGAGTTTCATCCTCGAAGAATGAAATATTGCCAAGTGTTGCATGAATGGTGCCTTCTACAGGGGTATTATTATGATTGGTCAGGGTGAAAACAAAATGAAGATTGGCCGATGTTGTATCCGGTAATGGTAATTCCGATTTAACATAGGGATTATCAATTGTCACAGGCCCGCTGTGCGTCAGGTATACGTTATTCCAGATACCCATATCCCTTCCGCGTATTGTAGGAATCCAGTCCCAGCCGATGGTGGCATGCATAGTGGGATTATCGGCTCCTAAAATTCCGCCATTCTTATCTGTGCTTTCAGCTGTTTGTTCCTTGACATTGCCATAATGCGCATTTTTAATGATACGTACAGCCAGGTAATTTTTAGCTCCGGGATTAACATATTGGATAATATCGAATCGCGCGTGTTTAAATGCTCCCTCAATCCTGCCCAGGTCATGTCCGTTGAAATAAACCTCCGCCTTCCAGTTGATCCCATCGAAATTCAAAAAAAGATGCTTATCATTAAAGGAGGACGGGATATCGAAATTATCCCGGTACCAGAAATCCGAATTGAAGAAAGAATCGGAAATCATAAGCTGGTTATCGCTGTAATTAGGGTTAGGCAAGGCCCCTGCATTCCGGTAACTTACCAGGACAGTACCTGGAACAGTAGCCGATACCCAGGTACTGTCGTTATAGCCTTCTTTCGACAATGTATTGCCTTCGGCATGGACCAAGGAAGCTCTTTGAACCTTCCAGGCCCCCCCTGCTAACTGCATATGATATTTGTCTTCCGGATCCGGCTGATCTTTCGGCTTTAAAAGGAAACCGCCTCTGCCATAAACTTCCATTTCACTCATCACGTAACCATCCTGGGATTCCGGCTTTGTCATTAATACGCGAACATATCTTCCTGCTTCAGGTGTGGAATATTTGAATTCATCCTTTTCACCGCTGCCATTGGTCCAGTTACTGATATCTTTCCAGTTTTGTTCATCATTGGATACCTGTACAGAACCTTCCAAGGCCCTTTTGATCCAGTAAAGGTCAACCTGACTGATGGAGCAAACGGATCCAAGATCCACCATCACCCACTCCTTTCCGGTTCCCGCGCTCATCCAGGCACTGGTGAACCGTGCCGAAGGCATAACCTCCACTTCCTTGTCATCTTTGTAAAAATCGAAGCCGCTGAATCGCCAGGTCATTACATTACGAGATTGGAGTAACAGACGGAAATATTGATATTTTTCAGGCGATTTAACCTCTATCGAAGCAGTCAGTCTCCTGAACGGATTGGGGCCGGGCCTCCTGAAAAACCTTTGCATGGTGTCACCGGGATAACCGTAGCCCTCCTTTCCTCCCAGTTCTGTCCAGTTGGAATTATCATTGGAACCTAATAGCCGGTACGACCATCTTCCGGGGCTTTTAAGGTCGACTCTTACAATTGCGCCAATATCGATCCTGTCAAACGATGGAAGGGAATCCCCTAATAATGCGATCTGGACCCAACCATAAGTGCTGTCCAGGCTGATCCCCGTGAAATAATTGTGATCAATCAGCCATTCCCTCTCGTTCCGGGGAAGGGTGCCTTCCTGACTGGAAGCGCAGGAAATCCGGTAAGGCATGTTTGATGCCCGTATCCCGTCTGTCACCAGCTCGGCCGTAAGGTTGTAGTCAAAACTGCTTGAGTTATAGCTGGGACGATGGAAAGCCAGGTTCCTGTACACCGTACTGTCCTTATACATTACCGGCGAGAAGTCTTCGGAAGGGTCTCCCGGGTAAACACCTATCCCACGGGTATACTCTCCGGATCCGCAGCGGGATAACAGCACAATAGTTATGGCAGATAAAAAAACAGTGATAATTCGGGTCGGGATAGAATATCGTTTCTCAGGGTGATAATTGATCTTTACCATCTCAGTAATATCTTTTAAAGGTTTTTTGATTTTTATAATCGTTAAACTTCACAGGATTGTAAGTTTTCCATAACCTAAATTCCCCGTCAGTTTTCGTGAATGCGAAATATCAAGATAAGAAATAAATCAAATAATTTACCGTTTTGCAGCTTAATTTATCAACTTCATAATAATACTTAATCTATTGATCATCTTATTTAAGAACTTCCCCGTGGAGGGCTTTTTTGAAAAATTCACCTTCCCCGCTAAGTTCAAAATTATCCCATGATTTGAGCATCGGAGGTCCCCATTCGGGGTCGAACACCCAGCCCATCCAGCTTATACCCCTGCCTTCAAGATAATGGATGATCCTGAAAGGATAGTTTTCCATGTTTGTGGTTTCGCCAGGACGCAATCCGAAACCGAATTCCGTTGCAACCACAGGGTATTCACTGGCAGCGAAGCCAAAATCTTCCTCCCATTTAGGTTCCCAGGGCTGGCTGCGTTTGAACGCATACGGATGAGTGACATAAGCAATTCCGGCGGCATTAATGGGATCATCATGAAGAGGCGTAAGATCATAAGCCCAGTCAAGACCGGCAACTAGCGGAATGGTTTCCCTGTCATAGGCCCTGATCAGGTGGATAATATCCTCATTGATCAGCTTCCAGTCATGCCAGGACATGCTTCCCAGCTGGCCCCGATACAGGGTCGGCTCATTGAATATTTCATAAAAAGCCACAGTATTGTTTCCCTGAAAATGCCGGGCAATTGTCCTCCAGAATTCATAGGTTTCCTGTTTTGTAGTATTATACATCGGGTTTTGGAAAAGTTCCATACGCAG